>CAZWAU010000117.1:0-35939 GCA_964631995.1 uncultured Nitrososphaerota archaeon
CCAATATCCTGACCATGGAAATAATACAAAATAAGGAGATATATATAAAATAGAGCCCAGCACCACACCAAAGTAAGGATCAACTCAAGGTGCATGAGCAACTAAACTCGCTGTCCTGAAGGGGAGATTTCTTCAAAGACATCATAGCCCCGGAGTCAAAAACCTAGAATAGAAGTAAACTGTTCTGTTACCAATCCTTCCAATGGGAACGGCCATCAAATCTCCTATTTCCGTTACACTGCCTAGGAGCAAAGACTCGGCCAATCCCAGTTTCGTGCCTTTTTCTAGAAACTTTTTGATGAACCTCTATGGCAATGGGCACGCCATAAACGAAAATGGAATGGTGCGCGAAAACAAATTTTGCGTGAGGAGCTTCCAAGAAGATTTCTATTCCTTTTTCTCTATCTTAAATGCGAACGCATAGTTGCAAGGTTTGTGTGTAGGAACCTTCATCCTCAATCCAGTCTCATCAAGGGACCACTCAACAGGCTCTTCAGAACCAAGCAATTTAATATTCCAGATTTCTCCTTGGTAGAGCCTCAGGTTTGTGCCCAGCGACTGGACGACCAACTCCTCCCCAGGCCATGCAAGCGCTATAGCGTAAAGCGTACTACCCTTGGTCGTGAAACGGATGTCCCGACCGGTGAAGGGTTCGCTTTGGTCCTTGAACTCCCCGCCAATAGAGCGCGTAGGTCCCTCGCCATAAACTATCCAAGGCCTCGTGCCGTATATGGCCTCGCCATTGATTTCCAACCAGCGGCCAACCTCCAGAAGGATCTCGCACTGCTCTTCCGGGATCGTTCCATCTGGACGTGGTGCGATGTTAAGGAGCAAGCAGCCGTTTTTGCTGGCTATGTCCACTAAATCTAGTATGATCGAGCCCGCTGACTTGTAATCATGGTCTTTGATGTACCCCCATGATTTTTTGCAAACGGATGTGTCGGTCTGCCAGAATCTTTGTCGCAAGGTATCCAGTTTCCCGCGCTCTATATCCAAAACAGCTGTCTTTTCCGGAAATGCGTTATGCTTGTAGTTGATGGCGACCCCTAGGTTCCATTGCGCTCCTCGGTTGTAGTAGTAAGCGGCGAACTTTTTGAGGTAAGGCTCAAATGAATTTTGCTCGATCCACCAGTCAAACCAAAACAGTTGAGGACAATATTTGTCCACCAATTCGCAGGCCCGTCCAAGCCATTCGTTAAGGAACTCCTCATCAGGTTGTGTGCCACTCGGCTTCGCGGGACCATATAAGCCATGGTATCGCGGGTCTTTAACATCAGAGTCAAACTGCATGCCCCCTTCGAAGAACCACCAGTGCTCAGCTCGGTGGTAGGAAACGCCGAAGACCAGTCCTTTCTTCCGGACCGCTACTGCCAACTCGCGGGCTATGTCGCGCTTTGGCCCCTTCTTGATTGAGTTCCACTCACTGTAGCTGCAATCATACATCGCAAAACCATCGTGGTGCTCCGCTACTAGTACCACATATTTTGCACCTGACTTTTTGAAAAGTTCCGCCCATTCATCAGGATCCCACCTTTCTGCCTTGAACTCTGGAACAAAGTCCTTGTAACCGAATCTTCTATGTGGACCATACGTATCGATGTGGTGCTCGTACGCCTTTTGGCCCTTGAGGTACATATTCCTGGGGTACCACTCGTTCTCGAAAGCTGGTACGGAGTATACGCCCCAGTGAATGAAGATGCCAAACTTGGCATCTAGGTACCATTCGGGAACCGTATACCCCTCTAGCGACTTCCAATCTGGCTGGAAAGGTCCTTCGGGTATGATGAAATTTACTTTACCCATGACGGATTTTTACTTGCTGAAAACAAACATATATGCCTTAGCGTGGGCGCAGATCTATTTATTAAGCCACTGAAAGTAGAAGGGTTTTTGAAAAACGTGATGCAGGGATCTAGGCTAAGAGAGTTCAATCATAACGATTTGGAAGACTTGAAGCACTTGATCGATGAGACTGTGGATGCTTCATATTCCGATTACCCTGAAGAATTTAGAGAGCATATGAAATCTGACCACCATTCTAGGGAGCGCATTCTAGAAAATGCAAGGAACGGATTCACGCTTATCTTTGATTTGGGAGGCAGAATAGTTGGAACTGGCACGCTTCTCGGAACGGAAATAGTTGGCGTTTTCGTGCATCCTTCGTGCCAACGTAAGGGGTTTGGCAAATCGATCATGCTCGAATTGGAGAAAAGAGCCCTTACAAACGGAATCGTAACCCTCACTCTGGATTCGACACCCGTCTCAAAAGGTTTTTACGAATCACTTGGCTACATTATATTTAATGATGCTCTAACAGCTAGAACAAATCGAAAATTCACTTACTATAAGATGAAGAAGGAACTTAAGCGATCATAGTTGCACGAAGAATGGCAAAACCAGATAATCTCCCAAGCACTTTTCCAAATATTACATCGCCAAAAGAACATCGATCCAGATCTATTTTCGGCTCCTCAATCTATCATCGCTTGCTTGCTCCCGTAGTCGAGCTTTTATATGGATGTGATTCGGGTTATGGAAATCCAGTGAAACAGTGAATGGATTGAAACCTTTCTGGGTTGTATGTGTGACGCATATGTTCGTGGAGGTGTACTATCTCACTCAGGTTGCTCTCATCCCTGTCTTCATATTGGAGTTCAACCTGAGCCTTCTTGAAGCTTCTCTAGTAGCTACAGTCCCAGGCATTGTCCAACTACTCGCAAATCTTCCTTCTGGATTGATAACTGGAAGGTTCACCACGAAAAAACTGCTTTTCACAAGCATGGTCACTGAAGGATTAGCGGCTCTCCTTGTAAGCAAGGCTGGAAACTTCTGGATCTTGTTGCTAGGCATCTCCGCCATGAGGCTTTGTTCCCCAATCTACCACATCTCAGGTCTAAGCTACATTAGTCAAATCATTGAAAGGGAGAAGATGAACAGGTCGATGGGCTTTCACAATGCTCTCGGAAGCTTTGGTTCGGCCATAGGACTTATCATTCTCTCTATATTCTTGTCAACGGCAGGTTGGAGATGGAGCTATGTGTTTTGGGCTCTACCTATGCTCATATGGGGATTTGTTATTCTCAGGTCTGGAGAACTTGAAATGATGTCTTCAGATGGTGACGAGTTTGGTAAAATTCCAAGGTATTCAAGGTTGCCTTCTTCAGCTTTCGTGATTTTTCTGGTCGCCACAGGCCTAAGGGCTGTTGGATACTCTGGGGCTCAAACCTACATGGCCGTTTACCTTGTTGGAACAAGAGGATTTTCCGAATCTGCGGCAAGTCTGATATTTGGATTCGGAACTTTCGCTGGCATAATAGGCTCTCTGAGTGGAGGCTACCTTGGTGAAAAGGTCGGGGCAAAGAAGGCTCTGAGTTTGGCGATCATTTGTTCCGCCATATCGCTATTCGTTCTTGGTTTGCTATCCCAGCGCCATCTTTTAGTTGCGGCTTACTTGGCATACGCGTTCTTCAGTAGCAGCATTTGGTCTCCGATGAACTCGTTGGTGGCCGACATAACGCCCAAAGAGGGGAGGGGGATGAGTTACAGCGTTTACTTCTTCACCGAGGGGTTTGTGGTTTCGGTCACGCCAACGATCGCAGCAACCTTGATAGGGCTGTCCGAGATATGGTTCGTATTTCCATTCAGTGTGGCATTTTTTACATCAAGCCTGATCGTGCTACAATTTCTTTCATGCTCGACTAAAACATCAACGATTGAAGAGGTTTGAACCTTCAGCATAGGTGCGGGAGTTAGGAGCAGATCTACCTATATGCTAACACCTTCCTTCTAGAAACTCCCTAACGATTGGCTCTAGGTTGCCTAACCATGCATGTTTTGGATCGATAGCGAACCTTCCATACTCCCTGTTTATTCCCGCCATTGCCCAGAGGTAATATAGCCTGTAGCCAGGGCCGGCAACGACCGGATGGTATCCTCTTGGTATAGCAACAAGATCGTTGTCTTCGACAGCTATGGCCTCATTAAGCTCTTCCCCTCTGCCTTTTTGCGAATATATCCACTGGATGCCAAATCCCTGAGCTGGCATCAGCTTGTAGAAGTAAATTTCTTCCAATTTGCGTTCATCCGGCGGGTCGTCCCTATCGTGCTTGTGTGGCGGAATGCTGCTCCAGCAGCCCGGTGAGTTGAAGGTTTCACCCACAAGCAGCTTGTCCGCCAACTTATCCGCCCCAAATACCGTTACGACCTTCCTTCTCCAGTTCAAAACTCCAACAATCGATTCAGTGGTATCTTGTGGTTTTACAAGCACTTGTTTCGTGTCCTTTTTGCTAACTGCTCCAATGATTGCAGCATCCAGCCTACTTGAGGCCCTAATTGTATATGATACCTTTCTTGGAAGATACAAGAGGAAGGGCTTCCCAGAGAAAACATCCGACCTCTTTCCAACTCCATCGAAATTAGCTTTTTCGGTTGAAATTGAACAGGTTCCAGACAAGACAACGATCGCCACCTCCTCTTTCCCCGTGTTGCCACTCCAAGAACTTCCAGCATCCAAGACCAATCTTGAGAAACTGAGGTATCTTAGCCCACCATCTCCTGGCCCGATGATACGGTTGAACCCCTTCCTTTCCTGAACTCTCCACTTCACGAGCCTCGGTCATGCATTATGAACTGATATGCGTTCCCTTATTGTTGATGACCAGGGTCTTATTAGCCATAAAGCTCCATGTGGCACGACCATGCGATTCCCAAATGGCCCAAGAACTATTCAATTTTCACCAAATGTACAAGAACCGATGCTTTTTATGTCAACCTACTTCTAGGGTCTTAAATTCCAATCCTACTGGCTCTGTGGGCGTTGAATTCCCTAACTGGAATTTTCCTCGTCCAATTGCGTAAAGGCCCTATTTGCCCCGATTCCTAGAGGAAAACAGCAGTTCAGTTTTACAGGCATGCTTATAGGCTTGAGAAGCAACCACTCATTGGGCAGTTGAGGAAGGTATGGGAGACGCGGAGGCCAAAATGACCATTATAGATTATGGGTCTTCTTTTTTTGGCATTTTTGTACCATCTTGTATGGAAAGCAACAGCTTTTCAAAATGTCTTGGCACAAGAGGCGCTATGGGTGTGCTCTATGAACGTGATCTGTAAAGAGGCTCAACGGCTCGGGTGTGCGACGAAGGTAAGTTGCGAGCATGCTTCGACACACCAAAGAGATTACCTTTGTTCACACTATTGCGAAGTTGCCAAGAAGATAGTTTCCTGTATGAAGATAAAGGTGAAGGAATCGGGTTTGATCTAAGGGTAAAAGCCAACAAACGGGATGAAGATTAGAAAAGGTCTGATTTGATAGCATGGGCGTGGCACTGGAATAATAAATTAAAGTTGAATAAGTCAGGAGCACATAACCTTCATTCATCGATTAGGAGGAAAAAAGCCTGAAATCGGAATTGTTCAAACGGGATATGCATCAAAGGTGCCTAGGGTTGGCAAATGCAAGACTTGATGCAGCAAATAAAGCAATTTCAAGATCTAGAGATGATAACGATAAGCGTTACTAAGAGAGGAATTAAGGCTCTACTGTATATAATGCCATTGATTTAAACTAAAGTAGGTCGATCGAATAGTTAAAGAACCGTCTGCGAGGAAGCATGCTAGATAGGAACGATTGAGGTGAAAGCCTTCGGTCTCTCTTCAAACTCCCAATGCACTTTCCTCTTGCCAAGCATGGTCCTTTTGGCTTATTCCACAGGTTGGCAGATCATCACACCCATTCTCTCCCTCTACTATAGGTCCTTCGGCTTCTCTGTAGCCGAGATCGGATTTGTATTTTCATTTCTGGGCCTGGGAATGCTTGTATTCGAACCAATTTGGGGCTTACTGTGCGACAGGGTACCGATAGGAAAAGTTATGGTCCCAACAATCTTACTTTCGACACTCAATGTTTCCTTGTATGCGTGGAACAGTTCTGTAGCTATCTTCGCCATGCTGGAATTCCTGCATGGGGTCCTAGCCTCGGCGGTAGGAGTTGCTGGGAGGGCGATGATCGTTGACTTGAGTCCTTCAAGAAGGGGCAAGGCATTTGGCATTTGGAGTGCGATGTATGGTTTGGGTGCCGTGATTGGACCATTTGTTGGTGGCTTTGCAGCCCAGACTGCAAATTATCGGACAGCATTCTATCTTAGTGCCTTTACCTTTGGAATAGCTTTTATTTTTGCTTTAAAGTCCATACGATTTCCAATCAGGAGTGCACTGAACGATCAAAGCTCGAAGTTAAACTCTAGCCGATCCTTCCTACTTGCCCCAATCTTAGCCATGGTTGCTCTCAACTTCTTAAGCTTACAGTTTGTAAAGAGCATCGTCCCAATCTACCTCAGGGAATCAGCACACTTCATCGTTACTGAAACTGAGATCGGTCTAGTCTTTACAGCAATAGGGTTGGTAGGACTTCCAACGCAGGTTCTAGTGGGATCATTGTCGGATCGCGTCGGAAGGAAGTATCCAGCAGCCCTAGGGATGATTCTTTGCACCTTTGCCTTCGCAGCATTTCCCTTGATCAATGGAATACTCCAACTATATTTGGTGACATCGATTTATGCTATTGGAGGGGCAACGATTGCGCCATGCCTAATGGCAACCCTAATGGACATTTCCCCATTCGATCGAGGCGCATCTATGGGCATTTATGGTGCAGCTGAAGATGTGGGCATGGTGGTTGGGCCAGCTGTGACAGGTTTGGCTCATCACTACTATGGGATTGATGCGCCATTTTTTATCTGCTCAGCAATTATGCTCCTAAATGCGATCTTGGCATTTATTTTTATAAAGAGAAAATCTTAGGAAGAGCATGTCATTGCGCCGATAAGAACTTCATAGAGAAGCTTTCCACCAAAGTATTACAATATATTTCCAAAGTTTTTCTGGTTGCGCATCTTCATTCTCCAATTTCTATGTGCTAAGGAAGGCATTCAAATCAGCTGGGGAGCACCAAATGCGAAGACAAGTAAATCATTGAGTTTGTTGATGCACAATGGTTATATCATCCCAACCACGAGCAGACATGGCTTACCATGAAGGCAAGTTTGTCATTAGTGAGCTTTACTGTCTTGATGATATCTCTAATAGTTATGGTCGTCGCAACATTTGTCGTTCCAATAGGTCTCGCGATCTCTATCCCATTCCTTGCAATTGGAGCATGGTTTATGATTCTTGGATTCACAACTAGAGAGGCAAAGAAAGCTGCTGTCGCTTCTTCCTCTGGGATGTACATTTTCTGGGGATGGATTGTGGTATCACTTTCATTAACTTACTTGCTTCATGCTTCTGGTTTCGAGGTCAGAGTTTCGTTGATTGCGCTTATTACTGGAGTGCTTCTATCGGTAGTAATCACCTACTTCTTGGAACATAGGACGAGTAGAGCTTCAATTTAAATGCCGCAGGCGGAGTAAATCTGTCTAGCACAGACACTTGTAAAGACAAGATTGGCTCGGAAATCATGCTCCCTAAGCAAATCCGCATGGCATGAATACATGGGCACATAATTGGAAAACTCGCTGCCATGATCGGCTTTACCCTTTTGACCGATTTTCATTGAAAAAGTCCATTAAAAGAATCTAAAAATACATACTCACCTCCACCAAACAGTTCTAAAAGGGGGTTAAATTGCAATATTTTCTAGTTGGGAAAAAAGGCGAAATTTGGGTATGTAATACTTAAGATAATCTTAATATCATACATGTCATTCAGAATTGAGAGGTAAAAAGGTCAAGCTCTGCACGAGTATTAAAAGGGTGAAGTGAAACGTCAAGCGATGCTGATTGGAAGCGGTCGATACCCTTGGAGGAAGGTGAAGAGATCCTAGCCTCATGGCATGGGAATTACAGCTCGATTGTAAAAGAGGCTGGAAAAGGGGAAGCGAAGGTAATGACCGTATTGCCTCGAGGTTTCTTAGTTTTAACAAATCGGAGGGTGATCTTCCTAAAGGAACGCGGTATGTTAAGCAGGTCTATTCACTATGCATTTTCTATATCTTTGGAAAATATTGATACCATGTCGACGAGGGACAATGAAGACTGTTTCGTCGAAATAGTAGAAGGTAATTCAACGCATAAGTTTTATTATGATTCGAAAGTTTGAATTCCAGCCCCTTCTATATGAAAAAGGATGTATATATCCTGCCTTTTTTCCAATAGCGGTGTGAAGCTTGAGAGAGTATAGAGTAGGAGTTGTTGGGTGCGGCAGGATGGCTGGTTCTATCGACGATGAGGTCGAAGGTTATGCTGCTTGCATTCTACCATACTCGCATGCCGCTGCCTACTCGGCACTGGGTAGGACAAAGATAGTGGCTGCTGCAGATGTGAATCCAGATAAATTGGATGCCTTCTGCAAAAGGTGGAAAGTCGAATCTAGATATTTGGATTTCAGGGAGATGATAGCTAAAGAGGAACTCGACATATTGAGCGTTACAACTCCAGCTACGATACGCCACGAAGTAGTTACATTCGCAGCAAGAAACGGTGTCAGGGGGATATACTGCGAGAAGGCTATGTGCTGCTCAATGTCCCAAGCGGACGATATAGTCGAGGCTTGCAAGAGAGCGAAAGTAAAGCTCAATGTGGGGACGCTTAGGAGGTTCCATCCTGGCTATCAAAAGATGAGGGAAATAATAGAAGCAGGAAAGATAGGTGAGCCGAGAGTAGTGATAGCCTATTCATCTGGAGCCCTGATGCACACGCACAGCCACACAGTCGATACTGTGCGCTTCTTACTTGGAGACCCAAAGCCAATCTACATCCAAGGAACGATCGAGGGAGCTGAGTACGATGAGGCTATGAATGCATTTGACCAGGACCCATCCCTCGTTGCAGGTCAGGTTTCTTTCGAAGGAGGTAAGCAAGCCTTCTTCGTTCCATCTCCAGGAATGTATGAATTTGAGGTAGATTGCACAAAAGGCGTTGTAAGAGTATTGGACAACGGGATCGATTGGAGGATGAGGGTGAGAGTAGAATCGGACAAGTGGGGTTCACATGCACCTGTACCCTTTCCGCCCTTTGAAAGAGTAAGTCCCACGGTTAAATGCATAGAAGATCTGATCAATGCCATCGAAACAGATTCAGATACGAAGTGCAATGCTTCGGTAGGGCGCGACGGGATTGAGCTTTGCATCGGGATGGCACTTTCCCATCTCAGAGGGGGCATGAGAATTAAACCACCAATCGAAAATAGGACATTATATGTCCCATCAAATTGACTCTTGATGGCGAAAGAATTATGTTGGAATTACTTGGAAAGGCTTAGGACCACCTTCAAGAGAATAGAACCTATGATGGACTTTCCCAGATATAAATCTCCAAACATAGAAATTTGGAAAATCCTTGACATCATTGTTACCTTCAAGATGAAAGCAAATTGTGGGCCTCTTTCAGCATTGAAGGCACGTCCAGACCATAAGGACACTTTTCTTTACATTGGCCACACTCTACGCAGGCGTCAGCTTTCACCTCAACCATGCTATAACGACCCTTCGCCCATTCGACCAAACCATAATTCTTGTAGTAGGCCAATTGACGCAGGATTATGGGGATGCGTATATCTTGGGGACATGGTTGGCAATATCCGCAGCCACGGCAGAATTCCTTGCCAAGAGACTCTGCCGCTCTTGTCAGCTCCGCCTTCTCGTCTACAGTCATCGAGGAGAAAGTTTCACCTACTCGGGCGTTCTCCTCGACCTCCGAGATGCTAACCATGCCAGGAATTGCGACGCTCACGGCATCGTTGGCCAAGACGAACCTAAGCGCTTTTTCAGCCGTGAGCTGTACCTCAGCTACAGCCTTGAGCTGGGATGGTGGCGATGCTAAGGCTCCGCCAGCCAGAGGCTTCATCGCTATGACGCCAACGTCCAAGTTTTTTGCCAAAGGAAGTATCTTTTCGTCGACAAGCTCGTCATTGAGAACATTGTATGATACCATAATGGCTTCGAACAATCCAGATTTCAAACAGCGCTCCATGGTTTCGTGGAAGCGGTGGCAACTGAAACCTATGTGCCCAATCACGCCATTTTCCTTCGCCTCCATGAGTGCCTCAACAGCCCCTCCAGGTCCAATTACCTTCTCGTAGTCACTTTTGTACCTCAAGTTGTGGCACATGTAAATGTCGATGTAGTCGGTCCTGAGTTTTCGAAGGCTCTCTCGTATGTCTGCCTTCATGCCTTCCGCTGTTAGAGCTTGGCTCTTCGTTGATATGTATAACTCGTTTCGCCTGCCACTCATTGCCAGGCCCATCTTTTCCTCGCTATCTCCATATGCCCTGGCAGTGTCGAAAAAGATGATCCCGAGGTCCAGTGCTCTGTTCAGAACTTTGTTTGCCTCACCCTTTTCTATCGAAGGGAGTTTCAATCCCCCGAAACCTATGACAGAAACTTCAAGGCCGGTTCTGCCCAGCCTCTTCTTCATCATGCCCTTTTTCTGCAACAGGAAACGTTTAAACATTAACCTTTTGGTGGCTCTGTTGCAAATCTATTGTTGGGAAGAAAAATATCAGCTAAAGCGTTTATTGGCCATAATCGGCTATCGATTTTATTATTCAATATTCATCTATTAGATTGAAAGGTGGCAGAACGACACTATATTATGGAAGCCTAAGACTGTCATTATCGAGAGAGCACCCATAAAGATAGGAGTTTATGCCTATCTTCATCTTCCGTAGGCCTCTACTTCAATTCTCCTCCCACTCTTAACCGATTCATAGATAGCATACAATGTTGCTTCGTCGAAAAGCCCATCTTGAGCATCTGGTGAAACAGGTTTGTCGTTTAGGACGGCCTCAGCGAAAGCTTCAAGTTGCTTCTCATATGGGTCAGTATCACCTGCAGCTGGTGTCCTATACTCCTTAAGCTTGCTGTCAAAAGCTAGGACATCTGCGGGTCTTCTCCAATAAGGGAAGAATATTCGTGCTAACACACTACCCTTTTCTCCGTGAATATGGAATCCTTCAAACCAATCCATCTTTATAGTTGAGGTTAGCTGCATTGTGCCAGCGGTTCCATCTTCAAATTCGAGGACTGATTGAAAGCTTACATTGTTGCCATTTCTGCTCGCTTTCGCCGTAACTGCAGATATGTCACCCATAAACCATCTAATTGTGTCGATGAGGTGAACGCCGTGACCAAGTATGATAGCTAAGTCAGGATCTTCATATCCTTTCTCAGGCTTCTTCGACATTCTACTGGATAATAGTACGCCAGCACATGTGTGTACGTATTCCATGTGGAAAACGCTGTCACAATACCAGAAATGTGATGCAAACTTAGTTCCGAGATCCTCATCCGAAAATTTCTTAGCAAACTGCAGACCAGGATCATAACGCTTCATGCATCCCATCTGAACTTTCCTACCTGTTCTCTTCACCGTATCAACTATGCGGATACATTCTTCAACTGTTGAGGCTAGAGGCTTCTCCACCAGAACGTGCTTTCCACTTTCCAAGGCATCTATCGTAAGGTCAGCATGAAACTGGTCTGCAACAGCGATGAGAACTGCATCGATCTCATCGTTCCTTAGAAGACTATTCACATCTGTATAAAAATTAGGTATAGCGTATTTTACAGCCATAGCTCTACCTAAATCCAATGCAATATCGCAAAGTGCCACAACCTCAACGTTACTTGCTTTCTTTGCAGCTGGTAGATGTGCAATTTGTGCTATCGGACCGGCCCCAATTATGCCAAGCCTTAACTTTTGCTTCGAATTCATATTATGGCACTCTAAAGCGCAGTTCACTCTTAAGTTTTTGGAGCGATTCACCTTTGAGCTTTTCATGCCCCCAATGCCATAAACTATGCTTTCATCATTTTTAATGTTTAACTCTTTATTGAGGACTAAGATATGTAAAATTCCTTCTCCTAACGGGTACCATGTGGCCTTCTGACTCCTTGTTATTTGTAGCCTCCAATAAAGCCTTGGCTGTGAATGGGGCTTGCCTGTGCTGCTATCCAAATGAGCCTCGAGCTCTGATAGATAACTGCAGCTACCCAGCAGTATCGCAAACAAGCAGGGAAGTGAAAAAATGAAGAAAACCTCAACGTGCACCCTGTACCTGTAGACGTATCACTCCCACGTTCAGGATGCCTTCCTATCCCTTGTTTTATGGCGCCTGCATTGCTTGCTGTGCCTTTTTGCGAATCTGAAGTCCTTGAACCAGGCCCAGACTATCGAGCAGTCCAAGCTCACCCTCATCTCCCTTGATCACTCTGGTCCTGACGAGCTTTGCAGCGGTTCTTGAGAAGATCTCGGTCAAAAATAGGCAGATATAGATATGAAATAGAGCCCCTCAGAGACCAAAAATTAAATAGAAAGGGTGCTCGCATCTTCATGAATAACGATGGCGAAAAGTGAAGATGAACTTAAATTGTCACAATATTTCAACGCTCATCAGATTTTTGAAACGCAGGGGAGAGTGCTCAATCTCACAAAGATCGCTCAGGGCTGGGAGACTGAAATATACTCTTTTGATTTTCGTTTTGAAAGCGGAATTATGCCCCAGAAGGAGCTGGTTCTCAGAATTTATGTTGGAGATGCAGCTGAAGAAAAATCAAACAAGGAATTCAAAGTCATGGCCAAGCTCCACGGTCTTGGATTCCCTGTACCCAAGGTTTACCATTTGGAAATCAATAGGTCGGTTCTAGGAAAACCTTTCGTTATAATGGAGAAGGTGAATGGAAAATCTATGGCGGAGACCATCGAGGAATCGCCAATCAAGAAAAAAGAAGAGATGGTTAAACTTTTTTGCAAGATTTTCGTGGATCTACATAGATTGGATAAAGAAAATTTCATTTCGGAATCTTCTATCTACGACAAAGGCACCCCAGATCGTTTTCTGAATGGCATGTTGGAGAAGGGAAGGAGAATGCTCGTCCCTTTCAAGGAAAATCAAATAAAGAAGGTGCTGGATTGGCTTGAACAAGAGAAAGAGAATGTCCACTCATGGAGGTTATCTCCTGTACATCTTGATTACCACTTTCATAACATTCTGATTGGCGACAATGGTAAACCTTTCGTGATCGATTGGACAAATTTCGATATAGCTGATTACAGGATGGACCTGGCTTGGACCATTTTGCTTTCAAGTTCATATGACCATCCTGAAGCGCGAGACATAATCCTCGAAATATATGAAAGAATCGCAGGTGAAAAGGTGGAGGATATCGAATTCTTCGAAGCCCTTGCTGCCGCCAGAAGGCTGTTCTCTATCTTCATATCCTTGAGAATGGGACCAGAGAGGCTTAGGATGAGGCCAGAGGCTGCTGAGCTGATGAAAAGACAAAAGGGGCACATGAGGTATGTTGCCAAAGTATTGCACAGTCATACCGGAATCAATGTTTCGGAATTATTAGATGAGTTTTTAAATTTTTGAATTTTATGAAATATTGCCTTTACATATAACATAAACTCATGTGTCAGCACAGAAAGCCGTGCTCTCTCACAACCCCATAAGCGTAATTCAGGTTCTCAACGGGCGTTAGTGGGGCAACATTGTTGCCCTCTCCGAAGATGAACATCTTTCCCTTCAAAACTCCAGAGTGGAGTATGTTCAGCGTCTCCGATCTTATCTTTTCCATCGGACCATATAGAAGAGTCATCACATGCAGGTTTCCCCTTATAACTACATCATCTCCAAGTATTGCCCTGGCCATCTTGAGATCGAGTGGGTAGCCGGAATCCAAGGACTTGATATCAAGACCTATTTTTAACACCTCTAGAAGGTGGTTGATGTTACCGCAGAGGTGGATATCAGGTCTTCCAATGCAGAAAGTCTTGACGATCTCCTTGTGCAAAGGGAGAACGAAACGCTCATACGCCTTTGGGGAAAGCAGCTGTATGGAGTCATCTGCAAATCCAAAGCCCTCGTAAGGGAAGCCCACGCCCTTCAACTTGTGCCAAGCCTTCATCCTTTCGATTAGGGCGCTGTTGACATGTTGGAGGAACCTTTCGAAGAAATTTGGGTTTGAGTGGAGGTATTTCAATATGGATCCTCCCGTTATATTCATGGCGATTGTGAACGGCCCATCTGTGCCAATTGGCAAAGCTATTTCGCCCAAAGGCCTGCCGGCGTAAGTGAAGCCCCCATCTCTCGTCTCTATGAAATGGTCGTAGAACCGCTTGACCTTGTCCATGAATCCAGACATCGGATCCGGAATCCCCCTTCTCATGAAAGCCTCCATTTCTTCAGGTTTTCTGAGGAAGGGCCTTATGTCTGGAACCTGGTTCTTCGCGTAGAAGATTTCTCCACCCAGCCAGGCCGACTCATAGATGTTCTGGAAATTGACGCCAACATCCCATTTTTCTGGCAAACCCATCTCCCAGTCGGCCCATACATTGTGTCTTCTCCAATAATCAAATTCCAGTTGAACCTTCAACATAACATCAGGGTTGCTGAAGCAACTTTCGAAAGAATATCCTGCCCTGTTCAATTTTGGGTCGAGCAGCAACATCTTGTAGCTCATAGACCAAGAAACGGGTACTCTTCTATGAGTTCTTCTTTGGAAGTCGTTCCATAGATTTTTGACTTCAGCGTTATGCTTTTCGAAATCCAAGGTCATGAGATGATTTTCACAATATAGGCTTTAAATCTATTTGTGTTATGCCAAGCTTGATTCTAGGGGGAGCACGAAAGCCAAAAAAGATCGAATCAACTTTGAATTCAATCGCTTTCTTACCTTTGATATGTCAGGCAGAAAGTTAGCCAGCTCTTTAAAGGTTTGTGGTCGTCTTCCAAATTAAGTGAGGAAAATTTTGAAAAGATTTGGATCTTCGCTTGCTGAAAAGAAGGCTCTCCAAGAAGAAAGGACTTCCGCCATTTATATTGACAAAGCCATTATGGCATCCTTCGAATCGACCAATCAGGCACTGATGCTTGCAAGCGGTTTGTATTCACAGGTCATTTTACCCTGATCGATCATCTTCTGATCTCAAGGGGGAAGCTTTAAAATCTAAGATCGTTTTTCTCACGGTATGAAAATATTGGCAATAGTTGGAAGGAAGATGGAAAAAGCACATTTTTGGAAAAGATCTGAGATCCAGACCATTTCAACCCCGCCGGAGGGATTAGCATGAAGGTTTCGATCGCTTCCTTTTCATTTCACGGACTGCGAAGCTCAGGTATGATAGACGTGTTTGGATACCTCGAAACCTGCAAGTACCGCTATGGACTTAATACTGCAGATTTGTGGAACGGAATCATTGGGCCGGACGATCTAATCTTCGACGAGGAATTCCAGAAGAGGCTAATCGAGGCGCTACGCGAAAGGGAGATGGTAGTTGTCAACTATCATGTGGATGGGTGCCACATTTGGGAAGACGATCCTGCGCTTCGGGAGAAGAACCACATGTCTGCTTTGGGGCACCTAAAGGTGGCTCGAGCTATCGGGGCGAAGACGGTCAGGATCGACGCTGGAGGAAAAGGACAAACTTGGACGCCAGAGCAATTCGACCTGATCGTTAAAAGATTCAGGGAGTACGCAGAGATAGGCGCAGATTTCGGTTGCCGCGTCGGGCCGGAAAGCCACTGGGGTCCAGAACTTGTGCCGGACAACATGGAGCGGCTTGCAAAGGCTGTGAACCACCCAGGGTTTGGCATACTCCTCCATGTGGGACATTGGGAGGGCGCTCCGGAGGAGGAGGGCGACAGCCGTCTGGCAAAATATGCGGTGCATACGCACTTGGATGCGCGCATCACTAGGACAAGGCTTGAACCAGCAATACGGTTGCTTTTGGACGCTGGATACCAAGGTTACTGGGGAATAGAGCATCACTCAGGCAAAAATGAATACGCTGAAGTAGCCTGCCAGCTGGCCGAAGTTCGGCGGGTTTTGGAGAAGATTCGACTGGAAAAAGGGTGAGGCATAATGCATTTTGAGATCGAGGCTAAATATATGCGCTACAAATTTGGAATGGGAGTGTTTTTGGAATGATGTCCAAGATTCGCATAGGCATCATAGGTGTTGGTCAGATTGGAAAACACCACCTTGAAAATTACTCCAAGATCACAGGAGCGGAGGTTGTCGCAGCTTCTGACATCAACGAAACGGAGCTGAAAACAGTTGCTGAAAGGTTCAAGATACCTCGCACCTATGTAAACTTCCGTGAACTTTTAGATCAGGAAGATATCGATGCCGTTGACGTTTGCCTTCACAACAACTTGCATGCGCCGGTGACGATAGCTGCATTGCAATCTGGGAAACATGTCTACTGCGAGAAACCCATGGCTGGCGCATACATAGATGCAAAATCGATGTTCGACACTGCACAAATTTGCGGTAAGAAGCTAAGCATTCAGCTAAGCACGATCTTCTCGAAGGAAACGAAGGCTGCAAAGAGACTGATAGATGAGGGAAGGCTTGGCCATATCTACCATGCGCGTTCTACCGGTTTCAGGCGCAGGGGGCGACCTTTCGTCGACGGATATGGAACAGCCAACTTTGTAAAGAAGGAGATCGCTGGAGGAGGGGCACTTTATGACATGGGGGTCTACCACATCGCCCAAATGCTTTACTTACTTGGCACTCCGAAAGCAGAGCGCATCACAGGCAAGATTTACCAGGAAACGGGAATGGATGAAGGCAGGAGAAAAAGCAGCGGCTACAATGTTGAGGAACTCGGTATCGGATTCGTGAGATTTGCAGATGGGCTTACGCTCGATATCATAGAGTCTTGGGCCATCCACCTGAACCAGTTCGAAGGCAGCTTCATCGTTGGTTCAGAGGGAGGAATTAGGCTTGATCCATTCAGCTTCCATACTTCGTTCTGCGACATGGACATGGATGCAACCTTTAACATAGCAAGTGCGGATTGGCGCTGGCACCAGTTGCGTGAAAACGAGGAGGCATATGATTCTCCTCAAAACCATTGGATCGCCGCTTTGCAGGGACGTGTACCACTGCTTCCAACGGACCGGATTGCCTTGCAGACCATGCTGATCAGCGAGGGGGTCTACCTCTCCGACAAACTTGGGCGCGATGTTACGGCCGAGGAAGTAGAGAAAAGTTCAAAGTCGACAGCACTGAAGCTCTGATTTTGTAGCCATCGCTGACCAGTTCACCCCCCAAAAGATACTTTGGCTGAAAGAACCAGATTGGAAGAGATGGTCATAAAATGAGCGAAGTTGGAAAGTCCATTCGACTGAAAAGTATCTTCAGGGAGGATGGGCGCTCATTGATCGTAGCACTTGATCATGGGCTTGGAGCAACCCCCGTCCAAGGGCTGGATAAGCCCCTAGAAGTCATAAGTCAAGTCTGGAAGGGTGGAGCAGATGCTGTAATTACAACAATTGGAACTATAAGGCGTTTCCACAAAGAGCTTCCTAGAAACTTGGGATTAATTCTTAGCATACCCACAGACCCAAACTCTGTGCGGACAGCTACCGACCTTGGTGTTCATGCGGTCAAGAACACTTTTTTCGGCTCTTTGAGCGATGAAAAATTGAGGCTTGTCCATGTTCTTGCACTCGAATGCGAGGAATATGGAATGCCTCTTCTTGCAGAGATAGTGCCCACAGATCCAAAGACGGGAAAGCCAGTTTACGAACCAGCCAAGATAAAGGCAGCAGCAAGAATCGCTGTAGAATTCGGTGCCGACATCTTGAAGACGAATTTTACAGGAAGCGCTAGGACATTCAGGGAGGTTGTGGAAGAATGTCCAATACCGATCTTAATTCTTGGAGGAGAGAGAATGGATGAGGACAAGATAGTGCTTGAGAATGTCAAGGGAGCGATCGAGGCTGGTGCTGCGGGCGTAGCCTTCGGGAGGAATATCTTCCAGCACAGAAATCCGACAGCGATGACGCGTGCTATCTCTAGATTGATACATGAAGATGCAGATGTGATGGAAGCTATGAAGGAGCTGGCACGTCGATGAAACAAGCGATAGACTTTGGCATCGATTACAGATTCTTTACAATGGGAGTAAGTAAATATGATGACAAAACCTTCGCTGGTAGGGAGGGCAAGCGAGATTGAAGGCTGCCATCTTCTATGGCGCTGGTGACATCAGGGTTGAAGAGCGGCCAACTCCAAAGATAGGCCCTAGAGAGGTGCTCGTAAAGGTCAAGGCAGCTGGAATCTGTGGCAGCGACCTCCACAGTTACAGGTCATCGCCAAAGCTTCCCGAAGGCCGAATGTTTGGACACGAATGCAGTGGTGAAGTAGTCGAGGTGGGTAAAGATGTCGATCGCATCTCAGTTGGTGAAAGGGTTGGGCTCGAACCTCTAGTCGGGTGCGGGTATTGCCTTTACTGCCTGTCTGGGAACTACCACCTGTGCCCGAGCTTGCGGCACATCCCAGCTTTTGTCGAATACCAAAAGTTTCCACAAGAAAAGGCCTTCAAGCTTCCGGACCATGTTTCCTGCAAGGAGGCTTCAACCCTAGACTGCATCGCTGTTGCAGTCCACGCTGCCAATCTGTCAGGTCTAAAGGGAGGAGAAACTGCTGTAGTCCTTGGCGCTGGAACCATAGGTCTGCTCACGATGCAGGTTTTGAAGGCCTTTGGAGCTGGAGCTGTCTATGAAACTGGCAAGTATGACTTCCAAGTAAAGTTGGCCAAGGAGCTTGGAGCTGACGCTGCAATCAATGTTGAAAAGGAAAATCTGCTCGAGAGAATCAAGGCGCTGACAGGAGTGGAGAAGACCGGAAGACAGGAGATGCCGCTTGGAGTCGACCACGTTTACGAAGCTATCGGAGGACCCAAGAACCAGTTGGAAGATGCATTAAGGGTAGTGAGGAGAGGTGGCACTATAACGGTGATAGGCGACCCAAAGAACCCTTTAAAACTATCTTCTTTCGTGATGAGGGAAATAAAGATCATAGGATCCTCAAGCTACGCCTACCGGGGCAGGGAGCCTGAATTCAAGGTCGCCCTCGACTTGCTTTCTCGTGGAAAGGTAAATGCCCAAAAGATAATAACACATACATTTCCGCTTGAAAGGATCAAAGAGGCGTTCGACATAGCTTCGGACAAGGGGACGGGTTGCATTAAGGTCATCATAGAAGCATGATTCAAGTGTGCCATGGGGAAGAACCATTATGGACGGAAAGATGAAGGCTGCACTGCTTTATGGTCCCTACGACCTGAGAGTAGGGGAAGTTGAAAAGCCAACCATAGGTGACGATAAGGTTCTAGTTAGGATAGATGCCTGCGGAATCTGCCCGAGCGACATAAGAGCTTATGCTGGGATGAGGAAGGTAGCAAGCTTTCCATACGTTCCAGGTCACGAATGGGTTGGTCATATCGTAGAGGTAGGGAGGAACGTGCAAGGTTTCCAGGAGGGAGACAGAGTTGTACCTGACTGGAGAGCTGTCTGTGGTAAATGCTATTACTGCAGGCGAGGCATCTTCAATTACTGCGGAAACCTTGCTAGGGATGCGGTGAGAGGCGGATTCTGCGAGTTCGGTTACGCAATCGACCAGAACCTTCGCTTCATTCCAGACAATGTTTCGTATATAGAAGCGTGCTTCACCGAACCTCTAGCTTGCTGCATAAATGGCATAAAAAGGTGCAACATCAAAGTCGGAGACGATGTTGTCATCGTCGGCTCTGGACCGATCGGGTTGATGCATTTGCAGCTTGCCAAGCATTTTGGAGCGCGTGTTATATCGTGCGACATCATAGGAGAAAGGCTTGAAAAAGCTAGAAGCCTTGGGGCGGATGAGACGATCAACCCTTCGGAAGAGGATCCGATCGAAAGAGCAAAAGAACTGACGGAGGGCAGGGGAGCAAATGCTGTCATTGTCGCCGTTGGCGGTAAAAAACCGATCGAACAAGGAATTGGAATGGCTGGCATACTTGGGGTTGTCAACTTGTTTGCAGGAACATATCCCCAAACAACGATCGATCTCGATCCAAATGCTGTCCACTATAAGCAGCTGTCTATCACGGGCAGCCACGATTACACGCCCCATGACTTCACAGTTGCCATCAAGCTCATAGCCAATGGTACAGTTAAAGTAAAGCCGCTGGTAAGTCATGTGCTTCCATTGCAGAAGGTAAAGGAAGGATTTGACATAGTGGTTGGCCAAAAGGGCCTGAAAGTTGTAATCGAAATGGCGTGAGTATAGCAGCGTGCTGAAGCATTGTCTTATCTTCTCTGCGTAGACCTGGGAACTTCCGCATGTAAATCTGCCATCTATGATCAAGAGCTTAATGTAAAGGGTCTGGCGAGCGAAGATTTACGAACGGCCTTTCCAAGGCTTATGTGGGCAGAGCAAAGCCCTGAAGATTGGTGGGCAAAATCTCGCGTCGCGATTAGGCGTTCCATACGAGCTGCAGGAATAAGGCCAAAGGACATTGTAGGTACAGGTATCTGCGGACAGGGCCATGGCCCTGTTCTCTTAAATAGTAAGTTCAGAGCACTTTTTCCCTGCATCATCTGGCCAGACCTTAGGGCAATCAAGCAAGCTGAATTCATCGAGGCCAATCTCCACAGGGGAGCTGCTGCTTACTACACAGCGGCGAAGCTTCTCTGGATCAGGGAAAAATGCCCAAAAATCTTCAAAGAGATGTGGAAGTTTGTTCTCCCGAAAGACTACATTCGGATTAAGTTGACCGACACAGTCCTGACAGACTCTGGAGATGCAGCTGGAACGATGATGTACTCCATGGAAGGGAAATCTTGGGACTACGAGCTTGTTGACTTTGTCGGAATTCCTAGGCAGAAGCTTCCAGATGTCCGTCCATCCGAGGAGGTTGTAGGAGAGGTGACTCGCAAGGCCTCGGCTGAGACCAAGCTAAGGGCGGGTACTCCTGTGATAGCTGGGACAGCCGACTACATTTGCACCAAGCTTGCACTTGAATACTACTTGAAACCCCGAAAAGCTGTAGTCTACCTAGGATCGGCGCCGAGTATCTTCACAGTTGGCAAAGGTGGCAATGTGGTTGGTGGATTCATGGGGATTGGAGGGGCAACTCTTAGATGGTTCAAGGAGAGGCTGTGTTGCCTCGATTCTTCAGCGGTCAATTACGAAGCCCTAGATAAGGAGGCGGAGATGGTCGAACCTGGCTCCGGGGGACTTTTGTTCTTGCCACACATGATGGGCGAGAGAAAGCCTGCTTACAACCCCTATGCTCGAGGTGTCTTGTTCGGCCTGAGCCTTGGCCATGAGCGCCGCAACGTAGTAAGAAGCATGATGGAGGGGGTGGCTTTCCAGCTTAAGTGTATCCTGAAAAGTATGCATGATGTTGAGAAGCTGGACGAAATCTTGGTCATCGGAGGAGGAGCAAAAAGCTTTACTTGGGTTCAGGTTGTTGCGGACATATTCAATGTGGATGCATGCGTGCCCCATTCGGTAGAAATGGGAACCCTTGGCTTGGCGGTTCTGCTCTCATCAAGCCTTGGTTTTTTTGGCAGCGTTTCTGAAGCCCAGAAGAAGTTGAGCATCGATGTCGCTAGGAGGGCATCTCCTAGAAGAGAGCATCATCGAAAATACGATGAACTGTTCAGCCTCTACTGCGACCTGGAAAAGGCGCTTGCTAGGTTTTATGGGAGGGCACATCCCTCCTTATAAAATAGTGTCTACGCAATGAATTTGGTTCAAATTTTTGTTACTAAAGTTTGCTCCATCTCTTTAATTGGAGCTGCCCCAAACTGAAGCTCGTAAAGCTTGCTATATGCTCCGCCCTTCAAGATCAGTTCCTCGTGCCTACCTTCCTCCAAGATCTTCCCGTTCGAGAGGACTATTATGCGCTGTGCAAGCTTGACGGTTGAAAGCCTGTGCGCTATCAAGATGCATGTGCGGCCCCTCATCGTTCTTACCATCGCTTTCTGCAGCATCGATTCCGTATACGGATCCAGGCTGCTTGTTGCCTCATCCAAGATCAGTATCTTTGGATCCTTTAGCATCGCCCTTGCGAAGCTTATCATCTGCCTCTGCCCAACAGAAAGGTTGCTCCCCCCCGGGGAAACGATAGTATAGAATCCTTCAGGAAGGCTCTTTATCAAATCGTCCATCCCAAGCTCGGAAACTATGCTTTTAACTTGCTCATCAGAAGAATCGCGCTTCCCCATCCTTATGTTGTTGAGAACTGTGTCGTTGAAGAGTATGGGCTCTTGCGGCACGAGCGATATCTGCCCCCTCAAAGATCTGTATTTGAACTCCTTTGCATCGTGGCCATCAATCAGGACCTTTCCTGACTGGGGATCGTAGAGCCTCATGATTAAGTTCGTGATTGTCGTCTTTCCAGCTCCTGTTGGACCAACTATGGCGACTACCTCAGATGGCTTGACTACCAAGTTCAGCCCCTCGAAAACCTCATTCCCGCCATAACCAAAGCTTACATCCTTGAATACTATCTCGCCTCTTTCGATCTCTATGTCCCTTGAGCCCTCAAGCTCTACTACGGCTGGCTTGGTCCCGAGGAAGAGGTAGACCCTTTCGGCAGCTGCCAGCGCAGCTTGCACGGTGCTGTAGAATGTCGTAAGGGTGATTATCGGCCTGAAGAACATCTCGGAATAGCCGTAGAACGCTATCAAGGTTCCTACACTCATTTCCCCTGAAGCGACCAGGCTTCCGCCGTAGACGATCAGGATCGCCAAAGAACCCGCCCTTATGGCGTTCAACGAAGGGTTGACCAAGGAGAAGATCAGCCTCGCCCTGATGTTCGCCCTCATCGTCTCGCCGCTTACCTTCCTGAAAGTCATCGAATCAACCTCCCTTCTTTCCACGAATGACTGTGAAACTTTCGATCCTGAAACGCCCTGCTCTACATTGCTGGTCAACTCGCTTATCTTCTCCCTCGTGAGCCTGTACGCCTCCCTTGTCTTCTTGGCAAAGTACCTAGAGACGATAACCATCAGAGGCACGATCGAGAATGTGGCAAGGCTCAGCATCAGGTGGAAACCGACCATCAGGTATATGGTTCCCACGACCGTGAGGGCACCAATCATGACCTCCATCGTGCCCGAGGTCGCCACATCCCCTATCGCCTCTATGTCGTTGGTCACAAGCGAGATTATCTTGCCCGTCCTTTCCCCGCTTACGTAGCTGACGTCCATTTCTTCGAGGTGGTCGAAGACCTTTCTCCTCATCTCAAAGAGGAACTGCTGGTTCACAAACCCGGTCAGATAGTTCCTCAAAAACCCCAACGCGAAGCTTGCTGCGGCGACCGCCACGAGCACTAGCGAGTAATGCAACAGCGATTCTGCATCCTTCTTGGTTATGCCCTCGTCGACGATCAGCTTGCTGATGTACGGGCCAGCCATGTTTAAGACAAGGGTCGTGAATGTAGTGGCAATGAGAATCGCTATGGCGAACTTCATCGGCGATAGCTGACGAAGGAGCCACCTAGCTAGTACCGAGGAAGCTACTTCCTTCGGCCTTCCCTCGGCCTCGACACCATGGAAGTGGTAATGGTGCGACACCTAACCGCTCACCTCCTGCCGCGCGAACTGGGCCATGTACAGCTTGGCATATGCTCCAGACCTCTTGAGAAGGTCCTCGTGTTTTCCATCCTCGACTATTTTTCCACCTTCTATCACTACTATCCTATCTGCCAACTTCAGTGTTGAAAGCCTCTGCGTTATGATGAAGACGGTCCTGTTCTTAACCAGCTCTTTGAGGGCTTCGTAAATCTCCCTCTCCGTGTCAGCATCGACACTAGATGTTGAGTCATCCAGAATTAGGATTGAGGGATCTATGAGAAGTGACCTTGCGATCGCCACCCTCTGCCTCTGCCCTCCCGAAAGAGTGATGCCCCTCTCCCCAACGAGTGTGTCGTAGCCCTGTGGAAGGGTCTTTATGAAGTCGTGGATTCTTGCTGCCTTTGCCGCAGCCTCTATCTCATCCTGAGTAGCGTTCGGCTTCCCGTAGGCGATGTTCTCCCGAATCGATAATGGAAAAAGGAAAACATCTTGGTGGACTATGCCAATCCTCTTCCTGAGAGACTCTATCTTTACATGTTTAATGTCATAATTATCTACTAGGATTCTGCCTCCCTGTGGGTCGTAGAATCTTGGAATTAGCTTGATCAGTGTACTCTTTCCTGAGCCTGTGGATCCTATTATGGCGACCTTCTCGCCAGGGGAGACGCTTAGGTTCAAACCCTTCAGAATGGGCTTTGTGCTGTCGTAACCGAATGTGACATCCTCGAACCTTACACTCCCTGCCAGATTTGGTAGCTCTATTGCATCCTGGCTCTCTTTGACCTCGGGCTCGGTGTCCAAAACCTCGAAGATCCTTTGCGCAGAGACCATCGCCCTCTGGTACCTGGTCAATATGAAACCGATCGACATTATGGGCCAGGTCATCATGCCCAGGTACATCGTGAATGCTACGAGTTCTCCAAGACTTGTAATGTTGCCAATAACCTGGAGGCCGCCATACCAGTAGATTGCTGCTGTTCCCATCCCCATTATCAAGCCAAGAGATGGCCAGGTAATGGAGCTGAGTTTCGTGGTCTTCATTCCGATATCATACAACTCCCTGTTGCGGCTTTCAAACCTCTGAATCATCTCATTCCCCATGTCAAGCGCCTTAACGACCCTGAATCCTGCGACAACCTCTTGGACCATCGCATTTACTTTACTGACTTCGGTCCAAACGCGCTGCATGAAAGGCCTAACGACACGGTTGAATGTCAAGGATATGACGGCAACGAAAGGCGTTATGGAGAAGGCCACAAGAGCTAGACTTCGGTTCTGGAAAAGAAGGATGCAGCTGACCGACACGAGCATGCAAAAAGCATTTACGAGATTGGGCAAAGCAAACCCGAGGAGCCTTCCTATCTGTTCCATGTCGCTCGTTACTCTGGTTATTATTTGACCAGCGTCAACCTTATCATAGAAACTGTAGGAAAGGTTCTGAAGGTGCTCGAATATCTCAGTCCTTAATCTGTATACTACCTTTTGGGCAAGCAGCTCTCCGATGATGTCAGACCCGAAGTGTATCAAGCTTCCAAAGACCGTCAAGCCCACGATGACAACAGCAAGGACCCATATGTCCGAGACGTTTCCCGCCACAACTCTGTCTATTACCGCTCCAGAAACCATAGGGGCGACAAGGCCGAGGAGGGACGAGGTGACGGTGAGAGCAGTGGCGCTAAAGAAAAAGGCCTTGTTCATCATCACATACCTGAATACCCTTCGAAAGAGCCTTTGGGGTTTCGAGGATAATCTTACCAGCCTCCACAGCATATTGCATATCGCCCAGATATTTGTCTTTTGAAGGCTCAGATTTTTATGAATTTAGACAAGTGTCGATGGCAAAGGAGGAGGCGATAAAGGTGAATCCAATGCCTTGCGCTCTGCCGCATCTTGGCACCAAGAGCTACTGCATCAAGGCTTGAGGAAGTAACGCAATATCCTTTTTAACAAAGTTTCGTGGAAAGGGAGCAAAATTGCCAACAAAAAATCATAGCTGAGTTTGATTTCGTATGAAGGTTGCCATCGCATTTGAAGGCAAGACTTAAAGGAAAGGTGGCATTTAAAGCGCATTGTGACTATGCTGTGCCACTTTTAGATGCGATCTTTGAGAGAAGGAGCGTGAGGCGTTATAAGAGAAAGCAGATTCCAAAGAAAGTTTTGAGGAACATACTGGAGGCTGCGAGACTGGCACCATCTGCGACAAATGCACAACCTTGGCACTTCATCGTGATAACCGATCAGGAAAAAAAGAATGCCCTCTCCAAAGGAAGGTGGAACAGTTTCATCAGGGACTCGGCTTTCACAGTCGTTGGCTGTGGAGAAAGATCAAGCCGTTGGTCAACCATAGATATTGCGATAGCGTTGGAAAACATGGTAATTGCGGCAGAGGCTCAAGGGGTTGGGTCCTGCTGGGTTGGGGACTTCAAGGAAAGGCAGGTAAAGAAGCTTTTGGGGATCCCAAGAAACCTAAAAGTTATCTCGTTGGTCTCTTTTGGCTATCCCTTGGAAAAACCGCCCCCACCTAAAAAGAAAAGCCTAGAGGAGATCGTACACTACAACGCATTCTAAGCCCACTCAATCCATGGCAAGAAGTAGATCAGGTTCTAAATCTTATCCCGGCGGAATTTCACTAGTTCTCCCTTTTAACTTATCTCTCTTGCCAATTTGACGCCCAATCCGCCAATCTTGCTTCCAGCAGAGGCTACAAAAACCATCAAAATGCTCCAAAGTACTGTATTTACCACCTTGCTAACCTGTTCTCCCGGTACTACCTCTACTTCGATCGGCACACCTCCATCTCCTGTTGGTATAGGCAACCTGACACCGCCCATACTGAAAATTGTAGGCGGGAGCATGCTGCCCGTGAAAACCGCATACATGAAATAGACGCTAAGCACTATCAAGGCCAACCCGACAGCCAGCAGAGTACCCAACAACCTTTTCAGCCTTTAACATCTCTAATTGAGTACACACTCATGGCTTAAACTCTTAGAGCCATTCCTAGGTGCGCGTAATTTAATGCTTTCCTACCAACAGTAAAGCTTATGGATAGAGCAATCGAGATAGTACTCGGTGTCTAAAATCCTAGATACTTTCTCAGTGCTGAAGGACATCCTAGACAAGCCAGGTGTAACGGGATTCGAGGAGCAGAGGAGGAGGTGCATAGCCGAATACTTTTCAAAGTTCTGTGACAGCGTTTCGACGGATGTCATCGGCAACATAATTGGGACTGTAGGACATGGTGAAAAGACGGTCATGCTTGCTGGCCACTACGACCAGATCGGGTTCATGATGTCATATATCGAAGAAGAGGGGTATGCATGTTTCAAGCAGGTTGGGACGTGGGACCCAAGGGTCATTTACGGTACGAGGGTTAAGATCTGGACAGGTCAACAACCAACATCATTCGTGACTGGAACGATCGGGGCCCAGCCGGTCCACTTGGTTGAAAGAGAGGAGCGCGAGAAGGCCATCAAGATGGAGGATATGCGCATAGACTTTGGAGCATCCAACAGAGCGGAAGCTGAGAAGCTTGGAGTATTGCCAGGATGCGTGGCTACGATCGACTCATCCGTTGCAAGGCTCGGAACTGAGAGCAGCGACCTTGTGGTGGGAGCTGGATTCGACGATTCATGCTCCATCGCTGCTTTTTTGAAGTGCCTTGAGCTGCTAGAAGATAAGCGCTTAGATAAGGTAAAGGTCTGTGTTGTAGCAACCGTCCAGGAGGAGATAGGCCTCAGGGGAGCTATGGTCTCAGGATTCAACATCGCTCCATGGTGTGCGATTGCTGTGGATGTGACGCATGCCATCGCCCCTGGAGTCAAGGCCACAAAGGTTGGAGAGATCAAGCTTGGCGGAGGGCCAGCAATAGGCGTAGGGCCGAACTTCACAAAGGAACTTTGGACTATGATGGTTGAGCAAGCTAAAGTCAAGAAAATACCTTTCCAGATAGAGCCTGTGCCTGCAGCGAGCGGAACAGACGCTTGGGCCCTTCAGGTTGTCAGAGGGGGAAGGATAAGTGGCCTCGTCTCAGTACCAAACAGGTATATGCATTCAGCCAACGAAGTTATATCGATCAAGGACCTGGAAAATGTGGGAAAACTTCTCGCTGTTACTATCGAGGCTCTTCAAGAAAGCGACATCCAGACTTCGCAAATCTTAAAGAAAAGCAAGTAGCTTCTTGCTCTCTTCCATCATCAATTACCGACATTGTCGTTATTTATGATTAGTCAAAATTTTGAACGGAATTCTATTTCTAGGATTCCCAATCGAATTTGGTTCATCTCAAATTCAGAAACAATACGAGATTTCAAGGTACCGAAAGCCAAACATAGCCAACTACAAGCTGAATGTGGTTAAGAATCGAACAAGAGGAGTTGAGAACATGATAACTTATCCAACGCCTCTGGTGAAGCTTGATAAGGTAAGCCAGATAGTTGGAATGGAGGTTTATGGCAAGCTTGAATGCACGAATCCTACTGGCTCCCACAAGGACAGGGAAAGCCTGAAAGTTCTGGAAGATGCGAAATCGAAAGGCTTCAGGGAGGTTGCGATAACAAGCACTGGAAATGCAGCGATATCGTTGGCTGCCTACTCCCTAGTTTATGGTGTGAGGTGCCATGTCTTTGTGCCCGAAAGTGTGTCGGAAGAGAAGGCAAGACTAATCGTCTCCTTTGGTGGAGAGCTGCACAAGGTAAGGGGAGGGCTGAAGGAAGTTTATGCTGAATGCGTGGAATTCGTGGAGAGAAATGGCGTTTATGACGCTAATCCAGGACGCAATTTAAAAAAGATAGAGGGAGACTCTGCCATAGGTACTGAGATAGTCACTCAAATTGAAAATCCAAGCTGCGTGTTCGTTCCAACCAACAATGGAACTCTACTTGCCGGAGTTTGGTCTGGATTTAAGAGGACAAAAGCAAGGCCAAGGATGATCGCAGCTACGGCGCCAGCTACGGAGGTGGCAGACAGCATAGCAGGTTATAGCAGGCTGGATGAAGAAGCCCTTGACGAGGCGCTCGAAGAGTCAGATGGAATTGTCTTAAGTGCGAGCGACAAAGACATAGTCGAAGCTGCCATCTTGCTGTCGAAGGAGGAATATTCTGCGAGCCGGCATCGGCAACATCCCTTGCTGTCCTAAAACGCTTTCAGACCGAGATTGGGAAAACGCAAGGTTCCACCATAATCCTCATAACAGGAACGATAATAAAGTATCCGACACGCATCATGAATGTCTTCCGTCATTCTTTTCCCCAAAGTTGATTGAAGGTTTTTACATATTAGAGCGCTTTTAATATGTGCCCGTAAGGCTATGCTGTCTCGTAACCAAAATATCTCTTTACGCATTTGATACATCGGTTGCACTGCATTTTTCGGAAATCAACTTCTTGGAGATAGATGTCGGAAGAAAGTAGATGGTGGCCACCTTCGTTCATTGAATCAAACTAAAAATCCATCGTTAGACATGACGATCTCGCAGATGCTCTGTTTCCTAACTTGGCAGTTTGGCAACATAAAGGCATCCCGCTTAGGTGTAGGTACATGTTATATCTATGGTGATAAAAGAATTGGCGAGTAAACAGGAGATGTCCATGACAAAGATAGTTTTGATTGGTGGAGGAAGCTATGCATGGGCTCCAACGATCATTAGAGACATAGTTGTGACAGATGATCTGGAGGGGAGCACGATCGTGCTTCACGATATAGATGCAAAATCTCTAGACGTGATGCTCTCCCTTGGGAAGATGATGATCGAAAGGTCAGGCAAGAAGTTTGGAATCGAGGCAACGACAAACAGGAGGCAAGCCCTGCAGGATACAGAGTTCGTGGTTCTAACGATATCGACTGGAGGGCTTGAGGCGATGAGGCACGACTTGGAGATTCCATTAAAGTATGGCATCTACCAGTCTGTTGGTGACACCGTCGGGCCGGGTGGAATATCGAGGACTCTTAGGAATATACCCGTGGTTTTGGAGATGACAAAGGATATGGGGGATCTTTGTCCTGATGCCTGGTTCATAAACTACTCGAACCCAATGACGACGATCTGCAGGGCTGTGACGAAGACATCAAAAATAAGGACAATTGGCCTGTGCCACGGATTGAACGAAGTTGTTTTCATGCTCAGGAGCATATTTGAAGTTAAAAGCGAGAATGAGATGTACTTGAAAGCGGCGGGCATTAATCATCTTCCTTGGATAATCGAGCTATCAGTAAGAGGCGAGGATGGATTCCAGCTCCTGAGGGAATACATAAGGCGCAATGGCATTTCGATCTCGCCCGTCAAGCTTGAGCTCTTCAAGATCTACGGTTGCTTGCCTGGCACAGGCGATAGGCATGTCGCAGAGTTCTTTCCGTACTTTCTCACAAAGGAGGCTGGCGCTGGTTCGAAGTACGGTGTCAGGTTGACAACTATCGAGGACAGGTACAGGGGTAGGGAGAGGCAGATCGAAATCGTCAGCAAAATGCTCTCGGGGGAGATTGGCATCGAGATGAAAAAGTCAGCTGAAACAGCCTCGAACATAATTTCGGCTATTGTCAATGGAAGGCATGAGGTTGAAGTTCTTAACCTTCCAAACAAGGGGCAGGTCAACAACTTACAAAGAGAAGCCATCGTTGAGACATATGGCTTGGTCGGACCAGGAGGTGCAGAAGGGATCGCGGTTGGGGATGTTCCACCTGCAGTCCAAGCCATACTGCACCAGCATATCGTGAAGCACGAGCTGACGGTAGAGGCAGCGCTTAAGGGGGATCGGGAGCTAGCGCTTCAGGCACTGCTCCTGGATCCTTTGGTCAGAGACCTCGAAACTGCTGGGAAAATGCTGGACGAGCTCTTGGAGGCGAACAAAATGTATCTTCCACAGTTCTTTGACAAAGGGTAGAGAATTGCAAGTAAATGGAATTTCCTCTATAGGGAAGGCCATTCAGTTTAGGAACCCTGCTCCTTGAATGAAAGCCTGCTTAGAATTTCTCACGGTGGACGATCTGGGACATGGGCTTGCGGGACCTGCCAGGTGGCGATTCTGCGGGATAGCCCAAGGGAGTTACAGCCAGCACCCTAACATTGGCAGGAATCTTAAGTGCCTTCTTAATCTCGGAATCAGCACCCCAGCGGCCTATCCAGCATGTTCCAAGGCCAAGGTTTGTGGCAGCCAGAACGAGGTGCTCAAACGCTATCGAAATATCTATCGGGTTTGAGGCTTCGGTGCATCCAACGATGACGACAGGCGCCTGCTGGGCCCATTCGGATATTCCAAGTGCCTTTTTAGTCTCTGGATCTTTGACGACTATGAAGTGCCAAGGTTGTGCGTTTCCTCCCGAAGGCGCAAGCCTTGCAGCCTCCAGAACTTGGTTTATGAGTTCTTCGGGCACGGGATCGGGCCTATACTTCCTTATGCTGCGCCTTTTACTTACTACATCCATAAAGTCCATTGCGTATCAAGCAAAAGGGCTTGCTACCCACCTATAACCGTAACCATGTTTAAAGGTATTTTTCTTAGGTAGAAAAGATTCGATTTTTAGGTTGTTCTGAGCCAACAAAAGACCAGGTGCTGGCTATATGTCAGTGCAACATGCCATCTTTTACGATGATATTATTAGGATTCAAGTGAACGTCAGGAAACATATGTTGCAAGCGCCGATGGGACATCCACAATGAGCGAGTACACGATGATTGCACATTTCTTGATGAATCTTGGATTTGGTTAGAAAGAGTCTATTGCTCGGATGCAGTATGCGCCTTTTGATTGTCGTCGAGAATCACCCTTTGCTTGAGTTGCAACTCTTATTTGCTTGGTATAATCGTACATTCAGTACCAGCCCAGCGTGCCCTCCCGTTTGGACCTGGCAACTCCCCATGAAAAGACCCTGTAGCCGATTGGGAATAGCACAATGGCAAAAAAAGCTCCCTTCAAAAATTCGAATAGAATCATGGGATTCGTAAGAGATGGATTCGTCAGCATCGAAAGACGGCACAGGTGGTAGACCCAAGTTTGGGGAAGGAACCAGGATATCGTCGATGCTCCTTTGAAGAATATCACGTCAAGGTAGAGGACTGGAAATGTGATACCTGAGAAGAGGTTCTGGAGGACATTTATAGCCCATGTGATTGGGTCTGTGGACTTGGTCACGATCCTCAATCCTGTCGATATCATGGCCAAACCCATCAATATGGCAGCTGAAATAGCGAATGCCAATAGCATGGATGGAATGTTGGCATTAAGCCTCGCGTTGAAAACGTAAATTCCGATTATAAGATATGGGATGAATGTGATTATGGAGAAGATGTAGGTCCACATGATATTTCCAATGACGAAGACCGAGGTGCTTATGCCCGTCATCAATATAGTTTCGATGGTCCAAGGGTTCAGCTGCCTTTCAACACCTTGCACAAGAGGCATCACGAGATTTCCGATCGCTATGCCCACAACTAAAAAGGAGATGTAATCGCTGCTGTACATCTCGCTTACAGGCTTCTGGACATAAGCAGCACCAACCCCCCATGAGAAGACTCCTACGAAGATATTGATTATCTGCGTGATCACAGCGGTCCTGTAGGTTGCCCAGCTGTGGAAGTCCCGCTTCGTGAAAGCGATGATCTGCTTAATCTCTATCGGGATCTCCATCCTTCTACCCCTGCATATGATCCTCCAAACCATTGCTCCATGCGATGTCCAGTGATAGCCATGAATGCATCCTCCAAAGTTGGTTCCTTTGTATTTATCGACCTTATCCTTAGCCCGCCCCTCATCACAACCTCCAAGATGTAAGATAGGTCCATCTCCTTGTTGGCTCGGATCGATATTCCGTGAAAGCTCCCTTCTTGATCAACCTCTGGGGTGACACCATGGACGCCGGGAATTCCTTCCAACTCATCGATCATTTTTTCGTGTCCTTCATCGAAGACCGCATCTATGAAGGCGATCTCTATAACCCTCTCATCGAACATCATGTACCTTACATTGTCCGGCGTGTCACACGCTGTAACCTTTCCCCGGTCGAGAATGGCTATTCGGTCGCATAGGGCCTGGGCCTCGTAAAGGTTGTGCGTGCTGAGCATGACGGTCTTTCCCTCCTCCCGCGCCAACTTGTCACGCAGCAGGCCACGAAACTCTGCCGCTGAAGTTGGGTCCAAGCCCACCGTTGGCTCGTCGAATAGCAGTATGGGCGTATTCCTGAGCAGAGCCCTGCAGAGCAACAGCTTGCGCTGCATGCCTGTGGAGTATCGCTGATAGCTGTCGTTAGCCCTTTCAATCAGTCCCGTAAACTCCAAAAGGAAGTCGATCCTTTCCTTGGCCACCCTCTCACTCAGTCCGTAAAGTAGCGCGTAAAACTCCAAATTCTGCCTTCCAGTCAGCCTCCAGTTGAATCCCCTGCTCTCTGGCAGGACAGCTTGAAGATTTTTCAGCACCTCGGAAGGTTCCTTCGCGACATCAAAACCATTGACATAGGCTTCACCTTCATCATGGATAACCAAGGTGCAGAGGATCTTGATCAAAGTTGTCTTTCCAGCCCCATTAGGCCCCAATACACCAAATATCTCCCCCTTCCCCACCTTGAGGTTTATGCCTCGAAGGGCTTCGATGAAAGGACCCTTCCTTCTTCTTATGATATTGAGCAACCCGCTGAATGATGTGACCTGACCACCAAAACCATGGTGGAAATGGCCCCTCTCCCTCCTGGCACTCGTTGGGTACCTCTTGACCAGGTTTATGGTCTCTATGGCGTACCCCAAGGCCATCGCCTTACTGCTCAAGCCTTCTGGTAATGAAAGATTTAGCTCAGGATGCAGTATAAAAGTATATATGACATGAGGGTTGAGATCAATGAGTTCATCGTAGCTGATACCGGTGTCTGTCATGGGAAATCAACATTCAAAGTGACATTTTGCCATGCCATCCACTGTCTGATCTTCATAGAATAGTGAATAGGTCATGTGAGGTCAGGATCATCAAGTACTAGAATTTGTTTTGAACCTATGACACAAGCCATAAACACAGATGCTGCCCACCAAATTAGCTAAAAAGGCTCTTAGTTCAAGAGAGGCTCAAACGCAGTCTGATGTAGCCTCATGGCGATCAATGGAGAAAAGGAGTATAGTAAGGCTTTTAATCGAATAATTCCTATTGATCTGACGCCAAAGTGTCCTGTTGATGGTCGAGGCATACATCCTTGTAAAAATCTCTACGCAGACGGAGATCTATGGCTACAATCGCTCCGTAGTGGAGAAGATAAGCAAGATGAAGGGTGTCGAGAACGCCCAGCTCCTTTTCGGCGACTATGATGCAATAGTGAAGTTGAACGTACCAAAGATCCACGATGTTGAGAACATTGTCATAGAGGAGATATCGATGATTCCAGGTGTAGAAGCAACGGTCACGTTATTAGCGGTAGATGAAAAGATTTTGGAGGAAGGATAAAGAATGGAAACTGGGTACGTTCTCTTTAACCTCAGGCCAGGGACTAAGAAGGATTTCTTGGAAAAGGTTAGGAAGGTAAAAGCTGTCAAGGAGGCAAAGCTGGTGATCGGAATCTTCGATGCTATTGCCAAGATCGAAACGGATAGCATAGAAGAGCTCGAGAAGATATATCTAAACGAAATAGAAAGGATACCAAACATCACAAACTCAAGGTTGCACTTCGTAGCTTGCCCAAGGACGAGGAAATAGCACTATGACGAAAAATATCGGCGAAACATTCCTATCGTAAGTAATATTTCGGCTGAGACAAAAAGACGTGCCCAACTTCACGCAATCAAACAATCTCGGGATCGAATCGACACTCAGCTGCCCGAGCTTCAATGTGGGCTTGGGCATCACTTCATCTTCATATCTACGACCACTCTCTCCACATGTTCCCTTCTGCTCTCCACCAACTCGATTCCCTCGTTGATATCTCGGAGAGGGATGCGATGTGTTATAGATCGTGAGAGGTCGATCCTTCCGGACTCCATCAGTTTTATTATCCGGAACAAGTCAAAGCGCGTATGATCGCCCGAGACAGTAATCCACCCCTCTCGAATGTTCCAATACTCTACTTGGAACGGTTTCGTCTGGAGCCCAACACTCACGGCTGTGCCGGACTCGACGCGATTCCTGCCCTTGATCGCCCTTATGGCCTGCTCCATTGCATTTGGCGAACCAGAACACTCGATCGAGATATCCGCACCCCACCCATCCGTCTCCCTGGCAATCATTCCCAAGACATCATCTCGACTGGGGTTGATGACCAGATCTGCTCCATAACCCTTGGCAGCTTCCAACTTCGAATCCACGAGGTCGACAGCTATCACCTTACAGGCGCCGAAAAATTTCGCCCACATCACTGCATGGATCCCGACTCCTCCGACGCCAAATATGACTGCTGTATCCCCCTTCTTCAGGCCAGACCTTTCAACCGCATGGAAAGCTGTGGAGACCGCGCAGGCGGTTATGGCACCCCACTCTATCGGCACGTGTTTCGCAAAGCTCAGGGCATTCTTTGCAGGGACCTTGATGAATTCGGCGAATGTTCCGTCCACGTCATGGCCTATAGAAATTCTATTTCGGCACCTGTTGTCGAACCCCTGCAAGCAGGGCTTGCAGTAGCCGCAAGAGATCACGTAGTGGACGATGACGTTCTCGCCAACTTTAACGTTGGTCACGTCGCTTCCCACCTCCTTGATTGTGCCTGCACCCTCATGGCCTAGGGTCAGCGGTACCACGGCGGGGGCGGAATCTCCTCTCTTGTAATGGACATCTGAACCACAGATGCCTGCAGCCTTGATCTCTACTAAAACGTCCCCAGGACCCGGGGAGGGAACGGGCACGTCCTCGATCACCAATGGTTTTCCAGCTTCTTTGAATCTGGCAGCCAACATGAGGTTGGGTAGCAGTTATAGCGTATATTTGAGTTTTGGCGCTTCCCTCTTGCTAGACCTGAAGGTTGGGCGAATGGATAGTTTTTGGATAAAGGAAACATTCAAGCTCCAGAATTGACTGGCGCGATTTCAAAGGGCACAGAAATAACATACAGCTTCATGAAATAAACTTCGTGGTTGGATGCGATGGCGTTCCTAGCCATAAACGGTGGAAAGAAAGGAAGAAACCATTCCCAAGTTGGCCCGTCCACGACTAGAGACCATGGCTGCCACGAAGGTCATAAAGAGCGGCAACTGGTCCTGCCTCGGCCCCCTCGAGCTTGAGTTTTCGGAAAAAGTTAGCAAAATTTGAGGACGCCAAATATGGAACATGCGTGAATGGTAGAATCTCTAGCATCGAGGTTACATTGAAGGCGACTAGAATTGTGGCTGGAGACGCCAAAGCCTGAAAATTACCCTCTCTCATACTCCCTAACTATTTTAATATCGAAGGCACTATTATGAGAATAACGAATATGACAATAATGGCTTCTATCAACACCATTCGCTCAATACTATTTGGCATCACCAAAATATATAAATCTAGAAACCATAGAAAAAGAGTGAAACGGTGATATTTTTGTCATCAAAGTATGAAGTTAAACTTGTCTCTATTGAAGAAAAGAATAGGTTAATGGAAAAATATGGCGACCGCCTTCTCTACGAAGAGAGAGCTGACATATAT
>CAZWAU010000118.1:0-9660 GCA_964631995.1 uncultured Nitrososphaerota archaeon
TCTTCAACCATATGGTACTCCGATACCGGTACCGTAGCAGCCTCATCCCTCAAGCTCTCCTCCAAGTCCCTAGCTCCAGGAAGGCCAAGCAAGTAAGTAACCTCTATGCTGACATAGTTCGCAAAGCCCTCGTGCACCCAAAGCAAAGAGGGTGCGATCCCTGCCTTTGCGCAATACTGGTGTACCAACTCATGCAGTGCTATGCTCTCTATGTATCCCTCCTGGGTCCTGAAATAGAAGAGGTTAAGGCTTATGTTTCCTACTGAGAACCTGTCCTGAAGTATGGGTACAAATCCCCCTATCGGCAGCTCCTCCTCCGAACTCGGCACGAAGAATTCCAAATACGTGTGCCCGAGTGATATGTTGAAAAGCTTCTGGAGGATCGGCTCTGCCTTTGAATATGTTGATAGGACCCTGTCAGCCAGTTTACTGTATCTGCTTGGGGCAACAACTGTGAAGTTTTCCCTCGTGAATTCTGAATTCTTCGTTTGCCCGTAGAGTGAAAAGAAGACATAGATCCTTCCACCTCCTTCACGCATTATCTGGCCCAGATCGAATTGCAGAACGTTGTTGGTTTTTTTCGTGTAGCGGGGAGTTACATAGTTTACGTTCTTCACCCAATTTGGCAGTTCAAGCTTCGCGTCACCAGAAATATCTCTAGAGGTGAAGATCGCCGGTGATACGAACAAGCCCTGTGGCTCCAGCAGTAGGGCTCCATACTCTAAGGTCCAGTTGATGACAACCGTAATGGGCCCAGAATAGAAAAGCGTTAGGTTCACGTAGAAGACCATGTGGCCAAATGATGGATCGGTATCCTTCAAGGTGCTGTTCTCCAATCTTCCATCAGATACCCTCAAGCTCCATTTTCCAGGCTCCCTTGGCACGAGCATCCAGAAGACGCCGCCCCCAGGCTGGTCATCGCTGAATGTGACATTTGTAAGAGCAGTACCCATGTCATCGAAGCTGAAATAATACTCGACCCTTCTATTTGGCGAGGATTTGGCGAGCAAGCTCGGCTTGGAGGCGCACACGATTAGTGTGGCTATCACAAGGACCTTCAGAGCGCGAGAAAGTCTGAGCTGCATCTTTATTCCCCACCCGAAACTAGCTTATATGCATGTCTGGAGTGGAGCTTTGGCGCTAAGTCTTTTATCATGGGTCTCTAGGTTTATGTAAGCGGCTCGGAGTGGTGGAATGGTCTCCGTAAAGAACTTGCTAGAGCCATACGCATTGCGGCGGAAGGCTCACACCAGGTATTACGTGGCGCTTTTGACTGTGACCACCACGCTTCTTGTATTCTCCATAATTCTTGATTATGCGCAATCCCGCCTGGCAACGCCCCTCATACAGCTGGGGGCATTGGCATTCCTTGCGACACTCCTTCTTGGCGTTGCGGAGAGATCTACCCTCAGGGAAAGGACGAAGGAGAAACTGCTCTTCACGATCTTGGATGCTTTTGGGGCGACATCTCTCAGCGTCCTTCCTTTCTTCGTGGCAAGCGTAGCGGTCCTGTTCTACCTTGGCAGCCCCTCCTCTCAACTCTTCTTCTACAATTTAAAGCTCGTAATAACAGTCCTTGGAATATTGGTCGCAATCCCGCTACTTGGCAAGGTAGTGTTCCTGCAGATACCGATTCTCCACCAGCAACTCAGAGGGTCGAGAACTTACTCATTTCTTTTCTATACTGCCTCATTTCTAATCCTGATAGCTGGTGCCATCTCCTACAGGTTCGCGACGTACTTGCTCGACAGTTCCCTTCTGACATGGTATATGTATGAGACTTTCCTTTTTTTCCTTGAGCTCCTTTTCCTCTACCTATCTGCAGAGGCAGCGTACTGGCAGAACAGGGATTACCTCCTCTTCTCTCTCATATCGTACGTTGGCATAACGACCTTCTCGACGCTCGGAATACTCGAAGCAGCCAAGCTAACGTTCTACGACTATTCGAATGTTTTCCCGAAGATTGTTACGGGGATGGTGCTGCTTGGCGCAAATACCGGCATAATGGACAACAGGCTTTCCGCAATGGCTTTGGAGGCTTCTGGAAAAGAGAGGTCACCTCCAACTGATGCTGGTCAAACTCCAAGGCTCATGAGCGAGTTGGCCGAAACGATAGAGAAGATGAGGTCTGAACTCAAGATGAACAGGGTACTGGTAGAGAGGCAGCAGATGGCACTGCAGCGCCTGTACGATCTGACTGGAAAAGTTCTGACACAGCAAAACGATGACACGCTTGAAAGCATAATGGAAGAGATAAGGCAGCTCAGGGAAATAACGCTGAAGACCGTAAGAGACCCTGTAGAGGACCTCTTTGTTTCTATTAGGGATGCGGTGCTTAAGCTGAACTTGGACACGATTCAGCTGAAGAAATTCGTAGGCTTCCTTGTTGGACCTATGGTGCCGGAGCCTCTCCTTCTGCAGGGCAAGCGCTACAGGGACATAAGTGAGGTTTCTCCATTTCCCCTGCTCCTGCTTCTCTATGTCGTCCTTACCGAATCAGAGACGGGCAGGAAGGTAGAGAGCTTGAAGAAGGTCGGTTTGGCCTCTTTTCTGATAAAGCAACACCCAAAGTTCAAAGGAGCTTGGACAAGAAGGACAGCGCAGGACTTCCTTTCAGACCTTTTTGCTGGCTATATAAAACCACACAGGGCGCAGGCTGACCTAATTCTTCATGAGGAGAAGGGAGAGGAGTTCTTGCGCAAAGATGGTGTGGCTGGCCAGATATTGGGGAGCCTTAAGGAGTATGCCGAGGCCACAGATGCTGCAAAGGATTCAGGTTCAGCCTTCCATGACCTAAAGAAGGTTGCGGAGAGGCTAAGGTTGGAGTTTGAGCTTACACCAGAACAGGTGGCTCCCTACATACCCCATTCTGAGAAAACTTCGTAATCATTCAGAAATCATTTTCTAACCAAAAAAGAGATTATATTTGAATATACTATTTTAAAAAGGACAGAAAGAGGAATTTCCTAACAAAATTGAATCCAATTTCTTATCAAAATCGAGAATTCTGCGAACAGAGTTATCATCTTTGCAGTGAGGTTCAGAAATCGATGGAAAGGACGGTTCAACATAAGGTCTCAGTGATCATACCGACGCTCAACGAAAGGGATGCGATAACTAACGTCATAAATCAGGTTAAGAAGTATGTGCCTGGCTGCGAAATCATAGTAGTAGATTCGAGCGAAGATGGTACATACGAACTGGCCATCAAGAGCGGTGCAAAGGTCCTGAAGGAGCCAAGGCTTGGTTACGGACATGCTATAAGAAGGGGTCTTTCGGAAGCAACAGGGACGATCCTTCTCTTCATAGATGGAGACAACTCCTATTCCGCTTCCGACATCCCAAAAGTGATAGAACCGATCGCACTTGGCGAGGCTGACTTGAGCATAGGTGCAAGATTTCACAGCAGGCCAAAGGGCATGACGATCACAAGGTACGTGGGAAATTTGATCATAAATTCTATTTTTTCAAACCTTTTCAAAAGAAAAATTACAGACAGCCAGACGGGCTTGAAGGCGATATCATCTGAAGCTTACAAAAAGCTCGAATTGAAGGAGAACGGAATGCCCTTTTCAACAGAGGTACTTCTCAAATCGATTTCCAACAATCTGAGGGTGAAAGAGGTACAGGTAAGTTATGATACAAGAGTTGGGCGTTCAAAGCTTGACCCGATTAAAGATGGCATAAGGATAATACTTTACATGTTTTCGCAAAATTTAAGGTAGGTTTCCTACATAAGGTCTAGCGAGATCGTTACGTCTTCTGGTATTCTTATCCTCATGAGCATCCTAAGTGCCCTCTCGTTGGCATCCATGTATATGACGCGCTTGTGGAGGCGAAGCTCGTACTTGTCCCATGTGATCGTGCCCTCCCCGCTTGGAGGCTTTTGAGTCGTTACCTGAACCTTCTTGGTTGGTAGCGGAATCGGACCAGCGATCTTTACGCCAGTCTTGTCAGCCACGCCCTTTATCTCTGCTGAAACCTCCTCGAGCTTCTCGAGATCAGTACTTGAAAGCCTAATTCTTGCTGTCTGAACCATTCGAATCACCGTAAACCTTTCGCTCAACCTGCATTGTTAGATAGGTACCTCGCATTCGCCTAGCCAAGCCTGGTGGGGGGAAATAAATGCTACGGTCATCACTTATGGCACCAAGGATAGAGCTGCTCTTGAATGCCAGAAAAGAATTTGAGCAGAAGATCATACAGATGGCAGGAGCACATGAGGCTCAGAAGCGTAGTTACTGCAACGCTCGTAGTCCTATTGTCTACCATAGTTCTGTCCTACATAACGCTTAAGGCGTTCTCAGGATTTACATTCATACAGGTTGGTTCAAGGCGCTTGGAAATATCTTCGCTCTCCCCTTCCGAGAGTGGAGTTTGGGCTTCGCTGTTGGGATTGAGCGCTATGGGCTTCGGCGTTGGCTCGGCGATAGCACCTAGCAACGTAGCTTTCGACTTGCTGGTAGGGTCATACTCTGGGGAATGGATCTTCAAAGTCATAATCACGATCATATTGGTAGGAGCCCTGGGAGGGGTTGTTGTGGAGTATGGAAGCGGCTCTGCTGTTGCTTCATCGCTTGGAACGCTCCTTGCCCTTTGCTTCGGGTCTGTATTGACCTTCCGGATCCTGCCATCTTTGTTGCAGGATGTTGGGATGTCTGCGGGAGAGATGCAAGAGTTCATCTCTGCTGTCGCGGTCTCGCAGTTCGTTGGAGCGCTTGCCGCCTCTCTAATTGCAGGCTTGGTGGGTGGTTTCGTGTCTAGGCTGATGCTTTACAGGAAGATAGTGCATATCGAACCTCTGAAGCTTCCGCCCCCTCCACCACCAAATGATGTTCGGTTCCGATTCTGTCCAAACTGCGGGTTTGACCTGAGCGAGTTCAGCGAGCACAGGAGCACATGCCCAAGGTGCGGCGAACCCATTCCAGGACGGGTTCACGGCTAACCGAACGATTGATTTTTTGAACTACCGCTTGTCGATAAGTGTTTATCGATCGCCTTCCTGAGAGTTTCTTCACTGCAGGCACCTACGATCCTATCTACGGGCTTTCCGTCCATAAATACCAAGAATGTGGGTATGCCAAAAACACCGAACTTGGCTGCCAAATCTGGACTCTGCTCGACGTTCAGGCTGACGAAGAGCACCCTGCCCGAGTAAGTATGGCTCAATCGATCGAAGATCGGGCGCATCGTGCGGCACGGAGCGCACCACTCTGCCCAGAAATCGACAACGACAGGCTTTGAGCTGGCAAGCACAACCTGTGGAAATTCGGAGGAAGACACGCTAACTGGGCCGGCATCGGCTTCTGGCGAATTGCTCATGACAGAAACGATGGTCGGGGAAATAAAAGCATTCAGCTCGGCATATCGATGGTATGAGTTTTGAGAGGGTGCCAATTTCTTCGGCAAAGGCTGCCTCTAGAAAGCTCATCGAAAATCATTCACTAGAGTCTAAGATTTATATCTGGCTTGGCAGGAGGAAGAATCGGGCCGATGGTCAAAGCGCAATAGCCGACGAAGCCTGGTATTGACACCTCCTTGGCATCATCCGATTTGGATGATAGAATGGAGGGGATCCTGGGTTCAAAGGTCGTATATCTGACCGAACAAATCCCAGTCGGTCCACTTCTAATACATCTACTCAATGAACTAACTCTTAGTGTCTTCTAGTTCATTATGAATAGTAAATTGTGAACCAGAAGTCCATACCGTATTTTTTAAAAACATCGATGTTGTGATTTAACAACTCACCGAAACCTTTGGCGGTTATGTTTATACCATCGACTCCTCCTATTTTAACAATTTTACCATCCTTGATCATCGTGATGTCAATAAATTTCCCAAAATTTTCACTTATTTGCCTATCATATTCATCATCGACATTCAAGAAAGGCTTTATCGTTAGAAAATGGACCTCATCCATAACTTCCTTAATATCGAACACGCGCATAGGCCAAGCAACATGCTTATCCCCATGAATGCACCTAACGATCTTCACATTTACTGGAAGCCTAGAAATTAACCAGTTGTAAGTTCTCTCATCTTCCTTCTGCCAATTCGTCCCTTCTCGAATTGGCTTGTAGAGGGGATCCTTGAAGATAGGATGTCTCAGGTTCTTCCGTTCAACAATCGCATTAGCTGAATGACCGAAACACCCAGTCATCGCAGTCCACATTATGACAGGCAGGTATCTCAGCTTGGTCCTCAGTAGACCAACTTCCTCTAAGTCAAAGCCTCCTCCCCAATCGAATTCTTCCTCTATAGCCTTCTTGATTTTCCTCGACCCTTTCCTGTTGAAAACCTCACTAATTATCAATGTCATCCTTTTCATCACTCATATTTATCTAGCCCATTCACTATGTTAAGGAAAAGGTTGATGCTAGACTCTTTGTGAGTCATGTCATGGCACCGCATGGAGGGCCTAAAGTACAACTCCTATTTTCCGAACAAGAAACACCTTGACAAGGTCATTCAGAAGTAGACAGGTCACGAAGGAGTAAGAGATGACCACCAGAAGCTTTTCAGGATCCACTGGCGCAAGGCCAGGAATTCCTATTATCGAGATCAGGGAAACTATCGCCATGTTTATCGCTATCGAGATGGCAAGAGCTCTGCTTGGTCTCGATTCCCAAAAATGCCTCCTTTCCCTGACCGACAAGACCGTGAAATAACCTGAAAACGTTAGAAAGTTGAATACGAATGTATGCAGTTGATCGATTCTGTCGAGAAGGCCGTAATAGGAAAGGCCGATATATAGGATGCCAAGTGACTCAAACACCATCAACATTCCAAGGATAACCCCAGTTTTGACCAAACCTGTAATGTCCCAGCTCTCAGGTTTCTTCGAATATCTTACCCTGTCGGTCGATAGAGAAAGCGTGACGTAGTCACTCAGGAAGAGAAGGAGGATCATGTCAAAAGTTGATACAACGTATCTTCCAGTAAGTATAAATGCAACAACTATGAAAACGACCCTCTTGAAGGTTCTGATCATCTTGTTTATGACCCAAGTGGCTATTCTCTGAAATATCATCCTTCCAGTTTTGACGAGGTCTACTATGCCCACCAGACCATCTGTCGTAAGGACAGCACTTGAAGCTTTCTTTGCAACATCGGTTGCATTTGCCACAGCTATTCCGACTTCAGCCTGCCTCAATGCTGGAGCGTCATTCACGCCATCGCCCGTCATGCCCACTACATGCTTCCCTTCTTGAAGGCTCTTCACGATGATGTACTTGTCCTCGGGATATATCTCGGCAAAACCGTCGCAGCCCTCCATCATGCGTAAGCGCTCTTCATCGCTAGTACTATCCTTTAGGTCGGAGATTTTTATTAGGTTACAACCCAGTCCCAGTTGCTTCGAAACCTCTTTAGCTATTGGCAGAGCATCACCGGTCAGCATCTTGACGGAAATGCCAAGCTGTTTGAGTTCCCTTATCAGGCTAGATGAATCTGTTCTTGGAGCATCGTAGAGGGCTGCGATCCCAACCAACCTAAGATTCTCTTGCTTCTCGCCCTTGGCAACAGCTATCACCCTGTAACCCCTGCTGGAAAGCTCCTCAACTGCCCCTTCAGCCCTTTTCAGCTCCTCTTTGTCATCAATGCGCATCGAAATTACCACTTGGAACGATCCCTTAAGAACGTGGAATTCCAAGCCATCCTTCTCGACTGTAGCTTCCGTTCTTCTTGTTGAAGGATCGAACGGCACGAATTTTTTCTGTTCATAACCTTCAAGAGAGAGCTGCATCTCTTTCGCAGCAGCAAAAAAGGCTTGGTCTATCGGATCCAGATTTGCCTCTTGCGATGCTAGGACTCCGTAAAGCACTACGTCTCTCTCCTCATGCTCCCCAAATGAAATCAACTCTCGTATCGAAAGCTTGTTCATTGTAATCGTACCTGTCTTGTCCACGCAGACGATGTCCATCGCGGCGGCGTCCTCGCTTGCGTCCAGTCTCGTTATCAGGACCCCCCTCTTGGCAAGTTCTAGAGACCCGAGAGCCATCGTTATTGTAAACATCGTTGGCAGAGCAACGGGTATCGCTGAGAGCAAAAGGATCGCCGTTAAAGGAACAATCTCGGAGAGGTTGGCATTGTAAATTATTGCAAGAACCAGCCCGATCGAGAGCATAGCGAGTGTCATAGCCAAAAGCCATCTAGATACCTTTGAAATGGCCTCCTCAACATGAAGCTTTGGCTTTGCTATCTGTACGAGCTCAACGGTCCTGCCGAAATATGTCTTTGCCCCAGTTGATGTGACGACGGCTGTGATCTCCCCCTTCCTTACTACGGATCCGCTGTAAAGTTCATCGCCAACCTTTCTTTCGACAGGTAGAGACTCGCCAGTCAGGGCGGATTGGTCAACCTCTGCAATGCCCTCCACCAACTTAACATCAGCAGGTATAAAATCGCCAGCTCTCAACCTCAGCACATCCCCAGGGACCAGCTCCCTGGCAGGAACCGTAATCCACTTCCCGTCCCTTTTCACCCTCGCATTTATCCTCAGTCTCTGTTTGAGAAGGTCAAGCGCTGAATCAGCTTTCCGTTCCTGTGCAAAGCTCAAGATGGCGTTGAAGAAAAGGAGTATTAGGACAACGTACATCTCAAGATATTTCTTGAGAAACCACTCAAGGACAGCTGTTATCTCCAACATCCAAGGAGACAATCCCCAGAACTTGAGGAGGAACCTTGCGATAGGGCTCGCTTTCCTCTCCGAAACCTCATTGTAACCGTATTCGAGAATCCTTCTCTTGGCCTCCTCTGAACTAAGGCCAATGTCCAAATTGGGTGAAATCCCTGATTTAGTGCCTACATTTTCCAAACTTTCAAAATTCGAACTTTTTAAAAAATATATGGCTTTCTAATCGTGGCACGCAGATGGCAATTAGAAAAGCTTTTTGTGAGTAGCGCCTCCTGCATTCATAATCTGCCATACTTCGTTGCTTTTTCGAATTTTTGTCTGCCTCCAATCATTCTTGTAGGCAAGTTTTTCAGGATGAGCTGGATTCAGAGAGCATAAAGGCTGAGGAAGCGAATAGATTCGGTCCCTGGAGGGATTAGGGGCGCAACAAAAATTCTTAGCTATAGCATATTCGGTCCCGCGCTCCGTGTAGATCAATATCTTAAAACCTCCAGCAAGCTGTCCAAGTTGAAGAGGGGCTATGTCCAAACTCTCTTGTGCTTAAGAGCTATTGCCAATATGACCAGCATTTCCACTTCGTTCATGGAGGGATGAATTCCCTTCAGGTGCACGGGTTGAAGGGGATGGCTTGGGAGTGTTATGGCCTGCAAGAAAGCCGGTAAGTTGAATGAGCCATGCCTTGAGCTGCTACCTTGCTTTCCTTGCCAATGAAAGATGGATGACTGCCGCGTATGAGTAAATAAAGAAATGGGGTGAATTGTGAAAGATGATGAACATAGGCATAGACGTTGACAAGAGGAGAGTTCAGATGCGCGTGAATGATTATCAAGGCACCTTACTCGATGAACTTTCGTTATCCAACGACAGCTTTGGAGCTATTTAGATAATAAATTGCTGTCAATAGTCTGCCTTCTAGAGCTGTGATAGAGGCCACGGGCAACAACTGGATCAGGCTATGCTAACAGATAAAGGTAAAGTTGGCAAATCCAATGAAGACCAATCGTATTAGAAACATTTATATT
>CAZWAU010000119.1:0-8457 GCA_964631995.1 uncultured Nitrososphaerota archaeon
GTCTTTAGGATGTACTCTTCGTATTAAGCCTACTTTGTCATATTCTTTGTCCTCGCTAATTATTTTCGATATGCTATGTTCAAGCATTGTTGCCACGTTTATTGCATCTTTTGGCCGTTTAAGAGGTGTTATCTCCATGATTCCAAGTGCACGCTCGAAAACGGCTCGGTTCATTTCGTATTTCTTAATTTTGGTCATTTTCAGATAATCGTAGGTGACGCGGAGGGCTGTTAATGTGGAAGTAAGCTTAGACAGGATAAAGAGAGTTTCTTCCAGAGTTTCTAGGCTGGTTGCAGTATTTATTTCCCCTTTTGCAGCTCTGCTTATGATGTTTAGGCATTCTTTATGGTACTCCACGCTCTTGTCTACGGCGTGGATGAGCGTGGTAGAATCTAAAAAGTAGGTAGGTTCTCTTTGGCGCAAGGAGCTTGACTCCACCTTATTTTCGGAGAAATTGTTTTAATCGTTCCTCGTCCGCCCTCTTTTTCAGCTCTTCCGCGGATAGCCCTATCGATATTGTTTTTGACAGCTCGGTTAAGTCTTGTATTGGATCATCGGAAACTTTGTGAAGGTGTATGGTTAATTTCTCGCCTTCCGCAACTACGATAGCTTCATCTCCTGTCCTTATTCCGTAGGCTTCACGTAGTTCTTTTGGCAGTACGATTCTTCCCTGCCTTCCAACCCTCACCCTATACATTAATGTCATGATTTTTCATTTGTGTCCATATAAAAATTAGTGGCATTATTTAAGTTTAGTGGTTATTTTCGCCGCTAAGAAGCTCCTTCAAAGCCTTTTCACTCACTATGCCCTTAGCACACACCTGCCTCCCTTTCTCACATTCCTACTGGGCAACAATTGGGAGCGCACCTATGAGAAGCGATCATCGTCGCTCCGCTCCATTGGATGAAACATGAAAATCTCTTTTGCCCCTCTAGCCTGGTCCCGTGATTACCAGCTTCTCTGAGCACGGGATAGCACCAGCAAGTGTAGCTTTATCGCTCGCTACCAATGCAGGGTTCTAGCCCCAGATGGCTTACCATGACCTATAGGATCCCCATACATAAGAACGCGGCCAGTTTTCTTCGAAGCATATCGAATTCGCATCACTCTCTAGCTTTCGCGATATCTTGCGAGCAGAAAGCAGGCAAGATTTGGAGGTTGCATTCGTTTTCTTCCGGTCGGTCAGCCTTCTTGATCAAATTCTTCAACCTTTCATAACCGAATAAAACATCAGTATGAGTTCCTCAGCAGGAATGTCGAATATGTCCGTCATCTGCACATCATAATCCTTGCTCTCCAGATCAAGCCTTACGAAGAGCAGGCGCTCCTTTCCCACTATTCCAGGTACGGTTATTCTCTGTTCTGCATAATAGGCCTTTAGCCTCTCTGAGTACCTGTACCTCTCCCTGGGTATCGAGCGTTCTATCTGATCCATCTCTTCATCGTTGAATATTGGGTCGTTACCACCCACCTTTCTTCGCCTGATTATAGACGAGATCTTTGCCGTAGCACTGCCTTGACCAGACGATGACGAGGAACAGGAGAGGATCTCGACCTCAAGTATATCGTTTATCCTCGATTCCGGCACAGATATCCTGACGCCTTCCTTTAGGGCGTAACCGTTTCCGTTCTCATCATAACCTACGATGGACACGTTCAATTTATGACCTGGTGCTATGCCCTCAGCTTGCATGCTGACCCCTTCTCTCCTCTCAGTCATCTCTTTCCTGAGTTCGGAGAGCCTTTCCTCCACTTCCTTCCTATCGCGTTCATCTAGCCCTTTCTGCTCAAGGCACCTCAGCAGTATTGACTCTGCCTTGTTGTAGTCCTTCTTGCCCGCCTTCTCAGGTATATCCAGCCAGTACGCATCTGACCAGTGTATCCAACTCCAGACATGCATGGGATACTTGCTTACAAGCTCTTCGTATTTCCTCTCCGCTCCGTTGATATCGCCAAGAGCGGCCATGGATGTGGCTTCACTGCTGTGAAAGTTAACGAGCATATCCTCATCCTCACAAACGAACTGGCTGCAGAACCACCTTGAGAGCTCTATCCTCAACTCGTGGAATCTGCGCTCCTTTAGAGAAGCATTCCGGAGCTCCATCTCAAAGTCCTGAACCCAGTTAGAGAGGAGCTGGCATAAGGCGAACGGAGAAGGAACATCGTTTATCCTCTTTGCGTCATTACCTATGACATCCTTCATCATTCTCCACGCTTCAAGCCAGCACTCGCATGCCTTCACTGGGTCATACTCACTCTTCCTTTGCTCTTCTTCGTCATCTCCTTCCTCCTGCCCACCCAGGTAACCATAGCCTTCGTCAATCTTCCTATCGATGATATCCCAGCGTTGAATCGAAGGGAGGCAGCACCTCTTGTATTTCTTCCCACTCCCACACGGACACGGCTCATTTCTTCCTATGCTCTTGTACGGTAAGCCTAACCTGTTAACATGCCTCCTTTCCACGGCACCAGCATAGGCGTGAACTTCCTTAGTAGCTGCAATGCGAGCGATGTCCCACACAATGGTCTGGCAATCTGGACACCTGAAGGCCTTGTATGAATGGCTGGATTCGTACTCGACCTCATCCTTCTCTTCTGCTTCCTCTCCCACCTCACCTTGCGTATCAGCAGGAGGAGAGAAGAAGTCCATCGGGTCCTTTCTCGCAGCCCCTCTCTCAGAAAGATAATCATGCCCAGCACAGATTTTCTCCGCATCCTCATAGCTCGCAAAACCAGTATCTATCAGCCTTCTGTCGTAGAGGGATTTTATGAGCGGTAGAGAATCTCTATCCCTAGTTTCCGCGAGGTCGATAGCAAGGAGGGTTCTGGCCGTACGGTCTTTCTCTATCGATATAGCGTTCCTAAGACACTCAATGGCAGCTTTCCTGAGCGCTTCTTTGCCGCTCTTCTCCGCAATCACTACGATAGCCATTGCGGCAGCATCCCTAGCGAAGGGATCAAGCTTATTGTCTGAGACGAGAGTCGCTATGCGGTTGAATTGAGCCTCTCCGAAGTAAGCCAGCAGCGAGGCGACATCCTCAGTGAGCCAATCGCCCAGCTCTTCAGTGTAGTGGTATATGGCGTATATTATTGCTTCGAGCGCCTCCCTCTCTCTTGTCAGGGATAGGAGGTGCAAGGCTGTCAAAGGAACCCAGCTCTTGTTCTCATCATCCGTGTGCCAGTACCTATCCCCCTTCACCATTTCGATGAGATACGGCAGAGCCTCAGCCTTCCTATCCAGTACCTTAAGCACTGCTTCCTTGCTGACCCTATCGCCAGCGTCGATGACGTCTCTCTTTATCAAAGCATCTATGGGCTCAACATCTGTGGGCGGCGAAGTCATGGTGTTTTTCACCTTCCTTTCCGTACTTTTTGCTTACAGCTCGAAGGAGAATTCCCTTCAATCTCTCCGCTTCCTTGATGCCTTTATCTGTAAGGATGACGGATTTCGCGCCCCTCGTACTTGAGATGTGGCCCTTCTCCACCAGTCTGTCAAGCACATCGAAATCATAACCCTTCCATGACCTTGTGACCCATACATCATTGATAACCTTCTCTCTCCAAGAGCTGAGGTAGATGAGGAGGAGTGTCAGGTCTTCGAGGACCTTTGAAATATCAAATCCCTCATCTTCGCACCTTTCGCCTGTACTCAAGCTCCTCACCGCAAGGTTTCGGTCATTCATTTACCGTGTAGGCAACAGCATCTCTTATACTTTTTCCCATTCAGGGGGCATATAGCTTAGCCTGATGCTGCAGAGCCAGCTCATAGTTGGCACACCTTTCGGCCTCATACTCATACCAGTTCTGATAATAATTCTTGTAATCATTCTCAGAAGAAGAAAGAAATGACACTCTACGCAGCTCAAGTCAGGAGATTCTACAATATACACTTGTTTGCAGATCATAGATTCTGTTCTAATCCTTCTCGAATAAATCTGCAAGTATGTATATTCGTTTTTCAACTCCAAAACATAATCTGCCATCTTTTATCCCCTTTATGATGCAAGGCAAATCGAAAATAGTGGAATGAATTGAACCTAGCGTTAGTCATTTTGCGAAGATTATTCTCTCTAATGCGGTCATTTAATGGACAAAGCGCGTGCTAAGGTCCCATCCAACCTGCCTCCTCCCGCACGCGAATCAGAATAGCTTTCCAACCTTCCCGAATGTGAGCGTAAAAGTTGGACTTGTAAAACTTTAAATACTAATTAAACTATTCCAAAAATATGGAAAAAATAGAAGATGTGACGAAGGTTTCTTCGAAAGGCCAAGTTGTAATTCCAAAGGAGATAAGAGAGAGGCTCGGAATTTTGCCAAGAGAGAAGATTATAGTTATGACCAGGGGTGAGGAAATAATCCTGAAAAAGGCGAGAAGGCCAGGCCTGGAGGAATTGTCTGAGAAAATAGCAAGCGTTGCTGAGAAAAAGAAAGTGAACGTAGACAAGCTAATAGAAGAGGCAGTAAGATGGGCAAGGTCAAAGCAGTCTTAGATACGAACATTCTCGTATCGCTCCTATTTAAGAAAGCTTTAGCAAAGGAAATTTCTAAGGCGATGGAAGAGAAGAGTGTTGAATTCTATTCTTCCGAGGAAATACTAAGAGAATTAGCAAGAGTATTGACTTATCCAAAAATTGAGGAGATATTTGAAAAAGCTGAGGTGGAAAAGAGGACAGTACTGGAATCCTTAACGGAAATATTAAAGGTAGTGAATCCGAAAGTGAGGGTTAATGTCATAAAAATAGATCCGTCAGACAACAAAGTTTTGGAGTGCGCGCTCGAAGCAGGGGCAAAGTATTTAATTAGTGGAGATAAACATTTAATTGCGCTAAGGGAATTTAGAAAAGTGGAAATAGTGACGGTGAAGGAATTTTTGGAAAAATTGGATTTCTTAAAGAAAGTTGTCCGGGAGTAAACAAGGAGATGACCCGGCCGCAGGTTCCTAAATGCCTAAAACTCATCACCATAAAAAGAATGTTTAAACTCGAAATAAACGCAGAGAACGGAAAACCCATAACCTACTAAGAAAAACGCCACCAAAGCACTCAACCAATAAGACATCAATCATCCTCACTCTTTTCTCTTCTGTTAGTGTCCCCCAACGGAACTTAACTTAATGTTCTTGTTTTACATTCTTAACACTAATATGAAAGATGTAACCATTATTTCGGGGTTGTTTTTATTACAGCTTTATCCCACTTTCCATATTTTGCCCAGATAGCGAGGGCTATTCCACCTATGGCGTTGCTTAATGAAAATGGTATCCAAATGCCCATTGAGCCCATGCCAAGCGTGAACGCTAAGAAGTATCCTAAGGCTATTCTTATAGTCCATGTTCTCACAATTTCGATGGTTGTAGGAATGGTTGTGTGGCCTGACCCTCTTCCTATAGACATAGCGTTTATGCAAATTCCAAAAAAGGGAAGTAATGGCAACACTACATGCAAGAATCGTTGCGTTTCTTCAATTATGCTTAGGTCGCTTGCAAAAATGCTTACCATTGACCACCTAAGTGGATAGACAATGGTAGCTCCTAATGCAACAAGGATAAATACAATTGCTGTTGTCTTGAAAGCTACTTTCCTCGCCCTTTTAGGGTTGGCTGCTCCAAGGCTTTGCCCCACCATTATGGCGGTGGCTTGGCATAATCCAAAAAGCATACCATCAACAATCTGTATAACCACAAAGCCTATGGAAAACGCTGTTGCAACAATTATGCCTAACATGTTGATGAGCCTTTGTTGCAAAATAAAGGCAACTCCATTCATTATTCCGAAAGATAAAACAGGCAAGCCTATTCTTAAAACAAGCTTAGCCCATTCAAAACTCAAATCGCTTGTAAATCTAAGCCTTAACATTGGATAGTTTTTCCTAAGGATGTAAATTTGGCCGGCAATTGACAAGATTTTCCCCATAACATCCGTTAGAGCTGCACCGACAACTCCTAAACGTGGGAATGGCCCTACACCCAAGACCAGAAATGGGTCTAACGCCACATTGATCGCGACAGCCACGATGTTAATTATGGCCGGCCGTCTAGTATCTCCCACGCTTTGAAGAAGCGTGGTGAAGGTGAATGCTATCGACATAAAGAGCACATCAAAAGCTGTGACAGCGGAGAAAGCCATAACATCATCAAAAATCTCAGGAGGAGTAAATATCAGCCATGAGAAAATTTGTTCTCTACGGGTTAAGAGTATTATGTTTAGCACAATCCCTGAAGAGCATGCGGTTGTAAAAAATCGTGAGGCTTCTACGCTTGCATTCTTGTAGGCTTTTGCCCCAACATATTGCGAAACTATGCTTAAACAGACAGCGTTTGTAGCCATTACAAGAGCTTGAAAGAGCATTATGACGGGTAAAACTTGTCTGGGAACCGACACACACAACTCATTATAACAGCTTAGCCAGTAAGTATCTGCGACGTTATAGGCTATGAGCACAAGCTGGTTTAATAGAGGAGGAACCCCAAGCCACAGAAAAGTGCTAACAATAGGACCATTAATAATCTTCTCTCTATACTTGCCTATATCCAACAATTCTGACGGCGTTGCAGCCTCATCAGCCATCTACTCTTATCACATCCACGCAGCAACATTGGAAAATGGAGGAGCTAAAATTGAGGCGCCCGCCCCCCTTACAGTTTCTGGCTAGGCAAAGCCACATTACTTGTTCTGGAAGCCCTTCAACTATAATTATGTCGGGGATAGTTGGAAAATCCTTTAAGGGACCTGTAATCACAGCCTTTGTCTCTCCAAGTTTTATTCGAGGTATCAGACTCATCGTTCTTGACGAGGCTTCTTTTGTCATGAAAAGTCCAAGTGAACAGAGCATTTCTCCACTTGCAATTTTCTCTCATTTATCTGCCTCTCTAACCATTCTGGACAAATCTTTGAGAATAGTACTTGGGGTTTTGGCTTTTCACCTATCACTTCTTCCATTTTCTTCAACATCCATCTACATGCCCGCCTCCCTTAAGGCTTCTTTTAATATTTCTTCGCTCGGGCAGACCCCTATTATGCGTATGTCTTTATCTATAACCACTGCTGGGCTTGCGTTTATGCCATACTCGTTTAGCTTTGGGTTCAATCCGCGATAAATTTCAATTTCGATCTTATCCTTATACTCCTCTTTTATCTTGTCTATTAGTTTCAACAGCAATCTCCCTGGAGGCTGTAGAGAGGATAGCAAATGAGATGAACAGTAAGTATGGCACTGGCATAAAGCTCTTCGCAGGCCACCACCCATACCTTGAGACAAGCTTCATGCTATACTCTCCTTATCAGTAAGAGCGCTTAAAAATGATGGTCATCTTGTACTCTTAATCGGAGATTTTCGTAAGAAAGGAGTTTTCGCATGTATAGCTAGAGACTCAGAGAATACGAAGCCGATTCAGGAGGTAATTAAAATTCAACACAAGGTTAAGTCCAACTTGAAGAAGTACTGCCGAGGCTTGATAAGGATAATACACGAGCATGTGTTAATCTGGAGGAAGGAGTCTGTTTGAGATCAGGTTTTAAACTATTTTCTTGGAAGCTTCTATAGCCCTCTTCCTCTGCTTTCTACTAACGTAAAGGCCTTGACTTATGCAAGCGTCTAGAATTCGAACATACTCATCGATCGATTTTAAGTAGTTGCTTCTCAGCGCATCGTGAAGAATTTCCGTAAACCATCTTGTCTTCACACCCAGCTTCCTCGCGACTTCAATAGCCTGCTTATCGTTAGCAAGGAATATTTCTCCCAGCTCCTTTGCTAAGGCTATAGAGTAGGCTTCTCCAAGACCTAGGCCTCCCTCAATAAGGCTTTCCACAAGCTCAATTGAATGCCTTTCCTTAGGGTCTTGAAGAATGATCCATTCTTGTCTGGCTTGGGAGATTAGAGAGAAATCTTCCTCGCTGAGAAAACCCCGCTTATAAAGGTGAACGATGTCCTGCCAGACTGGTAAGCAAACCCTTACCGATCCATAAACGTTCTTAAGAAGATCCAGCCTTCTTATTTTCGCAAGGTAGATTATAGGGCTTGTGTTGGAAAGCGTCAAATCTTATCTAATCATCTGGTCCCCTTACCGGGATCCTTGCCCTAGCCCTTATGTAGTCAAACTCTGTAACTGGTAAGCCAGCTATTTCAGCAGCCCTGCCTATGGATACCCTACCCTCCATGTAGAGCTCCAGGCCGAGCTTGATCTTATTTGGAAGCGAGTTAACGTAATCCCAGTCTATAGGTACGAGTAAATCATCCTCGGTAAACCAGTACTTCTTTGTCTTTAACGCCTCCTGAGGCATGTAGTTCAATGATTAAATACAGTCCTCTCTTTAAATACTTTTCCAATTCCATAGGGGTTCTGTTAACTTAAGCACCTCCTGAAAAGTTCTTGGAATCTTTGTACTTCCATCATGCGTTCAAGGTCTCGTACGGGCGGCCTTCCTAGAGCCATGTGGTCCCTAACATAGTTGTAGATC
>CAZWAU010000120.1:0-6831 GCA_964631995.1 uncultured Nitrososphaerota archaeon
GAGGTAGAGGAGAAAAAGAAGGCCTCTTGAAATTATGGAGTGAATGGGTCTAAAAAGAATTAGTTTCCAAATTACCAGACTAAGCTATCTTGCGCTTACTGAGAAATTTTCATTCTTCATGAAGGGAATTTAAATCCTTGATAAGGCGTTATATTAAATAGGCAAATTCGAGTATATCGATCTATGCTCAATTTGCCAATTTTATTCTCTTCCTTACATCTTCTATCGAGTTTCCAACAACCTCTATCCTTCTGATATCCCCCTCGCCAAGGCCTTTCTTCATAGCATACCTCACTATCGGCATCTTCCTTGGATCAAGACCTGAAACAGCTGCGCCGACAACTTCGACTGCGACGGCATCTCTACCAACGAAGATGAAACCAGCTCCTGAGGAAATGGAAAGCTAGGCATAGGTACCATCCAAGACCGCGAGCTCGATCCCGCCTATGGCTTCGTATATATCTAAGAGGACAGGTACCAATTTCCTGTGGTATCTCTCTTTCTCCCTAACTGGGATTAAGCCGAACAGGTTCTTCAGGATGCTCCCCATCTCGCTGTTCCTCATCACGTGGACGCTAACAAAAACGTTCGGTTTGAAGAACAAATTTGACAGACTCATATTGGCACCTGCAATCCTTAGCTTTCTTGTCTTAGCATCTTCTGAGAGGTTGAATGGCGAGACCTTCCTCGATAGAGCCATTTCATAGATCTGGAGCCTCTCCGTTCCAGTTCCCTTGTAATTATCCGATTCAGTAAGGAAAATTTTCGGAGCCTTGCAAAAACTATGGATTATTGAATCGACAACTTCCAATGTGGGATGGTTCCTTTTCCTGTGGTCGAATATCCCTGGCTAGATAACAACAGTCCTCTTTCCATCATTAAGGTCATCTATTCCACTAATGAGCTTGAGCGCCTTTCCAAATGATTTCCTGGCATCCTTGCTCATTTCAACGATAGCAACCCTTGACATCATAGTTACCTTAGGTGAAGAAGCCCTCCTTACTTAGCTTTTCCTATTCACCTTACTAGTGTAAAAATGAGCAGGAAGAATTGTCACCTCAAAAGTGCATAAGTCTGCCCTCCCTAATACAAGTGAACAGGTAAAGTATAAGAAATCCAACGTGATTTTAAATTCCAATAATAGTTGGTGGATATCGGATGAGGTTCTGCCACACAGTCATCGATGAGCATCCAATAGGAACTCATCACTCAATTTGCTTGGTTGGAGACATCGATGGCGATGGGTTTGAAGATGTTGTCATAGGAAATTATGTAATCGATAACTCATTCGAGGGTACGATCGTTTGGTACAAATACCCAGAATGGAGGAGGCACGTAATCTCTAGGGCAAATCTGGAAGCTGGAGGCGTTTTGATCGACATAAATAGAGATGGGCGCCTGGACCTTGTGGCAGGACAACCGTACTACGGCCACGAACTCTACTGGTTCGAAAATCCCGGAGATACATCCAAGCTTTGGAATAGGCGCGTAATAGATAATAGCTTCAAGAAATACCACGACCAAGCTGTAGGAGACATAGATGGAGACGGAGAGGACGAACTCCTGGTCGCTTCGCAGTTGGGGCACATCATAGTCTATTACGACATCCCACCAAATCCCGATGTTTCCCCATGGCCAAAAGAGTTCCGCCACCTGATATGCGATGATATATCGGTCGAAGGCCTTGCCATAGCAGACCTTGATGGTGATGGAAAGAACGAAGTTGTGGCAGGTCCAAACATCTTCAAGCTCGAGGAAGGATCGGAGATGAAATGGTCAAGAAGCGTAATACGGGACCGAAATGCATCGATTTTCTCAGAAACTAGGGTTCAGGTAGCTGATCTAAACGAAGATGGAACTCCAGACATAATCATGAGTGAGGGTGAAAGTGATAGAGGAAGGTTGGCTTGGTTCGAAGGTCCAAATTGGAAGATGCACATGATCAGGGACGACCTCTTCCATCCACATAGCTTAGGCATTGCGGATTTCAACATGGATGGGCATTTGGACTTTTTCGTTGGCGAGATGGGATTGGGAAGGAATCAACACCCAAAGCTCCTGATCTACCTCAATGATGGAAAAGGTTCGTTTACTGAGTTCCTTGTAGATTCCGAACATCCAACCCATGATGCCAAAGCAGCTGATATCGGAAACGATGGAGCAATTGACATAGTTGGTAAGCCCTTCCATCCCCCACCCAGGGTCGACCTGTGGAGAAACTTGGACTCAAATCCCTAACGCGTCTAAAACTAAAAGGTGCTAAACATATGGACCTAATGAAGCTCCAGATGGCGTCATTAAGACATGAACGCTCCTTGCTGCTATAAGGTCCCCTTCCTTAAAGCCTATTGGATCTCTCTACCCCATGTATTCCAGTTCCCCTTCCAAGCGGATGTCCCTAGATGAACTGCCGACGAGGATCTTGAAAATACCTTTCTCAGCCTTCCACTGACTATCCCTCTCGTCCCAGAAAGAAAGGTCCATTATTCCGAGAGAAAGTGTAACCTTTGCCCTCTGCCCTGGCTCGAGGTGTACCTTCTCAAACCCTCTCAACTCTTTGAGAGGGCGTTCGACGCTCGCCTCGACATCCTGGACATAGAGCTGGGCGACTTCCGAACCAGCACGACTTCCAACGTTGGTGATTTCGAAGGAGACTTCGAAGGCTCCATCCCCAGAAACTTTTCCAATTCTCAAGTTCTCATAGAGGAACCTCGAGTACGAAAGTCCGTGCCCGAATGGGAACAAGGGCTCGATGCCTCGTGCATCGAAGTGGCGGTAACCAACGAAGATGCCTTCTTCGTAATGTACTTTTTCATTGCCAGGAAACGTCCTTTTAGAGGCATGAGCTGGAGAATCTGAAAGCTTCCTAGGGAAAGTCACAGGAAGCTTGCCTGATGGATTAACGTCGCCGAAAAGCACAGCGGCTATAGCCCTTCCGGCCTCGAGCCCAGCATACCAAGCCTCAACCACTGCAGGTACTTTCTCGATCCATCCAACCATCGTCACAGGGCTGCCATTGACCAAGACCACAACGGTCTTTGGGTTTTCTTTCACCGTTTCATTGATCGATTCAATCTGTTCTTCAGGCAAATCAAGGCTCTTCCTATCCTTTCCTTCATAATCTATTCCCTTGAGAAAGTTATGCGTAAATCCAGCGAAAAATATCGCAACATCGGCTTCGGAAGGTTCATCTACTATCGAAATCTTTCCTCGACACCTTTCTTCCAAACCCTTCAAAGGGGTGATCTCATACAAGGGTCGAACCATCGAGCTCCCTCCACCAAAACCGGTCTTCCTATCCATGTTCGGTCCAAGAACAGCTATCCTCTTCAATTCTCCTATCTTGAATGGCAAGACTTCGAATTCGTTCTTTAGAAGTACGATGCCCTCTTCAGCTATCTTTCTTGCTAGCATCTGGTGCTCTTTTGTATTACGAATCCCCTTGGGCAAAGCGTGCTCTTCTTCAAAGAGGCCCACAAGGAACATCACCCTCAACAAACCCCTCAAATTCCTGTCGAGCGCATCAATCGAAAACTTTCCAGCTTCAAAGGCCTTCCGCAAAGCCTTCTCGTTATACCTGCTTCCTTTGCCCGGCATCTCAAGGCTCAACCCTCCGTTGACGCAACTTTCAGTGCTTTTCGTGTTCGATGCCGCGAACCAATCGGAGACCACAAATCCCCTGAAACCCCACTCTTCCCTAAGCCTTTCTACCAATAGGTTTCGATTTTCACACGAGTATGTTCCATTGACCTTGTTGTAACTCGCCATCACCGACCAAGCGTCCGCTTCCTTGACAGCAGCTTCGAAAGCTGGCAAATAGATCTCCCGCAAAGCTCTTTCGCAAACCTCAACGCTGATCTTATGGCGGTTGGTCTCTTGATTGTTACAGGCGAAATGTTTCACGCAAGCCGCAACTCGCTGGCTCTGGATTCCCCTAACAACAGCCACAGCCATCTTGCTGTTCAGGTAGGGGTCTTCCGACTGGTACTCGAACGTACGGCCGCAAAGAGGTGTTCGGATTATGTTAACTCCAGGAGCGAGAACAACATTGCAACCAACGGAACGCACTTCCTCCGCCAATGCAGCACCAAACCTCTCGGACAGATCAAGGTTCCATGTCGATGCACGGCAAATGGAAGTGGGGAAATATGTACACTTCCTGAAAAGTGATCCCAAAGCCCCAACCCCGTGCGGTCCATCCGTCATTTTTAGTTTTTTTATACCTAGCCGTTTTACAGCTTTCGTAGACCACAAACTTCCGCCAGCACAGAGGGAGAATTTTTCCTCTATGGTCAGATGTTTCAAAAGGTCGTCAACCCTTTCTTCCATCTTTCTATCTGTAATTGGCTGAACCACCTGTGGATCTGGAAGCGATCCTCTGCTTACTGGAACCGATTCTCCGCTCCCGTGTCTAATATTGTCCGCCTCCCTGCCTTCTTCGATGTCTTGGAACTGTTAAAACACTTTTCCATGCTCCTAATGTGGCAAGCCATTCGCTTGTCCAGCTCAATGCGCGATAGCTTCACTTTAAGCAAGTCCTTTTATTTGCCTTGGATATGCTGCTCGTGAATCACAAGCTTTAGCAGCTCATGGAATTTTGATTCCAGCAACACCTAATAGCCACCAACTTCAGCTTTAACCGCTAGAGAATGGATCTTGATAAAAAGGCCGCCGAGGTCGTTGAGGCCGGTCTTGGCAGCATAGGAAGAATTAAGATACTAAAAATCCTTTCGAGGAACCGCGAGCCATTGACTAAATACGCAATTGCAAAGCAAACGGGCTTGAGACACAAGGATTTGGTGGCGAACTTAAGGATCCTCGTCGGGATCGGTTGGGTAGAGGAGCTCCAGACAAGGCCCATAAAGTATAAGGTCAACATGGAAAATGAAATCGTAAGTTCCCTGGTCGAGTTCTTCTACAAGGCGCGCTACATCTAAGATAGCGAATTTGATAGCCAAAGCTGGCTACAAGCTAACCTCTTTAGATTTCTTCCCGCTAATATAATCTAAGTCAATTCTGCCAACTGTAGTTGCTTTCAGTCTCTCTGCATCGATCCCTTCTAGAAGCCGTTCTGGATTTCGATCTAGTTGTCTAATTATGCATTCGATGGCCGAAAGCTTTTCCTCATATTTTTCCAAAAATGTTACCTTACCCTGAAAATGCACCGAAGCATAAAGGTGATCGCACTTTCCATCCGCGTAACCATAATCTAGGATCGCTTGCCCCCACACTGTATTATTCGACTTTAGATAGTCGAGCTTTTTGCCCATTGTGGCGCAATGGAAGTAAATGCAATTTCGCTCTTCATCATAACCGTGGCTTAGTGACACGAGGTATGGCATATTGTCTTTCGAGAGGGCAATAGTTACATACTTCGTGGTTTTCAGTATCTTCTTAAGAATAACGGCATCGGTGATCTCCTTATCTTTCCGCCTCAAATGATACGACATAGCGTACCCGGCCTCTGAGGTTGGAAATTAAATTATCCTTTGGATACTCAACATTCATCGAAGAGACGAATAGCATTAATGGATTCAAGATGTACTCCCCTCAAAAGCTTAATTAAGCCATTTGAAATTTGTAAGTGCTGTTGGCAATTGCCCGAAAGGACTTATGGAGAAAAGGAACTTGAACTTTTAAGGCAGGTCCTCGCTTCTGGTGAACTTGGTTCCTTAAGTGGAAAATTTACACCAATGTTCGAGTCGAGATTTGCCAGCATGGTTGGAACGAAGTTTGCTGTAGCTATGAACTCGGCGATGAGCGTGCTCCATACATCCTTGCTATGTGCAGACCTTGGATTGGAAGCTGGTGGCGAGGTTATTTGTGATCCAGTTTTTGTATTCGGAGCAGTGGCAGCGATGTACTCCAACCTCGTTCCAAAGTTCATCGACATCGATCCGGTGACGCACACATTGGATCCAACCAAGCTTGAGGAAGCTATGTCAGCAAAGACGAAGGCAGTGGTTGTCACCCACGCCTGGGGCCTTCCTGCCGACATGGATCCGATATTGGCCATTGCTCACAAGCACGGTGCTTTGGTTGTGGAAGATGCAGCACACGCCATCTTGGCCACATACAAGGGTCGGTTAACGGGTAGCATCGGCGACATCGGCTCCTTCAGTTTCCAAGCAAGCAAGCAGATGTCATTGGGTGATGGGGGGATGGCGACAACGAACGATTCAGATCTTGCTAGAAAGTTGGACCTTCATGCTGGCGCTCCAACTTTCCACTCCATAGCCTATGGCCTACATTACAACTATCGTATGAACGAGTTGACCGCTGCTGTCGGTCTTGCTCAACTAGACCGATTGCCAGATTTCATTGAAGGGCTGAGGAAGAACACTAGGCATTACGATGAGAGCATTTCACGATGCAAGTGGCTCAAACCCCAAAGGGCTGACTACGGTCTTTCCTCTTACCATTTCTGGGCCACTACTTTCGATGGTGAGCGCCACGGCATCAGCCTTGCCAGATTCAGGGATGCTATTGACAAAGCCTGCCCCTTCGTTAGCGTGGGTTACACGCAGATGCCCGCATACAGGCACCCGGTCATCAAGGAAAGGTTGGCACACATTTTCCATTGCGGAAAAATCAAAGCCACGTATCCTGATGGCCTCTGCCCTACAGCTGAGTGGGTTATTCCCAGAATGGTCTTAATCTACACCCTAAAGACAGAGGAAGAGGCCAAGAACGAAGCTTTGAAGTTGCGCCAATTCATCGAGGACCTTGATTGCGGTAGAATATGAGTTAGCAGACGATCTGCTAGGAATTGAAATTATGAAGAACGCCCGCCTTCTGGGATCGGGCGAATGGGTTGTCCAATCCTCGACT
>CAZWAU010000121.1:0-17218 GCA_964631995.1 uncultured Nitrososphaerota archaeon
ATGTCGAGGAGGCTGGAAGGATTGCAAGTGGGATGTTTGGCGTTGAGGACTTCCAAATTCTGGGGTACTTCACAGACAACGAAAGCTTCTGGTACTCGGGCTCTTGGCACGCTGATGGTGCCAGAACCGTTTTACTAACTATACCGAAGGTCAGGACTGAAGAGATGGAAAGCGGCGAGCTTGCACTCGTGCTACTCGACCCCTGGAAACCGTTTGGCTTCATAGACAGCCTGAATGTAACGCTGAATGGCCTTCGCCTCCTGAACGTAACGCCTAGGGCAAGCATCATCAACTCTGGAGCTATGGAGTCAGCACTTTGGCTGAATAACTCCACAGACACGAGCCCGGCTGAGTACTCCCTTCTCCTCTCCAAGGGCTGAGGGACAGACGATAAAAATACTCTAGGTTCACAGTACCTTCAGAAACTCCTTGCGAAGGACGGGCGTCGTTGTCGTCGGTGGTGGACCTTCGGGCCTTCTTGCTGCTATGAGTGCAGCCCAGTTCAGCGATGTCCTTCTCCTGGAGGAACACAAAACATTTGGCCAGCCTTCGCATTGCGGCGGCCTCTTGAGCTTGGATGCAAATGAGAAACTGGGCGTCGATATCGGGAAAGATTTGGTTTTGAACTCGATCAGGGGATTTGTTTTCCATTCTCCATCGGGCTTTGAGCTGGAGGTGGATGCTGGCAGGCCTTGCGCCCAGGTAATTGAAAGGTCCCTCTTCGACCAGCACCTTGCCGAATTGGCAGAGCGCAGGGGTTGCAGGCTTCTAAACTTGAGGGCCCTAAGAATAAGGCAGCGCAATGGTTTCGCAGTTGTAGAGGCTGAAAATGGCATCGAGTTTTCAGCGCAGGTTGCTATCGATGCCGAGGGCATAGGGCGCCGCCTTGCAGCTTCGGCTGGATTCAACTCAAGGGTCAGGGAGGCGGTCCCCGCAGCACAGGTGACTGTCAGGTGCAGCGAGGTAGATCCATCTTTTGCACATGTGTTCCTTGGAGAGCTTTACGGGGACTTCATGGCATACACGATCCCATTGGACAGACGAACCACAAGGGTTGGGTGCGCTACTAGGAGGACCGATCCTGCAAGGGTTTGCGAAATGATTTGCAAAAAATTTTACGGGGATTACAGGCCGATACTTTCCTCAAGGTGGGCGGTCTGGACAGGGGGACCTCTGAAGGAGACAAGAATTGGAAGGATCATTCTTGTAGGGGATGCTGCTGGCCACACAAAGCCAACAACCGGCGGGGGGATCGTTTTCGGAGGTATTATGGCCAGGCACGCGGGGAGCGCAGCTGGCAAATTCGCTTCAACGCTCGATGAGGAGAAGCTTGCTGAGATGGATGAGAACGCAAAGCCCATGGTCAGGAGAATGAGGCGGCTTCTTCTCGCCAGGAAGCTCCTCTCAGCCTCCTCTGACAGGACACTTGACAGAGGAATCAAGATAATGGGAAGCAGGGTTGAAGAGCTCAGAAGTTTGCTCCGAAGCACAGACTTCGACTTCCACGAAAATGTCCTTCCGGACTTGTTACAAGCCCTAGCTCTGACGCGAATCCCAATTATGCTCCTCGCCGACGTTCTGATGCGAACGTTTAATTATTGATTCTAGAGCCTTACGCCATAAAAGGCAGGCGAATTCGGTGCCAACTTGCATCTCCTGCAACAAGGTGATAATGCCCAAAGAGAGGTTTGTGAAATTTTTCTGCCCAAGTTGCGGGGCTGTCACGCTCTGGAGGTGCCAGAAGTGCAGAAAGTTTGTCAGGAATTATGCCTGCCCGAAGTGTGGTTTCCAAGGACCGTAGGGTGATGAAGATGGGCGAGGTTATTATCGGCTTCAAGATATATCCCAAAAGTACTGAGACGGACCTGCAGGGTCTGGCGAACAGCATCGGAGAGGCTCTTCCAAGCCAAGCCAGGGTCTCGAGGAGCAGGATCGAGCCTATAGCATTCGGCCTTAATGCGCTGATACTTGACATTGTGGTCCCTGAACTCGAGGGGATTTCGGACAAGGTCGAGGAAACGATAAGGTCGAACGCTGAGGTCGAGAACATCGAGGTCGTAAGCCAGCGAAGAGCTTTAAGGATCTGAAGCGCCATCGATGTGGTAGAATAGAATGGAATGGTATCCTAGGCCCATCAGGAACGCAATTGTTGAGCTCCTCAATGAAAAGGAGGCTCTCACTACAGACGATTTGGAGAAGAAGCTTAAGGAGGAGTACAAAGAACTTACAACTAGTGAGCTCGACAAGGAGCTGATGCGCCTCGAGCTGAACGGCATAATTTCGATAACCTCCCTCGGCAGGTCGAGGAGAAGGGTTGAGCTGATAAGGCGCCAACAAAGCGAAGCAACTGAGTAGGGCCAGAGCTCGAGGACGCGAAGAGGAGGAAAAGAGAAAGTGGGCGTCCAGTTGGGCGAGATCGTCCCAAGGCAGGAATTAAACTTGGAGTCACTTAGCGGCTTGAGTGTCGCAATAGATGCCTTCAACGCCCTTTACCAGTTTCTCTCCATAATCAGGGGACCTGATGGCTCTCCTCTCAAGAACAGGAAGGGGGAGGTGACGAGCCACCTCTCAGGTCTTTTCTTCAGGTGCTGCAACCTTCTCAAGATCGGCATCAAGCCCGTCTTCGTTCTCGACGGAGAACCTCCGAGGCTCAAGAAAGCGGAGATAGCAAGGAGGCGCGTCTCGAGGGCCGAAGCGAGGGAGAAGTACGAAGATGCGCTCTCGAGGGGTGAGCTGGAGAAAGCCAGGAAGTTCGCGCAGGCCTCGACAACTCTGGAGGATTACATGGTTGAGACAAGCGTCCGCCTCTTGGATGCGATGGGCATCCCCGTTGTGCAGGCCCCTTCGGAGGGCGAGGCGCAGGCTGCCTACATGGCCAAGTCCAATAAGGTTTGGGCAGCGGCGAGCCAAGATTATGATTCCTTGCTCTTCGGTGCTCCAAGACTCGTTAGAAACGTCGCGATAACCGGAAGGCGAAAGCTTCCCAACAAATCAGCTTACGTCGAGGTCAAGCCGGAGCTTGTCGTTTTAGAGGATGTACTAAACCAAAATGGCATCTCCCAGGACCAGCTCATAACGATCGGTATCCTCGTCGGTACCGATTTCACTCCTGGCTTGAAGGGACTCGGACCGAAGACAGCGCTGAAGCTCGTGAAGCAGGGAAAGAGCCTAGACGATATATACAGAGAGAGGGGTATCGAGAAGCCTCCGGAGCTTGAAGAGGCAAGGAGTTTCTTCCAGAAACCGTCTGTCCTTGAGGAATTCGATCTCGATTGGAGGCCTCTAGATGTTGAAGCTTGCGTAATTTATCTGAGGGACGAGCATGACTTCAGCGAAGATAGGGTCAGGAAGGCGGCTGAGGAAGTTGCCATGGCGCAACGAAACAGGAAGGACTCCCTGAGCAAGTGGCTCTAGGGCTATATTTGCCAGCCTTTCCTGGGCTTCAGCAACTCAGCCCAATCGCATTCGACGATTATGTAAACCATGGAGACCACGAAGAAAATCGTTGCCGCATCGAAGATGATTCCAATCACAGGATCTTCCCCTAAGTACCCCCCAAGGCCAGAGACGAAGCTTCCAAAGTATCCGATGAGGAGGAGCATCGTCATCTTTCCCAAGCAACATGGAATTAGCGAATGCATCAATCCGTAACGCAACATACCAAGTGGTACCATAAGCACATCATCCGGAAGAGGAGTGGCAGCGAAAAAGTAAATCGCCAGTGGTACTAGCTTGCGGTGCTCGAGCAGGAATGCGTGGAGAGAACCGAACTTTTCCGCATAACCACGTTTCTCCAGATATTTTCCACCTCCATACCCTAGGGCGTAAGAGGTGGTCTCACCAATCGCCGCCCCAATGCCTGAAACGATTCCAAGCAGTAGGGGATCAAGGCCAACCTGCGATGTCATTATGAATACTACTGCAGCATATGGAAATGGAATGAAGATCGTCGTGTTCCCTACAATCGAGAGCAGAAAGCTGGCGAAATAAGCATGGATTCTGGTTGGGCTGTTCCTGCTCCAATCCCTTAAGGCGTTTGAGAGTTTCTCTACAGATTCAGCAACATTTCGGTCTATGAGAGCGATTGCTACAAAGCTTGCGATCAATATGTACGCGGTGATCAAGAGCTTTTTGGAGCGCTTCATTCAATCTTCGCCAACCTAGGCCCTCACCAGCCGTAAGCCCCCTTTAAGGGAACGAAGGCAACTCCTCCCTTCCTGGATGTTCTGAGCTTCCCGGATTCTGTCTTCACCCCCACGACAAGTTCTTGGAAAAAATGTTCCTCCCCAATTGGGATGACGATTATTCCTCCTGGGGACAACTGCTCAACAAGAGGAGGTGGGATTTCCGGAGCTGCTGCCGTAACGAGAACGCGGTCGTATGGGGCAGCTTCCTGATAGCCAAGAGAACCATCGCGCATTATCACGCTAACCCTCGAAGAGTAGCCGGTCCTTTCTAGGTTGCTCCTTGCAAACTCGTAGAGCTTTTCCACAATCTCCAGCGAGTACACGTGCCCCCAACTCTGTGGAGGTTCAGAAAGCGGAGCTACTATCTCAGCTATAGTTGCGGCATGGTATCCGCTTCCAGTTCCAACTTCGAGCACCTTCAGCCCAGGCCTGAGCTGCAGAAGCTCGTCCATTATCGCTACCATATGCACCGCCGATATCGTCTGGCCGGTTTCCCCCAAAGGGAGCGGAGTGTCCTCGTATGCGCACCTTTTCATCGAAGGCCAGACGAACTCGTGGCGTGGGACGCTCAGAAGGGCCCGCTCAACCTCGATGCTCTTAACTATCCCTTGTCTCTTGAGCATTGCCACAAGCTCGGCTCTCTCCTCGCGCTTTTCGTCTTGCATTGTGCCGCAATTACGGCATAGCTCGAGGGGTGCTATTAAGCGTAAGCCCAAGAAACCCTTTTTTCCACTGGAGCTCCTGAAGGAAGTGGAATGATCCGAGCAACCGATTCCTTCAGGGCCAAGGGGCACAGGTTGATATCTGCAAGCCATGCGACAACACTGGAGATAACTAAAGATGTCAACCTAACGAGAAGGGGAAGCTGCATAGTGGCTGTCAATTCTGAGAAGGGCGCGATCGACCTTTCATCAGATTTTAAGCAACTTGCAAAGGATCCGGAAACTGTGATCACTCTCGTCATCGAGTGCAACGGCATCATCGATACCGTTGTGGCTCGAGGAAGCCAGAACCTGACATTTACCCATCCGACAGACATCGTATTTCGGAAGAGCAGCTTCACTTGCAGCAGGACCGTCGCCATCCATTCTGACAAGTCCGCCTCCCTTCTCAAGAGGTCCCTCGTCGAGGAGCTTCGCAAGGAAAGAGAGGTTGAAATTTTTCTAGAAGCAAGATTGCAGATCTGATCTTCCAGAGCTACCGATCTGCAAGCCTGACATCCGATGAAACATGGTAGCTCCTAGTACCAACCTCTCTTATGATCCTGACGTTTAAAGCTTCTACATCCCCCCATCCCAGTTTCCTGAATCTTTCCTCCAATGCCGAAATCCTTTCTCCAACTTTCTCATACCTGTTTACGAAGATGTGCATGTGGACTATGCCCCCTTCCCGAAGGAGTGCTTTTGAGGCAGCCTCCAAAAAAAGTTCCGAACCTGCCGGAAGATTCATTATGATCCTGCTGCACCTTCCCTTCAAATTTTTTGCAGCGACCTCTGCGGCATCACCCAGAATTGCCGAAACCTTTTCCTCAACGTGGTTCAACTTGATATTTTCAACCAAGTACTTGAACGCCGAAGGGTTTTTGTCGACCGAGTAGATCTTGACATCCTGTACCTTCTTGGCGATCAGGATGCTGAACGGTCCAACCCCTGCGAAAAGGTCCGCGACAGTCTCGCCTCTCCTGACCTGCGAAGCAACCCTCACTCGCTCGGTCGAAAGCCTGGGGGTGAAGAAGACCTTCGTGGGATCAAGTTTGTAGACACATCCGTGCTCCCTGTGCACCGTTTCTGTAGGACCTTCTCCTGCGATCACCTCATATCCCCCAATCCTGAAAGGACCTGAGATATCAGATATTTTATTCAGAACAAGGCGGGCACCTTTGTTAATTTTCATCGCAGCCTCCCCAACTAGTTTCCCGTGCTCCTTGAGCTCCTCTGGAAGTTCCAGCACCACGATTTCGCCTATCACATCGTATGATCTCGGCACGCTTGCAAGGAGGTGTGGAGGGAGCTTCTCTGCAAGGAAGTCTTGCAGCGAGGAAGGGCGCGCCTCTTGGATCTCAAACTCGTCCTCAGTATCTTCGAATTTTATGCCCGATGAATTTAAACTCGCTTTTTCCTCGTCTTTAAGTTGCCTCTCGACTGGCACTATGATCCACAATCCATCTCTTTTGAAACGGGCTCCCATGACAAGAAGGCTCCTTTCCCTAAGAAATTTCAGAAGAGATTCGCAGTCTTCTCGCGCAACCCTCAGCCCCCGGAACCTCTTCAGCTCCAATCCTTCCTGCACCTGGACCTTCTGAGAAGCCCTTCATGATAAGGCTATCTTGCTCCTGGTTGCAAGCTAATTATGAGCTTTCGGTAAGGGAAAGCAGAAAAGGCAAGCTCCCCCTGGCAGAGGCGAAAGATGTCTAGGAGAGCAGCCCTAATTCGAGGGGATGGTACCGGACCTGAACTCGTTGAAGCCATGGTCAGCGTTCTGAAAGCTGCCCGCTCCAATATCGAACTTATTCCCTGCGAGGCGGGTCTTGAGTGGTGGAGAACGCATGGTGGAGACAGTTTCATACCAAAAGAAACCTGGAAGGTCCTGGAGGAATCGGATGCCTGCTTCAAGGGTCCGACCACGACGATACCTGAACCTGGCACGCCTAAGAGTGTCGCGGTAAGCATAAGGCAGAGGTTCGACCTCTATGCGAACGTGAGACCCATCAAAACTTTTCCAGGAACTAGGAAGCCGCTCGGAGATGTAGACCTCGTGATGGTCAGGGAGGGGACAGAGGGCCTCTACTCTGGAATCGAGTACAGACTGACCGATGATGTTGCTGTTTCGGTCAGGAAGATCACGAAGAGATCTTCCGAAAGGATCGCGAGGTATGCATTTCGAATGGCCCAGGAGAGGGGCTGGGGGAAGGTCGTAGCTGTTCACAAAGCTAACATCTGCAAGGAGACTTGCGGTCTTTTTCTAAAGTCTGTCAGGGATGTTGCCAAAGAGTTCCCCTCGATAATATTGGAGGACTACTTCGTTGACAACCTAGCGCAGCAGCTCATCAAGAATCCACAGAGGTTCAACCAAAATATCATCGTTGGCACAAACCTTTTCATGGACATACTGAGCGAGGAGGCCGCTGCGCTCATCGCAAGCATCGGTTGCGTTTACTCAGCCAACTTCGGCGACAGTTATGCGATGTTCGAACCGGCGCACGGAAGCTCACCGAAGTATAGTGGTTTGGGCAAGGTAAATCCAACTGCAACAATTCTCGCAGGTGCATGGATGGCAGAGTACCTTGGAGAAAGGGAGAAGGCCGAAGCGATCTTCAAGGCGACCTATGCTGTCATAGAAGAGGGAAGGCATGTAACATACGACCTTGGTGGGCAAGCAACCATGATGGAGATGGCGCAGGAGATAGCGCTGAAAACAAGCAATTTCCTAAGTTAAGGATGTGCAATCGAATCTGCAACATCTTCGAGACCAAGCTTCACGAGCAAGCTCCTGCTCGGCATTCCGGAAATTCTGTCCCAGCCCCTAATGGCATAGTATTCATCCATCATCTTTCTGAATGTTTCCTTGTCGGCCTTCGTGCCATCGCTTTCACACGGAAGCTCGAAGTGCTTCGCGACTTTTTCATCAACGCTCCTGTCCCTCCCAAATCTTGCCAGCAGCATCCGCTCCAAGTTGAAGATCCTCTCTGCCATGACATCAAGTTCAGAGCTTTCGATCTCCAGGCCTGTGCAGGTTGAGAGAAGCTCCGCCTCAATATCGAGGTCTCCTGCAACATCTGTGGCATTGCGCCATGAATTCTCGTTGTCGAAGGGCCTAATGATGCTCGGAAAGACAAAGTCACAAAGCGGAAGGGAGTCGATCAAGACATGCCTGTTCTGGCACCAGATGGCAACATTTGCCTTCTTGCCAAAGCTTGGTTCAATGGCTTCCTCGGACCCCCACACCAACTTAGCAAGAGGCCTGAGCTTCTCCAGTGCAAGTGAGCGGTCATGCATGTAAATGTCCGCAATCTGGAGGTAGCTGTGCGTGCCTATCGTCGGGTCCCTGCTCTCTGTAGCGTACATGATGGCTGAAACTGCCCAGAATGGGAGCGGCTCGTGGTCCCAAACCCTGCCTTCCCTGTGGGATGGAAATCCAAAAGCAAACTCGAGCACCTCTGCCGCCTCAACAACCGATGCAGGAAGTGTGTGCTTTATCTTCTCCACAGCCCTTCTCAGGTCCTCTGCAAGGAGATCTCCAATTCCCCTCCTATGTGCTATGTCTTGAAGAAGCTCATAGAACCAACTTGCATCCCTGGGCCTGAGTTCCCTTCCACATATCTCCCCTACATCGCTCTCGATGCACTTGACAAGCCATGGCTGGATTGTAAGGAGGACCCAGAGATCAAGACCAAGGTCGTCACACACCTCATGAAGCTCAACGCCCCCTTCCTCCGGTTTCCAGCCACTAACGGATGGCATGTCCACGCCACAGCCAAAACCAGCCTCCTCCCCTTCAGCCCAAATCGTTCCAACGCAGAATAGGTCCTGCCTCTCTATAACTCCAGGAGAAAATCGCCTTGCAACTTTTCTGTAGGTCCTGCCCAACTCACACCTTGCATTGCATGCATGCGTGCAGATCGGCCTCGAAAGCTTTGCGCCACCATCTGAATCTTCTCCCCTCCCCTTCACTATCGAGGATACCATGCCACCTCTCGACAGCTTCATCGCCCGCCTGCACGCAGCCATAAATCCAGAGAGATCTGCCACCTTTACACCTGAATCGCCAATTGCAACGACAGCCTTCAAGTTTTTCGAGCCCATCACAGCCCCAAATCCGCTGTGCCCCGATGCTGCTTCAGGCGAGTGCGAAACAATTGCTGCGAAACGGACTAGTTTCTCCCCAGCAGGGCCGATCGATACAACTTGAGCCCTGCTGCCGTGCTTTTCCTTCATGCGCCTCTCAGTATAATGTGTTCCAAGTCCCCAGAGATCTTCTGCACCGAGCAGCTCAACCTCTCCATTCCGAACAAGGATGTACGAGGGCCTAGGCGACCTTCCCTTAATTACGAGTCCATCAAATCCAGAATATTTCAGCTCAGGCCCAAAGAACCCGCCCATCGTCGAATGGGTATACCATGGTCTTGGATAGACCCTCGGCGAAACACCTGCAAAGACCGTCCTTCCAGAAGTAGGGGCCAATGTTCCTGTAAGAGGACCTGTCAATATCAAGAGAACATTCTCAGGGTCAAAGGCATCTGTTCCAGCTGGCAGAAGCTCCCAGGCTATCCTAGCTGCAATCCCCCTTCCTCCTATGTACTGGAGCGCATACTTGGTCGTTTCCTCATGCCACATCTCCTCAGAGGTCAGGTCGATGAAGCATATCCTTCCAACCCATCCGCCATGCATTTTCACTCAGCCACCATCTCGAGTACGGTCAGCGCATTCGTGGGGCAAATGCTGACGCAGATAGGCCCATCACTTCTGGAGGAGCACATGTCGCACTTGACGAACTTTTCCCCACTTCTCTTCACGATGCTTGAATCTGAATTGAAGGGGCATGCTTTCGAACATGCACCACATCCAGTGCAAATTTCCTTCACTATCACACGAGCGCCCGTAGAAGCATCGATCACAATTGCACCCTCTACTGGGCAGCTCGAGGCGCACTTTGCTTCTCGACACTGCCTGCAGGTTTTTGGAACAAACCTTCCAGCGAAGAAATCTCTGATTACCGTTATTCTTGAGAGGGCTGGATTGCAAACTCCTTCCGATTGCAAGGAGCAGGAAAGTTCGCAGAGGCCGCACCCGCTGCAGAGCTCCTCACTCACTCCAATCGCCTTTATCGGGCCGGCATATCTTATTCTGCTATTGGAAGCCAAAGGTCACCAATTCTCCATCATGCCAAAAGGAATGTTCCCAAACATGCCTTTAATCATTATCTTATCCTTTTTGTATCGCAGAGGATCTTCAAAAACATGGATCGGATGCAGAATGTTGGGGAGGGGGAAAATTAGCGAATTAAACAAACTTTGCCCAGCACGCGATCATTTTCCAAGCTGCTTTCTGAAGATCCCTCCCCCTCGCAAATGCGAAGACCATCGAAATGCATTTGTACTGCAGCTGCATCGCGCCCAACATGAAGTACCACCTTCTTTGTGAAGTTGGACCTGACGGTTCTACGCAGATTTTCGTGAAGGAGTTGCCCGGTTGTTACAGCAGATCCCCTACTTTCGACGGAGCCGTTGCGAAGATGCCAACGAAGATAAGGGAGTTTTTGGACTGGCTTAGGAAACATGGCGAGAGAATCGAAGATGCCTGCTACGAAATCGAAACGGAGGTGTCAGAGATCGTGAAGGGCAACTGGCCTGTAAACCTGGGCGACAGCCAAGCTCTTTTCAACGCAGACCTAAAGCCTCTAAGCAGGGATGAGGTGGAGCGCTGCATCCGCTGCATGAATTACGCGACGATGGACCTCATGGACCTTTACCTGAAAACTCCAAGGGAAGCGCTAGAGTGGAAACCGGACCCATCAATACCGAGGCACATAAAACAAATAGCCGAACATGTCGCGGAGGTTGACCTCTTCTATTTGGAAAGGCTGAGGAAAAGAAACTTTTCTGATTGGCCCTTGAACTTTTTGGAAGTCTGCAGCGAACTTTCCACTATGAGGCTTTCAAACCTCTCGGAAGAAGAGATGGACTGCACTTTAAGTCATCACCCGCCCGGTGGCTGGACCGGAACGACCGAACCTGAGGGCTGGACCGCCAGGAAGGTCCTGAGGAGGTTCGTGTGGCACAAGAGGCTTCACACGGCAACGGTGAAGAAGCTCAACAAACTTTTTGAGGAGAGGAGGAACGATTCGAAGGTTCGATAGAGCTTTGCTACCGAATCGATGGATAATTTCCCGCATGGCCAAAACCTGATATTTTCGCACCCAAGATCGAGCGATTCGATATGATGAGATAAAGAAAGGTACATAGCGCAGCGTTAACAGACTTGATGCAGATGGTCTGCATCGGAGGAATGCCTCACCGCTCAGCTCTGGAACAGCTCCCAGATTCGATTAGGCGTGCAATGGAGCGCATTGGAATCGGGGAGCTAACAGAACCGCAGGAGAAGGCAATTCCAGCTATTGCTGCAGGAAGGAATGTGCTGCTCATAGCCCCGACTGGAACAGGCAAGACCGAAGCAGCAATTTTGCCCGTTCTTGGAAAGCTGTCAAAACTCAGGGCCAGGAAGGGCATCTCGCTCATCTACATAACGCCCCTAAGGGCTTTGAACAGGGACATGTTGAGGAGGCTCTCGAGCTGGTGTGCCGAACTTGGAATTTCTGTAGAGGTTAGGCACGGCGACACACCGCAGCCAACGAGGAGGAGGCAGGCGCTAAAGCCGCCTGACGTCTTGATAACGACGCCCGAGACGCTCCAAGCAATCCTTCCTGGCAAGAGGATGCAGGCGAACCTGAAGGCTGTCAGGTGGGTCATCGTCGACGAGGTACATGAGATGGCAGAGAGCAAAAGAGGTGTCCAACTGGCAATCGCTCTCGAAAGGCTCGGCGAAATTTCTGGCCGAAACTTCCAGAGGATAGGACTTTCAGCCACGATCGGAAACCCAGAAAAGGTCGGGAAGCTACTTGTTGGCAAAAGGGGGAAGGTTGAGATCGTTCAGGCAACGCCTCCGAAGGGTTACAGCTACTGGATCCAGTGGCCGTTGCCCACCGAGGAGGAGTTCTCCCTATCTGCAGCCCTCTTCACCTCTCCAGAGGCCGCTGCCAGGATAGCTGCGATAAAGGAGCTTTCGGACTCACATGCCTCGACCCTGATCTTCGTGAACAGCAGGCAGGTGGCTGAGATGCTTTCCCTTAGGCTTAGCTTGCTGGATCAAAAGATAGGCATCCACCATGGCTCACTTTCAAGGGAGGAGAGGGAAAGGATCGAGGATGATTTCAAGAAAGGTGCTCTAAAGGCAATAGTCTGCACCTCAACGCTCGAGCTTGGAATAGATGTTGGAAGCGTCGACCTCGTGATCCAGTATCTTTCACCAAGGCAGGTTGGCCCTCTCATCCAGAGGGTCGGTAGATCTGGCCACAGGCTCGGGCTGACCTCGGAGGGTGTCCTGATCACAGCTTTCGTGGACGATGCCCTTGAGTCGATCACGGTCGTAAGAAGGGCGCAGGAGGGGCTCGTCGAGCCAACCCGAATCCACGAAGGTGCCCTTGATGTCCTCGCCCACCAGATCGTAGGTCTTGCGCTCGACCACGGGGGAATCGAGACCAAAAGGGCGATCGGAATCCTCTCAAGGGCCTATCCGTACAGGAAGCTAAACAGGAAGGTGCTCTCATCAATTGCATCATTCCTTTCAAGCCTCGGGCTTATCAGGCTGGATGGAAACAGAATTGTGCCAACAGGAAGGGCAAGGCGGTATTATTTCGCCAACCTCTCCATGATCCCTGACGAGAGGAGGTATCCTGTCGTAGACCTGACTTCCGGAAGGACCGTGGGAACAGTTGGCGAAGAATTTATCGCCCTGAGGGCAAGGCTTGGCCTCCACTTCATCTGCCGCGGAATGGTCTGGAACATAGAGCAGATCTCCGAAGATGGGCGCGTTTATGTAACACCTGTTGAGGATCCAAGGGCAGCACTGCCAGGTTGGGATGGGGAGATACTTCCAGTGCCCTACGATCTAGCCAAAGATGTTGGAAGGCTCAGGAGGGAGATCGCAAGCAGGCTTGGCACGGACGGGCAAGAGGCGATTAACTGGCTCTGCAGCGAGTTCAGGATCGAGGACCACATTGCGAAGAAGATAGTTGAGGAGTTCCTAGAACAAGTGAAATCTGGAGCTCCAATTCCTTCCGACAGGTTGATTTTGGTGGAAGGTTTCGAAAGGTACCTGATCGTGAACTCTTGCTTTGGCGAGGCTGCAAACAGGGCCCTTGGGTATGTCATCGACAGGAGGCTCTCGAGGATCGGCCTGATCAGGAACTGGTGGGCCGATGGCTACAGAATTCTTGTCGAGATGCCCATCGAGGTGACATCTTCGAATCTCGACCTCCGAGTAAAGCAGGCTCTGCCCTCAAGTCCGGAGGAAGCTGAAAGGGACTTCAATGAGTTCATGGAGGAAAGGTTTCCATTCGGCTACTACATGAAGTTCGTTGCCGAAAGGTTTGGTGCAATCGAGCGCGGATTACTTCTGGACGAATCGAGGTTGCTCGACCTTTACAACAGGTTCAAGCGAACTCCGATATATGAGGAGACGATGAGGCAAGTTCGGCAGGAGAAGGTCGACATCGATCGAGCAAAGATGGTGATCTCGGCGATCGCAAGTGGTAAGATCGAGGTCAAGAGCTTATTTTCCAGCGAGAGGCCAACACCCGTCTCTTACCCGATACTTAACAGGTATGCCGAGCTCCCCGAAGCCATTGCGCCAGAGAGCGTTCAGAGGGACTCCATAGAGAGGATGAGGAACGCATTACTGAGCTCTAGGGTAGAGCTCATGTGCATGGATTGTGGCATCGAGCAGGGATCTTTCCTCCTCTCTGACCTTGATCAGAAACCAAGATGCCGCTCCTGCGGCTCAACACTCCTTGCGATCCTGCCAAAATACAAGATTCGCTCAAACGAGATCGTCAGGAAAAGGCTGCAGGGCTTGAGGCTTTCAGATGATGAATTGGAGCAGCTCTCCGAGTTGAGGAGAACGGCTGACATCGTCCACTCGTATGGGAAAAATGGCATCATAGCGCTTTCAGTTTACGGGATCGGGCCGCAGACCGCCTCCAGGATCTTATCGAAGATGCACCACACAGAGGAAGAGCTTCTGACTGACCTACTGGATGCCAAGCTCAAGTACATACAAACCAGGCCCTACTGGGACTTGAAGTAGGATTATGCCAAAATTTTTCAATCCAAATGCAATTTTGGTATGGGCAACGCACTCCCAATCTTTTCAAGCTAGGTGATGGGCCAGCTCATAGCCTTGGACCTTTCGATCGAAAGGAGAACCGGGACTGCAAGCACCGTTGTTACGAATGTTGAGAGCACAGCCTCGATTGGCGTTACGACAGCACCAAGCATGAAGACCGCTGGCAGAACCTCAACAGGAATAGGATAGAGGGTATAGAACTTTAGAGGTATCAGGAGGAATATTCTGAAGAGCATGTCTGCCTCGGTGCTCACGAAAGTCGTTAGGGCAACGGCAGCACCAAGTCTCTCAGCTCCCTTTCTGTCAGCCAAAGCCCTTCTTACAGCAAGGTGCGCTGGGAAGATTGCGAAGAGTGCCAGAAACGTGTCCCAGATCGTCCAGAGTGGAAGGGGAGTGCTCCAGGTCAGGGGGTCTGCAAGAAATGCCACAAGCATCGCAGAATAGATGACGAGAACGAATGACCACTTCTTTTTGAACGCCAGTCCAGCCATTATGGCGGCAACAGCCTCGCCCATCCCGAATGCCACGCCGAGCACAAACCCCTCCTCCCTAGGCCTCATGATTCTTCCAAGAACGCAGCCGATCGATGCTGAGGCAAAGCCAGCAGCAGGACCCAGCAAAATTCCCTCGAGCGGCTCGACGAATATCACAAAGCTCCTCGCGACCTCAGATGGACCCCAGATGCCCGGCACAGCTGCGAGAGAGCCATGGATCGCTGCGAAGAGAGCTATAATTGCGATCCGCCTCGTCCTGGGAAGTTTTGCTCCTTCCGAAGCCATCCTCTGTTGCATAAAGGCGAGCGCGCATACATGACCTTTATTTAATGCATCCTTAACATCTGCTCTAGGTTGCCCCATCTATCCCAGCTCAACAATTTTGCATCATTTCAGTAGCCGTATCAGCAGACCTGCTTTCTCGTAAGTGAGCAGACAGAACGGCCACAAGGAAGAATATAACAGACGATCTCAGTTGATTATTCTTCTCCCCATTGAATACTGGTGCAGAAGCAAATCTACTTCCAGCCGAAGAACCTCATCACGAATGGCGTGACAAGTGCTTCCAAGGCTCCTGCAAGCATGAAGAATGGAACGAGGCCAAGTACAGCATAAATTGCTCTCCTCGTGGCTCGATGCACTTCCGCCTGCGAGCTCGCCCCTCCCTTCCTCAAAGCTTTCAGAAACTTGGCTGCAAGGCTCAGCCCAACAGATCCTGAAACCACAAATGAAGGAAGTTCAACTATTCCATGCGGCAGAATCGCTGCAAGCAGCATCTCAAAACTTGGTACGATGCTCCCCACAACTCCCAAAATAAATCCATTGAACATCATAGTTACAAGTATTGGAACTGCAAGTGCAAGTCCCGAGATTGCTGTGGCCATCGAGACCTGCCAGTTGTGGAAAGATATGTCGACCGCCATGAATGGCAGCGCAAATCCCCTGAATGCCGGATTCACACTTCCTGCCTCGTAACCTAGAGCGCTGATCAGCTTGCCCAACCCAGAAGACGAAACCTGCTTTCCTTCCAATATTCCAGCCACAAATGTCGCGGCTGAAAGTAAGTGGTACGGAATGTTTCTTGGTGAAAAAACGAACTCTGCCAGCTCTCTCATTCCAATCCTGATCTTTGCAACACTGCTCCTCCATATATGCCCCGGAGCATCCCTCACTATAGATGGCCCGACTGGAATGGGAATTATGACCTCTTGGGGCTCACCCCGGACATAGATGGCTGTCTTGAGCGTGTGCAGAATCGGCACCACCATGAAGCTTGCAAACGCAGCAACAACCGACGATATCTGCACGCTAAAAAGACTTGAAACATACGATACCGCCATCACAGCCCCAAGCGAAGAAGCCCTGAGAAGCAAGTAAAGGACCGTCTTTCCCGGGAAAGCTCTGCAAATCCTAATGCTCTCTTTGATGGCAGAGAACCCAAATTTTCCATTTGCAGCCGCAGGGTATACATAGATCGTAATAGCTGCCAGTGCAATGGTTGCGATTCCCGCTATTGCAAATGCTCCAAGCCACAGCAGTATGTCAGAAATAGAATTTACACTCCCAAGTGCAGAATTCCCAATTATGCTTGAAAAGATCCATGCCAAAGTTACAACAAGTGGCCCATACTTCACAGCTTCCGTTACCATCGTGGTCCAGGCCATCTCGTGCCAAATTCTGCCCGAATTCTCCAAAACATCCGATACAGAAATCTTCCCAGTCCGCACAAGCTTGAGGTACGAGCCATACTCGGCAGAGTTTACAAATCCGCCTCCAAGCACCGAGAAGAAATAGTAAAGCGCTACCGAAACTGAAACTGCCCAAACAATCGATGTTAAAAGCTGGGATGATGAGATGGCCCTCAATATCGCGAAAGTATCGCCGCTCTTCATAGCATCCGCAATCAGCTCAAGTATGCCTGCCGAAGCAAGTTGCGAGATCGTTACCACTAAGACAAGTATAACGGCAGACTGCTTCACAACATCAACAGCGCTTCCAATCATTGCCGGAAAAGTGGCGGATGGATTGAGCCTCCAGAGCCAGTAGGAGACATTGAGCAGCGTTTCGAACTTTGCGTAGCGGGCATATACATTGAAAGGTGGCGATGGAGGAAGATAGATTGGCTTTTCCAGCTGAGGCGGGGGTGGCAGATCTATTGGAGGAGGATGCTTTTCCTGCTGATGTGGTAGTTCCGAATGCATCACCTAAACCTTTAGGATTATTATAACGACCGATAGGAGGATGACTGCAGCCACCAAGAGTCCGATGTAGATCGTCCCGTTCTTCGCCCATATTGCGAGCGTCGCGTTCATCTTCAGGAAAGGGTTGTTGGAAGAAAGCATCTCAGCTATTTCCCTGGCCTCCTCCCTGCTGAACCTTCCATTGTCTATCTGGATGTCTCCGCTCATCATCTTCTCGAAGACATGCCCCTCGAGGTAAAATCTGGTCGATGATGTCGAATCGATCCATGTGCTGAAGTCCCTTACCATGCTGTTACCATCGTGCCCCCTCCCGATCCTGGCCACCTCCTTCGCCTTCTCGATTCCAGGACACATGTGCCTTTCTGGCAGCCTGTGCTCTTCGCAAAACTGTTCCCCACAGTAGTGGCACCTGTAGGTCAGTATGACCTTCCTTCCGC
>CAZWAU010000122.1:0-9333 GCA_964631995.1 uncultured Nitrososphaerota archaeon
GGCTAAAACTGGTGATTGATTCAAGCCATTTTCTAACTTAGCATCTGGATGCCAAAGATTCCACTCATCGAAGGCTATCTTTATTCTCCTTTCACCTGTTGCTGCAAAAATTGTAGCAGCCAACCTACCTAGGCTCTTCTCAGCCTCATATGGTGCTGCGACCCTCTCATAATAATTTGGATCATAGTAGTATTTGTGTAGCGAAATATAATCTATGGTGTCTTTTGTAGTTCTAAGAACCTCCCAGTTCCATTGAGGATCGTCGCATCCGACAGCTATAGTCTTTATTGATGCATCGACCCACTTCATCCGCTTTGAGAATTCTAGCGCCTTTCGCGCATATGTTGTTGCATCGCAATGGCCGATCTGCCAATCTCCGTAAACCTCGTTTCCCAGACCCCAATACTTGATGCCAAATGGCTTAACTTCCCCTTCTTTGATTCGAAGATTTGAATAATGAGATCCGCCTGCGTGATTACAGTACTCGACCCAGTTGGCAGCCTCCTCAGCAGTCCCCGATCCCATGTTAACACAGATGTAGGGTTCCGCGCGCAGGATGCGGCAAAGCTTAATGAATTCGTTCGTCCCGAAGGTGTTTGAATCGATCTTTCTCCAAGCAAGGTCGAACTTGGGCAGTCTATCTTTTACAGGACCGATCCCATCGATCCAGTGGTATCCGGAAGCGAAGTTACCGCCGGGCCAGCGCAGGAGTGGAGGATCCAGTCCCTTTGCAAGGTCCACAACCCTCTGATCCAGGCCTCCTTCATTCCATAGACCACCATAGATGCACTTTCCAAGATGTTCGATGAAGTGCCCGTATATGTTCTCATTTATTTCTCCTATCTCATCATGTGGATCTATTACGATTTTTACTTCCCCCTCTTTGCTTGCCAACCTATTCACTAAGTAATGGATTTAGAGATCTCATTTATAAGGAATTCTAATCAGCTGGTACTGTCTAAATAATGCTATGTTACTTCAAACGCGATCGATATTAAGATACATCTCCAATCTTCATACCTTTAGCCTATGACATGGCAATCCTTCAGATTATAAGCAGATTTTTGCCTTAATTGCCATCGAAAGAAGCATAGTGCCCATGTTCCAAAGTCATCATCAAACCTAAGGAGAAACATTCTCTTGTAGCAGAACTTGGCCTCATGGACAAGATGAAGCTTAGGAACGCCCCGAGAGAGATTATTTGCAAGGTGTTTTTGGTGGAAAACCAACGAAGAAAGAGGCGAAGAAAGCGTTAGATGGTCTATGCTTGGACAGAAAGTTGATGGATAAGAGGGTAAGATTACTTAAAGAAGGGGAATTCAAACATCTTGATTCAATTCTACATGATACAGGCTTTCGCTAGAGTTGAGCTGTTGTCCAAAGTCTTATCAAACATCATCTGACTCTGTCTTCGACATCAATCTGAATTTATCCGTAAACCGATCGTTTTTCCAAACGTCTGCCTCATCGCTGTACCCCCTCTTCTCCCAATAACCAAGTTCTTTCATCTTCGTAAATGTTATGCGTTCTATCCACATCGCGCTCTTATAGGCATATTTCTTAGGAACGACCAGCCTCAAAGGCTTTCCAAGCGATTCCTCGAGGAATTTTCCATCCAGCATGTATGCAAGAAGCACATCGTCCCCCAGAAGATCATCTAGGTCAAGAGAGGTTGTATAGCCATCGGAACATCCGAACGAGACATATCTGGCACCATCCATGGGCTTAACGATTTGGACCAGAGTTTTGAACTGCACGCCGTGCCATTTGCAGCCCCTGACGCTCCACCCCTCAACACAATGGAAATCGCTAACAGAATCGACCGAAGGTAGCTTGAGAAATTCGTTCCAACTGAGTTTCAATTTTGTTCTAACATCTCCATCGACTGTTAAAGTCCATCGATCCGGATCGAACTTTGGATTCTGCGGAACGATACCTGGGTGGTCTATATTCCATCTTAAAAGAGAAGGGATCTCGTGTTGACCTGGGGGCAATTGATCTTTCTTCATTGAAAAGATTTAGATCTTACAGCCTTATTTATTTTTTGGTGCAAAATCGTTTCACAACAAATTGAGTCAAACTCAAAACGTAAAAAGTAAAGCTAGCTCATTCAATAGTAAAGATTAAGAACGAAAAGAAAAGGATCAAGGGTAATTGGGATGGGAAAAATGAAGATCTGGATAATGACCGACCTTGAGGGCGTAGCTGGAGTCTTCAGTTTCGAGGAGCATGCAAGCTCCAAGGGAAGGTTTTACGACCTTTCGAGGAAACTTTTAACACAGGAGGTGAACGCCGCCATCGAAGGCGCGATAGAGGTTGGGTGCGATGATATTCTTGTCGTAGACGGCCATGGAGATGGGGGAATAAATGCCGATGAATTGAACCCTGATGTAAAATTGCTCTCAGGCAGACCGCTCTTGCTTCCATGGGGTTTGGAAAAAGGGTACGATGCAGCTTTCGTGATTGGGCAGCACGCGATGGCTGGAACTGAGAGAGCCCACCTCAGCCATACCGAAAGCCATGTTTCGATACAAAATGTTTGGATGAATGGAAGGAAGGTGGGCGAGTTCGGTATAATCGCGTCAATAGCGGGATATTTCGATGTCCCAACGGTTTTGGTTACAGGAGACAAGGCAGCTTGCAAAGAGGCGTTATCGATCATACAGGGAATAGAGACTGTTGCCGTAAAAGAAGGCCTGAGTCACGGTGCCGCGATAAGCATCAGTCCCTCGAGGTCAAGAAGTTTGATCAAGGAAAAGGCAAGGAGTGCCCTTCTTAAGAAAGACAGCATAAAACCATACAAGGTACAGCCACCGGTAGAGCTCCTCATAGAGTATACAGAAGCCTACAAAGCATCTGCTGAGCACATGGCTTCGAAGCCATCGGTAGAGAAAGTGGACTCAAGGACGGTAAGGATAAGGGAAGAAGATCTGTTAACAGCCTTCAGGAAATGGTTCTGACCATTCTGACAAAGTCAGCCCGTTCGATGCGCCTCAGCCAGACTCCGAAGTTTCTGCCGTACCCTGTGCTTTTTGCTCAGTCGACAGCATGACAACGTTCTCTCTCCCTCTTCTCTTCCTGATTATGAGACCGTATGCTTCAAGGACATCGAGTACACCACTTAGCTTCGCCTTGGAAAAACCAGCATCCCTTGCCAAATCGGCCTGGGTTATGGGCGAAAAATTTCTTATCATCTCGTAAACCTTCAGCTCATCCCCCCTTAGGAGTGTAGCGATCGCATCCTTTCCAATCCCCTTTGCAAGGAGGACCCTCTCCCCTGATATCCCCCTGAATGTTGAATAGCTGAAGGAGGCGGAAAGCAAGCAGATCGTCAGAACATCTCCAATCGTGTAAACGTTTGGTATTAGGTAAATATGAACTATATCGTTTGTAACGACAACCTGCACAACACTTGGTGTTACTATCTTGATAACTAGCGCCGATCCCGAGGCTAGCATCAAAAGGAGCCAAACACCACTCGGTTTCTTTAAGGTCAATGCGGATATTCACTGGCGGTCGTGCTTTATACCCCCTATCGTTCTGCAAAAAGCACTTAAAAGACCTAACCAATAGTACAGCCTAAAGTTTTCCCCAATCTTACTCTATTTTACTTATCCATTTTTTGGCAGGTCGTACTCCCTCGTCCATCCGTCAGGCAAGACCACGACCAGTTTCTCGCTCCCTTGCAAGCTTATTATGAATCCCACCCCGACCCTTCTTCCGCTCTGATCCTCGACAATTGCTAACATCGCCCTCGACATGTTTGCAGAGGCACCGTAACGGGTCGTCAAAAGGGAAATGGTCTTGTTATCGATCTCCCCCGTAATGTTGTTTTCCCCATCGGTCATCAATTCTTGCGATGAAGGAAGGTGCCAGAAAGAACCCTCGGTTCCTATGCTTCTAAGATTGCCTTTAATGAAATGCAACTTAGGTTCGAAGATATAAGAAATGGTCCATGTTGCAAGGCCTGCCATAAGCAACACGATGCATATGTAGCCCCCGATTCGCATGCGAATAATGAAGCGCCAAAAGTAATTAAGTTCTTTCCAGAGTGAATGTGTTTTAAAATCGTTCGGAACAGACATTATATCGATTGAAAACGGATGATTCACGATACACATGAAAAAAGGAAAGAAAGCGGCTCTTTTCACAATCCTCACACTTGCTGTTCTCACAGCTTCATTGATCGGAGCCTTAAAGATCAGGGCGATTTTTGAGCACGAGGAAGGGATCAGGAGGTTTGAATCTTACCAGCAGCTAAAGCAGTTCCTTAAATCGCACCAAGCGGATGCCTACTGGGCAGACATTTTGCTCGACGGTTCGATAAGGGGTGGTTTTTCGTTGACGCTCGAATCGACCGCACTTTCTCCAGCCGATATCCATTACTCAACTACCAATGTTCAAGTTGAGGGCGTCGACGAGGCCGACATTGTAAAGACCGATGGGAAGTTCATCTATACTATTTCGGAGGGGAAGGTTCTCCTGATCGACGCTTACCCTACGGATTCGATGGCGCTGCTCTCAACCATAAGCTTGGAGGGGCACCCATCTGGAATGTTCGTCGCCGGTAACAGGCTCGTCGTATTAGAGCAGATTTTCATGGCAAGACCAATCCTGCGCGAAGGCGGTGAAACATTCTTGCCTGAGATTATGCTATGGATGGGAAATGTGTCGGTAAAGGTGTATGACATATCTGATAGAAGCGATCCACACTTGATTAGAAACTACAGCATAAATGGCTTTTACTCCGACTCAAGGATGTTGGAACCCTACCTCTATATCGTTGTGGGGGAGCCAGCCATGATTTATGAAGAGAATATCATACTCCCAAGGATCTATGACTGCGATGGGTTCAAGGAGATTGATGCAACCGACATATACTACTATGAACCTTCTGAAGGTTTCCAAAGTTTCAACACGGTCTTCGCCCTAAACGTGCTCGATGAAAATGCCGAACCAAGTTACAAGACTTTCCTGATGGCGTCATCAGACGTACTATTCATGTCCCAAGATAACCTGTACATCGCCCAAACCTTTTGGAGCAAGGCCATGGAGAGCAACTGGGGAGAGCTCGTAATGCCTGAAGGCGAGGAAGTTACAGCTATACACAAAATGCACCTCGATGGTCTGGATATAGAATATATTGCAAGGGGTGAAGTCCCGGGCCATGTGCTGAACCAGTTCTCGATGGATGAGTTCAACGGCTTCTTCAGGATAGCGACAACATCGATCAACGAATTATCGGACGTTTCTGGAAGGTTCATTGAGTCCAACAACATTTACTTACTCGATGCCGAAATGAATACCGTAGGTGCCCTTGAAGATCTTGCTCCAGGAGAGAGGATTCACTCGGCGAGGTTCTTGGGCGACAAGTGCTATATCGTTACGTTCAAGAAGGTCGATCCCCTGTTCGTCTTGGACCTTTCATCTCCGTCCGATCCGAAGATATTGGGCAGGCTCAAGATTCCGGGTTATTCCGATTACCTGCATCCATTTGGCGAAGACCTCCTGATCGGAATTGGTAAAGAGGCCATCGAAGCTGAGGAAGGAGATTTCGCATGGTACCAGGGATTGAAGATCTCCCTTTTCGATGTTGAGGAACTTAATGATCCAAAGGAGATATCGAAGCTGGTCATAGGAGATAGGGGAACAGACTCCCCAGTACTTCGAGACCACAAGGCATTTCTCTTTGACGTTGAGAGGGGTATTCTCGTAATGCCTGTTCTTGTCGCTGAGATCGATTCATCCGATTACCCAAATGGCGTGCCAGCAAATGCATATGGAGAATATGTTTGGCAGGGTGCATACATTCTGAAAGTTTCTGCCGAGGAGGGCATAAGGGTGCAAGGAAGGATAACACACTTGAAAGACGAAGGTGAGATTTTGAAGGCTGGCTACTACTTCGATTCTAGGAACTCAATCAAGAGGGCGGTCTACATAGAAAATGTATTGTATACGATATCGGATAGCTGCGTGAAGGCAAACGACATCTTGACCCTTCAGGAACTGAATTCTCTCGACCTTTAACAATGGCACCTAGGCTATGCTGAATCGATTTCAGAAACCAAAATGAAGTGCGCAACAGCTTCGGCATAAAAGTATTCGCATAATTTACTGTCAAAGCCAGGCTTTAAATGAAAAGCGGGGGAATCAGAAGTAGTAGGAGAAAGGGCCATTTGTTTAACTCCGTGCCCCGAGCACCGATTTGCGAAAGCTTCCTCTTTGTGAGTTCTGAAGTCGCTGAAGTTCATGAGGGGCGGATTCATACGTCTGCGAAGCACGTGCATCAGTTAGAGGCTATGGTACTGGAGCCAGGCAATGGATGGAGTTTTAAGGAGGAGCTTGCAAGGGAAGGCACGATTGGCCATGAAACTTGCAGTCGAAGGAGGAAAGCCTGTCGCAACAAAGAAGTTTCCAGACCCGTACCCTCTGATCGGGAAGAAGGAGACCAAGGCAGTGCTTTCAGTTCTGAGGTCGAAGAAGCTATCAGGCTACCCAGGTCCGAAGATATTGGAATTTGAGAGGAGGTTTGCTGAGTACCATCGCGTAAAGCACGCGATAGCCACGAATTGCGGAACTTCGGCCCTCACACTTGCACTTTATGCTTCAGGCATTGGGTTTGGTGACGAAGTTATACTCCCACCATACACCTTCATAGCTTCGGCTAGCTCGATACTTCAGTGCAATGCCATTCCAATATTTTCTGACATAGATTATGAAACCATGACGCTCGACCCTAGCAAGGTTGAGGAGAAGATAACGAGCAGGACAAAGGCGATCATGCCGGTCCACCTATATGGCCATCCGGCGGATATGGATCCTCTGATCGAGATTGCGAGGCGGCACGGCATCCTGGTCATCGAAGATTGCGCGCAAGCCCATTCAGCTGAATACAAGGGGAGGCTCGTTGGCACTTTGGGAGACGCGGGATGCTTCAGTTTCCAGATAAGCAAAAACATGATGACAGCGGAAGGAGGCATGATCATAACCAATAGAGACGACATCGCCGAGAGGGCGAGGATGCTAAGGCACCAAGGAAGCTCCAACAGGGGCATAGTGCAGATGGGGCTTAGGGTGGACATGACGGAGATTCAGGCGGCGATCGGCATAGTACAGCTGGGAAAGCTTAACAGATTTACAGAAAAGAGGATCAGAAACGCAGCCTATCTGAGCAGAAACCTTCAAGGCGTACCTGGCATAAAGCCTCCAGAGGTTCCAAGCTACATCAAGCATGTTTACCATATCTATGTTTGGAAGATCGATGAGGAGGAGCTTGGCATTTCGAAGGAGAAATTCGTCGAAGCCCTGAGGGCGGAGGGAATACCGGCGAACCCGATATATGGCAAGCCTCTATATGAAGAGCCGATCTTCAAGGAATTGATCGGAAGGGGGCAGGGTTATCCATTCAAGTATCTTGAGAAAACTGATCTAGGTTATGGTTCGTGTCCAAATGCCGAAAGGGTCTGTAAAACTGCGGTTGGAGTTTACCTCAGCCCTGCATATGGTGCCAGAGAGCTCAAACTTATCGCGAGGGCCATAAGAAAGGTAGCTGAAACCTATGCGTTGAGGAAGCGAAAAAGCAGATAAGGCGCTGCAATTGGCATTGAGATGAAGGGCGATGGTATTCAAGATAAAGATATACACAGAGAGCACAGGTTACGTTCCTGCTGAGATAGTTGAGGAAAAGAACCCAGAAACAGCAGCGGCCATAATCAAGGCATTGCCGATAGAGTCGAAGGTGAACAGGTGGGGAGAGGAAGTTTACTTCTCGACAAATGTAAGGCAGAGCGAGGAGAAATCGCAAGAGGAGGTCGAGGTTGGAGACTTGGGATACTGGCCTCCAGGAAAAGCTTTCTGCATATTTTTCGGCAGGACGCCGGCAAGCACTGGCAACAAGCCTAGGGCAGCGAGCCCAGTTAATGTCTTTGGAAAGGTAACGGGAGATCCAAAAGTTTTCAGTAAAACGAAAAGCGGAGAAAGGATACGCGTAGATAAATCATAGTAAATCTTTAACTTTCTGGTATGCTTAAGAGTATTCAGAGCCATTTCAATGAAAAGGCAGGAGAAGGCTAAATTATCATCTACCAAGACTTCCGCAAGCAGCTCAAATATTTCTCCCGGAATGCGAGAAAAGTATACAAAATAGGCTATAAGATAGCGTTCTTCGTGTGGCTATGCTTCCTTCTGGGATTAATAGCGCGAGTGTGTTATCAAATTCATTTATAAGAAACATAATGTAAGAGGAAAAAATTAAGGAGGCAAGGAAGGCTTTAGAGAAGCGCTTTAATATTCGTGATGTTCCAGTTGATATAGTTCTTCAACAATGCTTGAACAAAAGGATCAATAATACAGTCCTTGGGCTTAGGGTCACCATCTATTTTTGGAAGTATGTCATTTTTCAACTTATTGATAGCACCATTGTAAGTGCCATCCTAAACCATTTTAATGACTACATCGATCTTGTTCTACAATGCTTTCTTCATCTCTGAAAAAGCCTATTTCTTTGAAAAATGCTTCTGGAGGCAATGCATTGATTAACTTCTTCAAAACTGAGCGATGAGTCAGGATGGCTAAAAAGCGATATTCTCATGCATTTCAATCTTGTTTTTTTCCAAGAGGAGCTTTTATCAAAAATTCGACTTCTTCCAACGATATAGCTCCTATGAGCCTAGCAGAAGTCAAGTAGATAATGGCAACCGCCGAAAAGGCTATGAAAAAATTTCCAAGCAGGGCATAAAGGAAGAAACCTGCTGCGAATGAGATAACCGTGCAGATTGAAGGCTTCAACACACTTTCGCGCTCTAGCCCAATGCCCTCCATTCTTAGAAACAAGATTCCAGCTGAGACCCTTAAGATGTAACCAGCCAGTATTCCTAATGCAGCTCCGACCATTCCTTGAACTGGAACAAGAACAGATGTGACAGCGATCGAGCCAAAGGAGGAAATGAGAGTAGCCATCATAGCAGATCTCGCGTTGCCAATTCCGTTAAGGACAGATGTGGTGCTAAGGCCAAGGGCTCCGAAGAAGACGCTCAAGGCCAGGATTTGGAGTGGTAGAGAGGCGGTAGCATATGGCTTCGAGATCAGTGATAAAACTTCAGCTGGAAAGATTAGGGCGCCCAAAAGGAATGGGCTGCTAACCGCGAGTGACAGTCTGACTACGGTACTCAAGAGTTTAGAGATAGCGGTCCTAGATCCAGTGGCCCACTGTTCAGACACAGTCGGGAGAAGGGCTGAAGCTACCGATCCAGTTATTCCCATTAAAATGGAGGAGATAAGGAAAGCTAGATTGTAATAGGCAACGGAAGCCATGCTGTAAACGCCCAATAGCAT
>CAZWAU010000123.1:0-14639 GCA_964631995.1 uncultured Nitrososphaerota archaeon
ATAATCCAGCCCGGAGGTTCGATAAGAGACCAGGAGGTCATAAGATCAGCGACGGAAAATGGCATTGCTATGGTTTTTACCGGAATAAGGTGCTTCAGGCATTGATCCTTGCTCCCCGAAATGCCACTTGCTGTCCTGCGCTATCATTGCAGGAATGAGTGGCCTAAAGCACAGGGTTCCTCGAAGCCTGGATTGAGATGTCCTGCAAGTTAACTATCATTGATGAGAATGCGAATTTAGCAACTTGAAGACCCATATTGCGCGCTTCGAGATGCTTTCAAGAGGAGGAGGCTGACAGTTTACATACGAAAGTTTATACTCAGGTTAATCTATCATATATTATGGCTAGCTGGCTAATCGCATGCCCTTGACCTTTCTGACAACTTCCCTCAGCACAACATCGAATCTCTCGTCGCCCACATCGAACTTATCGTCCCTTGTGACCAATGGAGCCCCAACGACGATCAGTTTTGCACCCATCTTTAGTGTCTCTACCGCCTGCTCCACGGTTAAGCCTCCAACAGCTTGAACTGGAATCTTTACAGCCTTGACTATGTCTGGTAGTTCTGAGAGCGGGCTTGCACCCACGTTATAGTGCCGTTCGTCGAAACCTGTGTGAACTATGATATAATCGACTCCAAAATCCTCCATCTGCTTGGCCCTCGATACCTTGTCCTTCACGGCCAACAGATCTGCCATTATGGCAACATCGTATTTTCGGGCGTACTTCACAGCTTCCTTGATAGTGGCATCGTGTGCAGCTGCCATTACGACGATGACATCTGCCCCAGCCTTGGCCGCCTGCTCGGTCTCCAAGCCACCTCCATCCATGCTCTTTTGATCAGAGACTATGACCCTGTCGGGAAAACGTTTCCTCAAGCTGGAGACCGATCTGAAGCCCTCACTCAGGATGAGGGGCGTTCCAGCCTCGAGCCAGTCCACACCAGCTGCGACAGCTTTCTCGGCCACGAATAAAGCCTTATCCACCGTTTCAACATCCAAGGAAACCTGGACTACAGGGTACGTCGTTTTGCTAAGACGGATCGAAACCAAGGATTTGCCCTTCCAGTACATGCAAATACTGGAGAGATAAATGGTTTTTCTGAAACGGTTCCAGAAAAACTCACAACTCTGGGTAAAGGATGATCTTGACAGATTCTTGGCGCTCCATAAGCTCGAAAGCTTCCTTCCATCTTGAAATCGGAAGCCTGTGCGTTATCAGATCCCTGACGGAGATCTTGCCAGATGCCATCTCTTGTAGGGCCCCCTCCCAGTTCTTCCATGTGTGGCTAAATGTACCCTGGATCGTGATCTGCCGAACGGTGATTGGATCAAGGTCGATTCTCATCTCGCCAGCGCCATGGCCGATTCTAGTTATCTGCCCGCCGCTTCTGACCATCATGATTGCCTGTCTCATAGCCTGCGCTGAGCCAGAAGTCTCGAAGACGAGGTCTGCACCGTACTCGCGCGTGAATCTTCTTACCTTTGTAACGGCATCTTCGCTCATAACATCGATCGTCAGATCAGCTCCCATTCTTTTGGCAAGCTCTAGCCGCTTTGTGTCGGAAGGCAAGCCCGTGATGGCCGTAAAACCAGCGCCCATCAATTTAGCCATCTGGAGGGTCAGGAGGCCTATTGGTCCTGGGCCAAGTATCACAACCGAGCATCCGGGAACTAAAGGCGTGCGATCGACTATCGCATGGTGGACCACAGCAACCGGCTCGGTAAGGGCACCCTCGTCGAAAGAGACATTCTCGGGAAGCTCATGAACTCTGTTGGAAGGTGCAGCGACATAGCTTGTGAAGGCCCCGTTCGTGCCGTAACCGAAAGCAATTCTCTTCATGCACAGGTTGTACTGGCCTGTGTTGCAGAAAATGCACTTTCCGCAGACCCTCGCGTGTGTCTCGACGGTTACCCTGCTTCCTAACTCCAGTCCATCAACACCTTCGCCAAGTTCCACAACTGTGCCAGAGAACTCATGGCCCAATACAACTGGAGGATTCAGGTAGGCATCGTATCTTCCTCGATAAAAGTGAATGTCGCTACCGCAAACACCTGCAGCCTTTACCTCGACCAAAACTTGGCCGGGGCTTAATGATGGTTTTGGTACTTCAATGAATTCGACAGCACCATCTCCTAACCTTGTCTTAACGACAGCCTTCATCGAGACTTGACTACATGTTTAAGACTATATGGTTTGCGAAAGCCATGCAGAAAAATTATTCTATGAGGGAGGGAATTGGCAAGCTCAGCCACCGTATTCGCGGATCTTCCTCCTGAGGAAGGAAGCGGAATCCCTGATCTCTTCCAAACCATTCATACCATCCTCTATGGAGATCCAACCTTTGAAGTCTACACTCTGCAAGATCTCGAAAACTTTATCATAATCTACCATCCCTTTGCCCACGACACCGTGCTTCAAGATCTTGGCATATCCAATTGAATCTTCCAACTTCCTCAGGTCCTCGATCGTGCCACCTTCAAGGTACCTGTCGCTGGCATGCATGCTCACCAGCCTGTGCTTGATGGCCCTGAGCAGTTCGATCGGATCCTCTCCCGCTATCAAAGCATTGGAAGGGTCGTAGTTAACGCCAAACCACCTCGAATCTATCTGATTTATTATCTCAAGGAAAATGTCCGATTTTTGGGCAAACTCTGGATACTTCCAGTAGTTGTCCTTATAATGGTTCTCCATAGCGAGAATGAGGCCTAGCTTCTCTGCATGCGGGAGAAGCGAACGGACCGCCTCAACGACCCATCTGATCCCGTCCTGCCTTGAGACTGAAGGGTAGCGCTGGCCCGAAAGAACTCTGCATGTTCTTGCCCCGAAAAAGCTTGCAACATGCATTATCTTGATCTCGGCCTCGATCTCCATCTTCCTTTTGGATGGATCTGGGTTTGTGAAATCCGGGGAGTAGCAGAACATAGGCATGGCAAGGCCCTCATCATCCAAAGCGTCCTTAACTTTTTGCAGGTATTCGATATCGAAGCTCTCGAAGAATCCATTATAAAATTCGAGCCCCTCTACGTCAAGAGTACGCGCCATTTTTATCCAGTCGAATATGCTCATCGTCCTCTTTACGCAGAGCTCGTCCATGAAGCATTTCGGAAACGCTGCAAGATGGACCTTCATGCCAAAACCCATCGATCTCAAGTTACATATAATTCTTTAGATTTTGGCAGAATCCTGTTTTGGATAGCGTTTTCGGTTCTCGAATAGGTGCCCGATTATCCAAAAAACCACTCCGATGGCGAAAGAAGCCATCGAAAGAGACACGAGATCCCTCTCAAATCCCCAAAATGTCAGTATTATTCCACCTTCCAAAGTGGATGATCCCTTGTTCCTAAGCACTATGTAGTACCTCCCCCTGGCAGGTATTTCAAACTGCACGGTGCCACCACCCAACTGATCTTCCTTCAGGGGGGTCGCGCCTTTTGATTCGGAAAATAAAACGTAGTTGGATTCATTGAAGATCATAATTACAACTTCCGTGCCGTTCCTCAAATATGGAGCCATCCTGACATTCCTGGGAGGCCATGTCGGAGGCAGGAATAATTGGAGAGTGGAATTGCCCGATAGGCCGCCAAATTGAAGGTCAAGAATGGTTGGTGAAAGGCCTCGAATAACCGTAAGGGAGGAAATGCCAAAACCTACCAAAATTGCCACAGTTCCAACATAACGGAGCTTTGAATCAATCAAGCTCCAACGCCTCCGCAAAGTAGAAGTGTGCGAAAACGAGCAACGCAAACGCGGAACCGACGTGGATGAGGAGGGTTGCCCAAGTGTAAGTTGTAGCCTCACCTGAGAGAAGGAGTTTTAAAATGGCGAACTGAGGGGTTACAGTGGATTTCAACTGCATGGCCAGATTTGCTTGAACGATTTCGTAAAGGAAATAGAATGACAACAGGTCATTTGGATGTCTAATCTGATGCCTTCGTATCCATGAGACTGATGTTCCACAGCTACTAGATCGAGTGCATCTTGATGGCCTTGGGGGGTTTCGATAGGAATTGGCGAATGCGTCACTTCGGCATAAACAGTTGAGTTATACTGGCCAACATATCGAATAACATCTCTTTCGCCACAAGGCTGGATCCAAATAATGGTTTGACCGAGTGGAGTCCCATCTAGTGACGTGACCTGCCTTGTCGATAGGTTCACCCATAAATCCCTCTTTGAGACATAGGGGCCAATCTCCAGAGTTACTTCGAAAAGGCCGATCGAATTATTTACCTCCTTGATAACCAAGGACAGGCGGCAACCAATTCCACCTTCGAAGCTTAACGACACAATGCTCGAGTTGCCACCATCGACATTTACTCCGGGCAAGTTAAGTAAAATTTCAGGGATCATCGATTTATCAAAGAAGTAAAAACTGATATAGTCGACATCCGCAGCATACTCAATTCTAGCTCCTTCTTTCATCCAAGGTGCATTATAACCAAGCACATTAAGCAATAAGAAAGCGCATATAAAAAGTGAACTTAAAAATATGGAAAAAGGGCGGTGTTTCATCATCATTCACGAGATAGATTTACATTGCGCTCGTTATGGTCGGACATCAGCATAGTCTGTAATCAGTGTAAAATAATGTGGGGGTAAACTGAATTGCCCTCCAACTTGTACTCTAACAAGCGTGAACGAACCTCGATACGATATGCCCCAACCCTTCACCCTTCCGCCTCCTCTAAAACGAAAATGAAGGAATGGATATTTAAAGATTAGCTGACAATCCCTACAAAATTCGATTAATTCTGCTTGGTCCATTTTCTCAATCGAAAACATACATGGGCTAAGCCTTTTCAACCTGCCAACAACCTCGGCATTCCCATAATTTTGCTTTTTCCCGCAGTTCCTTTTTGGTGAAAGCGTTTCCAAAAGTGTAGATCAGCTGAACAAAAATATTAAGTCTTTGTAATGCTACTTTCGGCTAGGGGTAAAAATTGGCCAGCAATTATTTGTCTGAATATGTTGAGAAGATCGACCGAACCAGCGGTTGGAAGGAAGTTCGCTCTAGGGAGATGGTTAACTGTACTTTACACGAGATAGAACTTGCCTCTCAGACTTGGCGGGGTATCGATTGGAAACACAGGATGAGGGTCCTCGTCCCGAAGAAGGCGGAGCGGCCAGAGGCCCTGGTCATGGTTACGGGTAGTGGCGATGGCGCCGAGGAACTCAGCTTTTGTGCAGAACTTTCAAGGCTAACGGGAATGGCCGCGGCGATATTGCATGATGTCCCGAACCAGCCCCTTTTCAGCAACCTCTATGAAGATGCATTGATGGCATACACTTTTGCTATGTTCATCGAATCTGGACAGCATGATTGGCCACTCCTATTTCCAATGGTAAAGAGCGTCATAAAAGCGATGGATTATCTCGACTGTTTCCTTGAGGGTTTGATAGGGGCAAAAGAAAGCTATATCGTCACAGGTGCCTCGAAAAGGGGATGGACTTCGTGGCTTACGGCAGCTATCGATGGGAGGGTTAAGGGTGTAGCTCCAATGGTGTACGATAACCTAAACATTCCGTCCCAGATGAGACACCAAATCGAATGCTACGGATCATATAGCGAACAAATTTCGGATTACACTAAAATTGGATTGCTGGAGAAGTTAGATACGGAGGCTGGAAAATCTTTGGTGGAAGCTATCGATCCATATGTTTATAGAGAAAAGATTGTTTTGCCAAAGCTCATAATCAATGGGACGAACGATCGGTTCTGGACGATCGACTCCCTGAACCTTTACTATGGAGACCTGTTGGGTGAGAAAAGCGTCCTTTACGTTCCAAACTCAGGCCATGCGCTAGAGGACAGGCGCAGGGTTTTGAACTCTTTGGCAGCTTTTGCCCTGGGAGTATCGGGAAGGTCGCCCATGCCGAAAGTAGGAACAAAGTACATTGGAGATTTTGAAATAGAAGTGGAGACGAATAATAAATCACTTCACTGCGATGTCTGGTTCGCAACTTCTATGGACATGGATTTTAGGGATTCTAGATGGGTTTCAGCACCGGCTGAAAGAGTGAGTGAGGACACATACCGCTACTATTTCATTCCTAGAGACGGTCGAAGGGCATTCTTTGCAGAGCCTTGCTTCACTGCCGGTAAATTCAATTTCACCTTGTCCAGCCAGATCTACATTTCCAAGAGCCAGCATTGAGACCTTTAACTCCCTTGATTGTGAAGCTTTCTTCGATCAGCTATTGTAAAATTATCTTCTGTTCGTTCCATATTTTTCCTTTAGGTATGGTAAGACTTCCTTACCGTAACGCGTGATGAACTTCTTCTCGTCAGGGCTGGAGCTGTTCAGCTGGATCCTATTAAAACCAAGTTTTATGTGGTCCTCGATCACCTTGATGTGGTCCTCTGGATTTGTAGCAATGTGCCAGGCCCTGATGTCACCTTCTTTTTTCCCAAGCTTTTCCAGTTCCCTGGGATCTGATATTGGTAGGCTTATGACGTTTGGAACCTCACTTGCCATCCAGCACCTGCAGCTCTCCTCGGCCTTCTCGTAGTCCTCATCGAAAGAAAGCTTCAGCTCCACCATCTTCTCCATTTCGTCTGGATCCTTTCCAGCTAATCTGGCTCCCTTCTCGAAGGCTGGAACGATCGTTTGCCTGTAATACTCAGGTGACAGGACAACCGTGAGAAGACCGTCGGCCAACCTTCCAGCTAGCTCGGCTGATTTCGGGCCCCCAGCTCCGACGAAGATCGGAATAGGTTTCTTTTGAAGTGCGTAAATTTTAGCGTTTCTAAGCCTGTAAAAGGTACCCTCATAGGAAATGAAATCTCCGCTCCAAAGCGCCCTAATCACCTCGATAGCTTCCTTCAGCCGATCCAGCCTCTCTTTGAATTTCGGCCAGCCAAAACCCAAAGGCATCTCGTTCATTGCTTCTCCTGTGCCAACTCCGAGGATTATGCGCCCGGGATACATTGAGCCAAGCGTGGCAAATGCTTGTGCAACTATGGCGGGATGGTACCTCATGGTTGGTGCTGTTACGCCTGTTCCAATCTCCATTTTTCTGGTCCTTTCGGCCACGGCGGCCATCCAGACCCAAGCGAAGCCGGAGCTGGCTTTCGTGTGAAACCAGGGATGGAAGTGGTCGCTTGTCACAACTGTTTCGAATCCATGCTTCTCAGCAAGGACTGTGTTCTCGAGGAGCTGGTAGGGTTCATATCTTTCCTGAGGTGCCCAGTAGCCGATCTTGACGCTCATGGCTTCGCACGCTTCTCCAATACCTTTGTCAGTGTCACGCCTGCATATACAGTTCTGAACCCATACTTCTCGTAACATTGGATCGCTGCAATATTCTCGGCGTCTGTGGAAACATCTATCCTTTCGGCTCCCTTTTCATAGAACCATTCGAGGGCTTTGGCAAGGAGAATGGAACCGATTCCCTTTCCCCTTGAATCTGATCTAAGGGCGAATGATGCTATTATTCCCCATCTTTGCTTGAATGCGCTGCTCAAGAGCTCGTCAATCCTTAGAACTATGTAGCCCAAAACTTGGCCCCCATCTTCAGCAACATAGATATTGAACCTGTCCTTGTTCTCAGATAGCTCCTTCTTGAAATTATCTATCTCAGCAATATAGTAGTCCTCTACGCTCTTCCTATCGAGACTATTGTCGGTCCAGTACCTGTGCAATTGGAAAGCAGTCGAGGCGATATTCTTAATCTGTTGAATATCGCTTTCTTCGACGTTTCTAACCCTCATCGGCGATACCCAACCATGCGTTTCTGCAGCCACGCATAGCTACCATGAGAATTGAATGCGATATAGCGGTTTCGGGAATATTTTTTATTCGCGATATTCTTGCCAAATGCCTTTTAAAATATAACGCCGTTATATTTATAAGCTCGCTCCAGCTATTAACGGAGTTAAAGGCGAAAGAGACGATGTCCGTAGCTGAAGAAAAGCTAGAGCATGTTGCTAGTGGCTTGGAAAAGGCAAAGAATCTAGAATCTGAAATTTGGTTGCTCAATGCTATTAAGAATAGGCGCAGGATAAAGCTGGCAAGAATACTTCTCGATGGACCCCAAGATATAAGGGAGCTACAGCGCAGTTTGAAGAAGGAAGGTTACTACCATAGCATTGGCACAATAAAGAAGAATTATGCTGGACCTTTAGAAAGGGCAGGAATCATTGCCAATGAGAACGGAAAGTACAGATTGACGGATTTGGGAATGGAGCTGACCAAAGAGCTGGGGGAAGTAGATCTTGAGGGGATGTTTCCTCATGGTTCAAGATGTTATGAAGAGTCATGCCTACTTTCGCTTAAGGAACCTAGAAACTATGACGAAATGCTAAGACTAATGCCAAAGGCCGATCTCCAAAGGACGATCAGAAGGCTTAGGACGAAAGGGCTTGTAACGAAGCTCAAGCCTAATCGTCACGTAACCTACCGAATTACGATAAACGAGACTGAGGCACCACTGTCCGAAACAGAGGAAAGGGTTCTGAGATCGATATCCAAGGAAGGAAGTGGAGTTGCGGAGATTTCCAGAAAGGCTGGGATAAGCATGAGAAGAACATTCAAGTACCTTAAGAGGCTCAGGGAGAAGGGACTGGTATCAAGCAATGAAGATTTCGTTCTTTTGTCCCTGACCGATGAGGGCAGGAAGGTGGCTGAAAAACTCCAGAAAATAATGAGCATAATGCGGATCAAGTATCCCATCAGGCAACCTCCAGATGTAGAGGATCTCCAAAAAACGTTCAGCTCAGAAGATGTACAAAAATCTGTATCAATTCTTCCTAATGATAGAGCATCGCAAATCAGGCGGGGGAGATTTGCGACAAAGAGAGACTTACGTGAAAAACAGTTGTATGAACTCATACTTGACTCAGGAGAGGAGGGCATCATGCAGGCAAGAATCGGTACGCTACTTCAACTTCCAAGTAGAGAGATATCAAGGATTATAAGCAGACTCGAGACTTGGAAGCTCATTAGAAAAGAGAAGACACTTTTCTGCGGCAGAAATACATTCAGGATCGTCTCGACCAGAAAACCGCCATCACTAAAATCAATCCTTGGAGCACCTTGCATAAATTGTCCAGACGCAAACAGATGTGAAGGAGGAAATGAGATTGGATTTTATGGAGGAGTATTTCCGCAGGAATGTCTCTCTCTGGAAAAGTGGATAATGAGCCCAGAGAAAAACTCGCAGATCGAGAATTAGGTTTCCAACAAAGCTACTTCGAAATAACCTTTGTGCAATGTTATTATAAAAATGACTATAGCACGATCTTAGTGCCATCGTTTTTCACTTTTTGAAGCTGAATATTTGCCGAACGAAATGCAAGATGGAAAATTGCCGCAAAGGGTTTATACTTGTAAGAAGAGCCTTTGTGATTCGAGGCTTTAGGATGAAGAAAAATAGGGTCAAGGAAATGCTTAGGGAACGAAGGACGACGGTAGGTGCTTGGGCCACGATAGGGCATGCCGATGTTGCAGAGATAATGGCCCAGCAGGGATTTGATTGGATAGTTTTCGATACCGAGCATGCTCCATTGTCAATAGGCACTGTGCAGAACATGATGCAGGCCACAAGCAGCAGCGATATAGTACCAATTGTGAGGGTGGCTTGGAACGACATGGTACTGATCAAATTAGCTCTCGACACCGGCGCCTTGGGGGTCGTCGTTCCATGGGTCAATACGAAAGAAGAGGCGATAAGAGCTGTAAGGGCCACGAGGTACGCGCCCCTTGGGAACAGAGGGGTAGGACCGAGGAGAGCTGCCTCATACGGAGCTGATTTAATCGATTATCTAAGATCAGCAGACGAGGAGATGCTAGTTATCTGCCAGATCGAGACTCAAGAGGCCATAACGAACCTTGAGCAGATACTTTCCGTGGAGGGCGTCGATGCGGTCTTCATTGGCCCCTCTGACCTTTCAACTTCGCTGGGCCACAAGGGGGATTGGCACCACCCAAATGTTGAGAGGGCGATATCGAAGGTTCTTGAGGCTAGTATGAATGCTGGAGTTGCGGCTGGCATATATGCTATGAGTATCGAGGACGCTGTGAGACACGCTGCTGACGGATTTAGATTCATAGCGCTGGGCAGCGATACAGGTTTTTTGGTATCAGGCTGTAAAGGTGCCCTTGCGGCTCTGGGAAGGAAAAAATGAAAGTTCACAATCAGACAGAAGACGAGCTGATAATCGAGGCCGAAAGAAAGAAGAAATCCAAGAGGAGAAGCAGGAGCCCTTATAGGAAGTCGGCGCTGTATGAGAAGAAAAGGCTAGCGGTCACTTGAGCACTTCCCCTGTCTTGGCGCTCCAAAGAACAAGGTCAAGAGCTTCCGGCTTGATGCCGATTTTTCTGGCGAAATTCAAGTAGGCTTTCTCGATTTCCAAATATCTCCTCTTCGTAATCGACTTTGGCATATCGCCTATGACACCAAGTTCATGTAATCCCCTAAGCACATGCCTGTCTAGAATCGCTAGGCCATCATATCCTATATTTCTCAGGAAATGGCTCGCCTCCTTATATCCAATACCCTCGACGTTGTCAGCTAGGAAGGCCCTTGCTTCGTGAGGATCGGATGGAAGTCTGGACTTTATTTCTATACCATTTCGCGTTGAGAAAAAAGCCCTTGCCTTGACTATCCTCTTTGCCTTTACCTTTGCGTAGAGAACACCTACCAACAATTGCTCGACCTCCTCCGCGCTTCCATGTAAAAGAAGGCATTTTTCCTTTAAACTCTTGATAGCCCTGTCGGCAGCCCTAGCGCTGCTCTTTGCGGTGAGTATGCAGTAGACTAACTCTTCGAATATTGATTCATCAGGTTTGGCTAAAACCTTTTTGAATTCCTGGAGTTTTCCTTCGATCTCCTCCTTTCTTTCGTCATAAATCTTATGCAAAAGCTCAAGCGAAAGCTTTTCTGGCTTCATGGTGCTTTATGCTTAAAGGAAAGAAGATAAACATATCATAAAATTGCCAATGGGTGAATGCGGTCGGTCTTCACTTTTCTTGAAAAAAGGATGGAACTGCTTTACGCGCTCCAAAGAAATGGTTATGAGGCAAGATTGCATAGCTATGAATACTTCGTTAGAAAGAAAAAGTTCGTCTTGATAATAGTGCTCAGTCCGGAGTGGAACTTGGCAAGAATCAAGTATGTGGCGTGGAACTTGGAAGAGTCCGTTTTGGCTGTGAAGCAAGTAGAAGCCATAATAAGGAGCATCGATCCAAGAATAGCGATCGAGATATCTTAATCGTCAAAAAATGTAATTGTACAACCTCCAATTTGACGCAATGACCCTTATATTGTTGTTTACCAAAGAAGGTTCTCGAAAGCATTGGTTGAAACATTCGTTGCAAGTTCTTGAATCGTGAGCACTCCAGAAAACTCCGTTACCATGGTTCAAGGATATGTGTTTCTTGTTGAAGCAGGGGTGTACAGAGCCAAACCAATCTATCCAGATGACGGCCTCGCCTGCGCGGCAGGGACTGACTTTGAGCCCAAGCGCATATCCTGCCGCCTCCCTTAGGAATGCTTCCGTGTTAGCTATTTTTGAGCCGCTCTTCTTTAGCCTTATGACCTCATGGAAGAATCTTGCAGTATCATGCGGCGTCAAAGTGCTGACGACGTTAAGCCCTTTGTCGTAGTACCCACCGTTATCGATCATCGGATAGCAGAAGCCAACCGGGCATCCAAGTTCGTTGTTAACATAATTGATATACTCTTCTACCCGGTCATTTATCATCTGATTTGGGGGGGTGTTCACGACTGTTTTTATTCCAAGATCGTGGCAGACCTTTATGCTCCTTAGGACTTCATCAAAACAATTCCTCCTGCCCCTGTTTTTGTCATGCTCATCTGGAATGTGGCTGTCAAGGCTGAAGCCAACCAAATCGATCAGACCTTGAAGTGGCTTAAATCGGTCTGGCATCGTTCCGTTCGAGGCGATGTGGACGAACATGCCCTTCTCCCTAGCATAGCTGGCGATCTCCCTTAATTCTGGGTGGAGCAGTGGTTCCCCTCCGGTGAGTGAAATTGATAGGACGCCATTTATGAAACATTCATCCAGTATTTTTTTGGCCTTCTGGAAAGGAATGGCGTATTTTTCCATATTTGGTATGCCGCACATGGAACAGATGCAATTGCATCTTGTAGTGATGCTGAAGATTGCCGTCTTCCTACTTCCAGCCAGATATCGTGATAGGAGCTTGCTCTTCTTCAAGGCCAGGTCCCGATCACGAGCATCGAGCTTATAAATATCGAACCTAAAAAGGATTGGAGATTTTAAAGGGATCAGGATCGGAAATATTTCAAGAGCACCTGATAGATTAGGCATTCTCAGATAAGCATATGAGGTGGAGAAGCATAGTAAATGAAAGGCTTGAGTGCCGAGTCGGTGATATGGTACGGAAGCCGTGACACCCGGCTGATGAAGAGCATGCACCAAACGGCCAAGAACCTTAAGGAGATTATTGAACAAAATTATGGGGCAGTTACCCATATATCCATTGAAAGGTGGCTGAAAACCAGGAGGTTGAAGGGAAGGTGAAGGTTGGGCTGTACTCGGTTACATATTCAGGGGCTTGGTATAGGGGTGGAGCGCTCACACTTGACAAGTTCATATCGAAAGCAAAAGCTATGGGTTTCGATGGAGTGGAGATAGGAGCGAAGAGGCCACACGGAAACCCACTTGACTTGGACAAGGATGCAAGGAAAAAAGTAAGGGAGCAGATTGAAAGCGAGGGATTGGAGCTTCCTGCGATCGGGGCGTACACGGATTTTACGAGTCCAGTTGAGGAGCTTAGGGAGAATCAGATGGTGATGCTGAGGGAGCAGATAAGACTGGCAAAGGACTTGGGAGCAAAATATGTGCGAGTTTTCCTAGCTTGGCCTGGAGTTACGCTTAGAGACGGTCTTGCAACGTATGACATGACTCGGAGGTACTCTGAGTTCAACTATCCGGATGTGACAAGACTTGAGAAGTGGAACTTTGCGAAAAAGTGTCTAAAAGAGGCGGTGAAATATGCAGAGGAGGATGGCATTGTGTTAGCACTTCAGAACCATGCTCCCCTAGTTAGAAACCACAGGGACGTGCTCGACATGGTTAGGGAGGTTGGTTCAGAGTACTTGAAGGTCTGCCTGGATGCGCCACTCCTTACGCGGCAGGAAGATGATTGGGTGGCTCAGGCGGTAAAGGAAGTTGGGAAACTCCAGGTCCACTCTCATTTTGGTGGAGAGTTCGAAAGGGGTAGCGATGGAAAACCGCGATTGCTCCCATTCGAATTTGGAAAACCTTTGATCAACTATCCTAGGTTTGTGAAGGCTCTGGACGAGATTGGATATAAGGGCTACCTATGCTATGAGTTCTGCCACCCTTGCCTTGACGAAATGCATCAGCCAGCGGGAATAGAGAGGATCGATAGCCAAGTGAAGATGGCGCTCGAATACATGAGGGATCTCTTAAGCAGGTTATAGTCCTGTACGCCCTAGGATATAGTCGAGAGCTGTAGAGGTGTTCCTTATCCTTGCCATCGGATGGTGCCTGTAGAGAGGGATCATCTCTGCTATGAGGTAACTTCTATACTCTATTTCGTCCAAGGCCTTCACGACTTCGGGCCAGTTTATGTCACCTTCCAAGAGGTCGACGAAACCCTCTATTGTTCCCACAGCTCTCCTGAAGTCCTTCACATGTATCCTCTTTATCCTCTTACCCAATATCCTGATCCATTGCTCTGGATAACCGAAAGGCACGATGTTGCCGGTGTCGAAGAAAATCCCAACGTATTTGCTCTTAAATGAGTCCACGAAGTTCTTAACCTCCAAGGGACTGAGGAAGAACTTGTTCCACACGTTCTCAAGCCCAATCGCAACACCATATTTCTCGGCAATGGGCAGAAGCTCCTGAACAGCCTCCTTTAGCCTTTCGTAGACGACATCGTATGGAACAACCTCGCCTCCTGGCATGAAGAAGACATCAACAGCTCCTGGTATAACGAGAATTGTGTCGGTTCCAAGCGCTGATGCTACTTCGATCTGCTTTCTCACGATGTTCCTGGCCCTCTCTCTTATCGAGGGATCTTCGCTCGTTAGAGAAAAGCTCCACAGCAAACCAGATGCAAGGCTGCTGATCTCGACGCCCATCGCATTTGCATCTTTTGCCAACCGGTCCAATTGCCTATAATCCGACTCAAGGCTTACCTCGCCCTTATCGGAAAGACAAAGCTCTACTGCATCGAAACCGAACCCCTTCGCTTCCTTCAAGCATTCCCGGACATCCTTAGTTCCTTCTAGTCCTCCGGGAAATGACCAGTAGTTTATCGCCTTCTTGATCATTTGAACCAAATTGCATCACTTAATAGAGATTGTGGCGATAGATATTTTCCCTAAAGCATATAATGGTATCTATTATTAAATTTGTGAGTTGGGATTGGCCAAACCGATATTAAACCTTCTGCAAAAGTTCAAGCCATTAATACTTAGGTGTCAAACGCGCAAAGTATAGAATTGCGATCATGTGACTGAGAGTTTCCAATAGCTAATCGGATCTTGAGCAATTTTAAACTAAGGATATTATAAATATGAAAAGTTTTATAAACATAACAATATGGATGTCCCGGAGTCTGAAATGACAACTGAAGTAAAGACGCAAAAAGTTCCTTGGATTTTTATCTTAATC
>CAZWAU010000124.1:0-33920 GCA_964631995.1 uncultured Nitrososphaerota archaeon
GGGTATGCCCCGATTGCTGGAGGAAAGTTTTCGTCAAAAACCTTTTCGTGACAGGCTCAGGTAGCTCAAAAGGAGACGGTGGATGTAGCTGTGGCAGTTGCGGCTAAATCTGAAAGAACAGTAGCGCACATCATCTAGGAAAGCAAAACAAAACAGATAGAGTGCGAAATATTTTTTTGCAACTATTTCTAAAATAATGAATGAGTTCAATGTCTCATATAGTTCCAGATATTAACCCGTAAGAAAGCCCGAATATTACGCTGAAGGACCAAGCGATGAACGCGTAAGTGATGACTACCTTCCACTTCACGATCCTCGATGTTGCAACCATGTTCGGTATGTCGTAAGGCTGTCCCATGAGCCACGAAAGCAGCGCCGCTTTTGACATCCCCAAGCTCATCAAGCTCCTGCCAAGCACTATCTCGACAAGGGTTGGAGTATACAATGGTCCTCCAATGACCGACGCGAGAAGAACCCCGCCAACACCAGTTAGGTAGGTTGCGACGATCTCCTCAGGAAGGAATGCCTCCAGATAGCTGACAATTACGAGCCCAAAGAAGAAATATGGGAGTATCTGCTTGCCCAAGAACCCCCCAAACTTCAGAGCACTCGTCAACCTCTCATCAAGGGGTGGCTTTACAACCTCTAGATTGGTTGCAACATTAATTGAGTCTTGCTTGTGTTCAGTCTCAACCTTCCTTCCCCAAGGTGTTCTCGATATAATAACTCCAGCCGTAATGGCCGTAACGAGCGAAGCAAGGATTCTGATTGCTGCAAGCTCCCATGATAGGATCTCACCTGTCAGCAGTATTGTCAATATATTTGCGGCAGGAGCCGTAAGAAGGAAAGAGATAGCTGGGCCGATTCCAGCACCAGTGTAGAGAATCCCGGCAAATAAGGGAACCATAGTACATGAGCAGACTGTGAAGAATGGAGCAAATCCTGCAGCCAAAGCATATCCTTGCACCTTTCTACTTCCCATGTGCCTAGTGATCAAAGACTTCGGCGCAAATTCATACACTAAACCAGCGGCAACGAAGGCGAAGAGCAAGCATATCACGCCGTGGCTGAGGTAGTCCCAGATGTATGCGATCGGAATCTGCCAGATAGGGAGGCTCTGCAGGTGGGCTGGTTTAATTGTTGGAGCTAGCGAGTATGCCATTATCCTTGAATAGATGAGGGCCGAGAAGACAAGAATAATGAATGAAAGCATTAACGCTACTCTTATTCGCCTGAAATTGTCTTCCATACCTTTAACCGCCTACTTAGATACTGCCTCTGAGAACCACTTTTTGACTTCCTCGTAACTTGGTACCTTTCCTTGCGATACGACCTTGCCATTCACTATGACGGCTGGAGTGAAGAGAGCTCCAAATTTTGCCATCTCCCTCGGATCTCTGATGTGCTGCACATCAGCTGCTATCTTGAGTTCAGAAAGGGCTTTCATAATCAGCCTCTCCGTCTCCATGCATCTTGGGCATCCTGGGCCAAGTATCTTGATTGTTCCAAATGACTTTGTACTCATCTTCTCACGGCAAAATTATTAAAATAACATATTTAAATATATTATTATCATTTTAAGGATCTCACAGTTTCACGTTAAAGGACATAGAAAGTAGCTACTCCTCTACAATAACCTCTGCAAGTTTCTCACAAGTTGCGGATTTACCAAGCTATAAAAGGCCCACTTTCCCTCTTTTCTATGCCTAACCAAACCCGCGCTTTCTAATATACCAAGGTGGTGTGACGCCGTTGGCTGAGTTAAATCCAAAGCGTACATAACTTCGCAGACGCACATTTCATGAAACATTAGGAGATTAATTATCTTCAATCTTGTATTATTTGCCAAGGCCTTGAAAATTTTGCTTTGCATACGCATTTTTTCATCTTTCTGAGGCTCTTTTGCGATCCGCCTTAACTCGGCAATGTACTTTGATACATTTTCAATCGGGCGTGTTCTAGAGCAAATGAATCTGGTTAGTCTTCCATCCAATTCAGACTTGGGCACGTCCAGCAAGTCTCCCTTTAAGGCATCGTCAAAGACCATCGAATACGATATTTAAATACATATCCACTTCGAAAGTGTAAATTTATCGAAACCGCATTCCAATGCCCTCTGTTTTCAAGTTAGGAAGTAAGCTTTGAACCACCTTGCCCCCTCTTAATACAGCTAAAACACTCCCATGGAATTCCGCAGGCCTAATACTTTTCTTTTCAGGACATATACAAATTGGAAGATTGGTTGAATTTATTCAAAGAAGGAAAAAGCTTATTCCTTGCAGCATTATCATTAACAGCCAAATGACGGGTCACTCAGTTTCTTGGTTTCCGACTATCTTTCCTGACCGATGCGATGGATGTGAAAAACTCGATGCTCCCCGCTGCATTCGTTTCTGCCCAAACGGCGTTTTCGAGATAATGGAAGGAAAGGCTGTTGTCGCCCATCCTTCAAATTGCATGAATGGCTGCAACGCATGCGAACCGGTCTGCCCCCATAAGGCCATAAGCTTCCCCAAAACAGGTCAGACCTTGCAGGATAGTGGAGAAAGCTGGAACCGGATGCTCCGTAGAGTTGTGTGCACGATTTGTGGCAAAGAGTTTTGGACAAATACTGATACGCAGGTATGTTTTGACTGTAAAAGAAAATCATAGCGGTTGAGAAGCCATAAATTGAATCATATGATGACCTCGGGCATCAAGACGACTGTGTCATTATCATTCAGCTCTGTAGATGAAGCTTTGTCTCTGGGAATAACCCTGCCATTCAGGAGTATTGAAAGGTCATCAACAATCTCATTCGCTGTGCCAATCACGAAGACCCTTTCCTCGAACTTTGCTCCATAACTCTTGGCCAAAGCTCTTACTAGGTCTAGGAGATTGCTGTCCTTTTCGATATCTACCATTGTTTGACTGCATCCCGTAGCTTCCCTAAGCTGACCGATAAACTCTACACGAATCCTCATCCTAAACACACCACGTCCAACCACGTATAAAAAGCTCATAAATCTTTAACGAAAAATAAGGGCGTAAAATGATATAAGCATCAGCTTTGAGTTTTAAAACAATATATTTAAATATATCAATTTTTCATTAATACCACATATGAGCCAAAACAATCTGCCTAGATTCATAATGTGTTTCTGCACAGGAGAGTGCCCAGGATTTGCAAAACTGGATCTTTGGAAGCTCATAAATTTCGTCAGGAATGAACTCGATGTTGAGTATGCCATAGTCCACCCACAGCTATGCGTTACCGACGGAGATAAATTTTGGAGGGATTATCTAGTGAAAAGTGAAAGTGACAGAATTTACATCGTTGGTGGATGCGATCCAAGGATGCAAAGGAAAATGTTCAAGGATGCCTTCTCTGACAAAGGACTCGACTTTGACAAGCAAGTCATCCCCTTAGATCTAAGGAATATGGAAACTCAAGAGGCAATGAAACGGGTCGCCGAAACTGTTGAAAAGATAAGAAAATCGGCTCATAGTTAAAGAAAGTGAACTATAGGAATTAAGTTAAGAACTGGAGGCATTATAGTTGACTGAAACAAAATATTTGGGCTTACCTAGAAACGAGATACCTTGGTATCCAAAGATCAACTATGATTTATGCTCAAACTGTGGTATTTGCCTCGAAAAATGTGATCATAAAGTATTTGCGCATGAAGGAGATAAGGTTGTAGTTGCTCAGCCATACGAGTGCCTCGTGGGCTGCGAATCATGCAGGCATCGTTGCCCGGTCGGAGCCATAAGCTTTCCATCCCGAGATGAGCTGAAAAAGATACTAAGAGAGTTGAGAGGAAAGTACGGGTACGGTTAGCATCGATACCAGCATTGCTCGTTCCACATCCTAGCATGGCCTTCAAGTATATCGGGAACGCTCACCTTTTTTATCATTTGCCCAAATTTTGGAAGTACGAGGGAAACTATATTTTCAAAAGAATAAGTGGAAGTAGTTTGGTAAGCACCAGCTTCATAGCTTTCCTTAGATGTCAGTAGGCACTGTGTGCCATATGAAAGCCAACAAGCCTATTGGGTAATGGGTCGGGCAGGACTCGAACCTGCAATCTCCATTCCACCATATCCTAACCTGTGTGATTCCACCTTGTGAGAGTGGCGTCTTAACCAAGTTGGACAACCGACCCTCCATCATATACCCATTCAATTTGAATAAGTCTTTCGGTCTCAGCATATACAATATGCTAAAGTAGAACAACATAGTCTATTGGGGTTCGTGGGCACTCGCCCAAATCGGATAAGTTGGCTCTATCTATTAATGTTCTGAGAGCACAAGGAGCGGTTGCTTGGGTTTCCGTACTCTGTCTAGCTCCTAACACTTATATTACTGTACTGTGCCTCAAGGCCGTTTCAAATGCCCATCGAGATCAAAGATCGGGACAAGTTCCTGAAGCTTGCGGACCTTGCCTCAGAATGCGTTGTGAAAAGATCTGGAAACGATGTAAAGTTAAAGCTGAAGGCGGGCAGGCTTTTCACCATGAAGGTATCGCCCGACGAGGCTGACGAAATAATCAAAAAAATAAGATGTCCGATCACAGACTTCGAAAAATCCAAGAAGAAATCCTAAAGTACATACTCTCTTCCTACCTCCGGTATTTCCGCCTCCAATCCAAATTCTTGTTTTGCAGCCTCCACAAGAGCAAGGCTACTTTCATGCTCACCATGGACTACAAAGATCTTGCGCGTCGATCTGCGCGAAAGCTCCTTCAATAACGCCATGGAGTTCCTTCTTCCCACAATGGGAAGAGAAATCGTAATTCTCAACTTGGGCGCTAACCTTCAAGAGCCTGCCTCGAACTGCCAAGATGTTTTTCTCCAGAAGCAGCCTCCCTGGAGTTCCCGGAATCTGAAAACTTACTAAAAATATTGCATTTCTCGGGGCCTGCGAAACCTTCTCGGAGTAAAAGGAAGCTGGGCCTCCCTTGAGCATCCCTGCAGGAGAGACGATGACTCCAGGCTTTGAGACGATCTTCTTCCTCTCCTTCCAATTGTCTATCCGGTGAGCGTTTTTCATCGCTTTCCTGTAGAGTTCTGAGTCCGCAAGTTGGTCGAGGTTTTCATACAGTATTTTGCCTACTCGCTCAGCCATTCCATCGATGTAGATGGGGTGTGGAAATCCATTCTTGTAGAGCACGCACACAATCTCCTGCGAACGGCCAACTCCGAAAGCTGGGACAAGCACCGTTCCACCCCCTTCTACCACCTCTCTCGCTTTTTCAGTGAATTGCTTCTCAAGCAATTTTCTATCTGTGTGCTCAATCGTCGCGTAGGTGCTCTCCATTATGGCATAGTCTACATCTGGGTAGTTGGTATCCGCAGGCCTAATTAACCTGGTTTGGGTTGTATTTATATCCCCAGTGTAGAGCAGCCTTGCATCTCCAGATTTAAGATAGATTTGGGCGCTACCTGGGATGTGCCCAGCATTCAACAGCGTGATCTCGATATCCTGCATCGCTACTGTTCTTCCCAAGCTGCAGTGTGTGGTGGACTGTAGCATCCTATCAAGTTCAAGCGTTTCGAAAGGAAGGTAGTACCCTGACACCTTGATAAAGTCCGCTATCAAAACATCTGTCAACTCGGCCGTTAGCTTCGTGGTCATGACGGGAATCTCCTTATGTATGAAAAGGACGGGAATTGCACCCGAGTGATCTAGGTGGGCATGCGTCAGCACTATCTGTCCAATATCCTTTGGTGAAACATAGGATGGAAACCTAATATCATGGTCCAGCATCACGCCAAAGTCGAGAAGAGTCTTCGTTCTTTCCGTATGCACTAAAACTGACGATCTTCCGACTTCCGATGCAGCACCCAAGAATGTTAGCTTCAACTGGATATCTTTTCTCTTGTTCTTTCGAACGTTTTCTGCTTATACCCCCCAATGTCCTCCTTAAAAAGGTTGGCGATCGCTTTCGGTCCAGGCCATGTCCTTCCTTTTAGAATCTTTTCAGCCTGAGGCGACCCATCTGTGATCGTTATCGAGTTGTGCCCTATCTTGGCCAAGATCTTGCGGCTAAATTTGACAGCTTCATAAATGGTTTCCTTGTCCAAATCCGAGGAAATTGCTATCTTTCCTACAGGATACACATCGAGCAGCTCCATAGGAACTGTACCTAGCGGTGGCACGAAGGCCATGGTTAAGGCATCTTTATAACTTGATCCCAAATACCTTTTAGCAACAGCTTTGGCATTTTCCATGAATGTCTCCGAAGGCTGCCCCCATGGTTGAGTGACAAGCACAATAGTACATGGTTTGGCAATGCCCCTTATGTATCTATCAAGTCGTTTTCTGAAACGCACAATCTCCGGCCTGTATATTGACTCAATTCCGTAGTAGAAGATACCATGGGATTTGTTGGACGGCGAGTGCCTCTCTAGGAACCCAGCATACTTCCCAAGGGCTCGAAAAGCCTCAAGGAGTGCCGGATGGGCCCTCGACCTTCTCTCAAGCAACTCCCAGAGTCTTCCTTCGCATATCGCCTGCTTGATCTTTTTGATCTCAAGCAAGGTTGCCCAAAGGTTATGGCTTGCCAGTTTCCTCGCTCTCTCGTCCGGCCCAAGACTTTTCAGCTCGCTAGCTGTAGATTTGGTGCACGTGGGGCAACCACATGGCAGATACTCCATGTTCTCCAATTTCAAAGTTCCGTCCTCGGTCATGTACCTGTCCTCATACGCGAAGAGTGCATAGGCAGCTGAATCGAAAAGGTCGCAACCTAAGGCGACAGCAAAGGACAGCATCGATGGATGGCCAGCGCCAAAAAGGTGCAGCGGCCTTGATGGAGGAATATTCATCTTTGTTGTCACGATCATGTCTACCAACGTTCTATACCGATACCTCTCCATGACGACCGTTGGCGAACCAAGCGCAAGGATCGGATACGGCCTCTTCGACATCTCCCTTGCAGAGAACCCGAGAAGGTCAAGATGCGTGCCGCCCTGTATAGGTCCAATCCACGCGATGTCCTTCTTTCTCCTAAGCTTTACAGCTTCATCAGCTCTTCTTATTGTCTCCTCAACGGTCAACTTGGCTTGGTTGGCATCAGAGTTACCCGTTGGCACATCCAGTATGACCCCTACATCTGGGTGGATAGCCTCTTGGAAATCCAATATCTCCTTCTGTTGCATGTCTATTCTCCCGTATCTAAGAGCTTGATATGCCCCAGAATCGGTTACGACAAGCCCTTCGAAGTCCAGCAACCTATGAATGCCCTTTTCTATCGCTTCTTGTCCAAAGCGCTTCTTTACAAGATATGCATTCGTTATCAGAGCCTTAATACCAAATTTTTCGTCCAGTTCCTTGGGGGTCAAGACAAGTTTTGAGGGATTTATGACTGGGAGGAGAGTTGGCGTCTCTATCCTCTTCCTGCAGGTTGTAAGGTAGCCTATCCTGCCAAGAACATCCTTGTGCTTCACCTCGAATGCAGCTTCGCATGACTGTAAACGCATGTTTTTTATGCTCCAACCTTTGCCTTTGGCTGATGAAAAGGGTATTAGTTAAGCGCTTCTCGGAACCTCCTAAATCCACAAGGGTTCTAGTTGTCGGCCTTCCAGGGCTTGGTTTGGTAGGTGCCACCGCTGCCAAGATTTTGCTCTCAGTCGAAGATGGCCAAAAGGCCAAGCTAATTGCCAGATTTCACCCATATATATTCCTGAGGGGCACTTATGCCAATCGTTCAGGAACCGTAAGCATCCAGGGAGCAAGCATGCGCTACAGATCCTTGACCAAATTTCCGGAAGGGCTTCTCATCTTGACCGCAAATTCCCAGCCTTCGCCCGAATTTCAGCATGAATTCGCGTGGTCAGTTTTGGGTGAAGCGAAGCGCTTTGGATGTGATTCTGTCATAACCCTTGGCGCATACCAGACCATGTCCGCAGTTCCTAGGAGGGTATACTTCTGTGCAAACGATCTCAGTTCTTACAAGACCGCGAGCAAACTTGGCCTCGAGAGTTTCGATGGGCAGGTAACGGGTGCTGCTGGAGTTTTTGCTGGAATCGGTAGGCTTTTGGGCTTTTCCGGTGGCTGCATGCTTGGTGAGATCGCTGGAGAATCTTTTCCAGATGTTCCTGCGGCTTCGGCAGTCGTATCTGCGCTATTGGCTTTCTTGACGCAGGGTTCTGAGAGTGAATATCCGAATCGAACCCAAAACACACGCAAAGGTTTCATGGACAACTTGAGCTAGGTTGATTGCTGAGCTTGCTGCTCATGTACAAACTCCCTATAGATGGCTCCAACCCTTTCAGCTGCAGGCCCAGATCCCTCAACAACACCCTTTTCATCTACTCTTATCTTATCCATCACAATTATGACTCCAGCTTCCTCGTTAAGTCTTACCATCTTTGGGAATACCCTTTCGATTCTCTCTGCAAGCTTTCTAAGATCTACAAGGATCTTCTCAACAACTATCTTTGATACAGTGCTACCATTGAGCACAACCCTGTAGAATCTCTTTCCCTCCCCATCGATGGCGTCTCCAAGGCATACCGATAGGTTGTCGGGCGATATGGCAAGCAAAGTGCCTTTGTAAATTTCCCGATCCATTGTGATCACTGTAACCTGTCTCCCTATCAGATCTGTAAGCCCGCTTGTAATGGAAACTCTTTGCAATTTACTTGCCATCCACCTTTCACACTGGCATGTTTTAGGCTTGCGGTCTTCGTTTTCGGAAAGGGGACTCACATACAATCAAATCATTTTAAATTAACGAAAAAATAGGTTAAACTGCCATTTTTGTCGGTTATTATTATATTAAACCAATTATTTTGTTTATTTGGATATAATTGAGCCATTTCAACGTTATTTCAGAAGAAGATAGTTTGGACGGCATTCAATTATGCAAGGAATGTGGTGGAAAGGTGATTGTTCTGGGCCATGAACTTGTATGCTCTTCTTGTGGCTTGGTACAAAGTTGTATCGATGTCCTAGAAGTACCACCCAATGGAGTTTTCACAGAGGGCTCTCGCTTTATTGGCTACAGCCCTGGCTTTGTAGGTGGACCCGGTTCCGAAATCCTGAATGATGGAATTGCGCTTAAGGATGGAAAGAGTCAGGTGATTCTCCCGCAGCGAGAGGAATTTTATCTGCGCCTAAGAAACGCCGCTTCAAAAATGAGGTCAAGGTCCGGCAGCAGCGAGCTAAGGACTTCAAGATTGATTTGGAGTGTTTCGGAGCTTCTGCACCTTCCAAAGCCGGTGACCGAGTCCGCCGTTCTCGCATACCGTAGGTCAGCACCAAAGATTAGCGGTAGTGGTATCAGGCACGCAGCCTTGGCTGCCTGTTGCCTAATCTATGTAGCAAGGGAGTTTTCAAACGCAACGACCCTTTCCATGAAGGAGGTTTTGAAAGCTTTCGCAAGAAGGGGAGTCGAACTCCGGACTAGGGATATACTGAAGGCAGGTTTCTTGGTCGAATCGGGCCGCGCCATCTGCAAGAGCGAAGATTACCTCTACAGAATCTTGGATAGACTTGTATCCTCACTGGACAACAGAATATTGAGAAGATGTGGTTGCGAAGATCGGTTTCAACTTCTACAAAAGCTCTTTTTCTTGTCCAAAAAATTACTAGAAGGAATTGGTCCAGATGCTAGAGGAGGTCGTAACCCCCTTCTCCTTGCCTCAGCGGTTGTTTACGCTAGTACGAGGCTCCTTTCCCCCACCTCTGTGAAATCTCCGATCTCCCAGAGGATTGTTGCTCTTGCATCGGGCACGCTCGAGTACAGCGTCAGAGAAACTTATGAAGACATCAAGGATTCATTACGCTCTCTGGAAGAGAATCTGTTGAACCTTCTCAAAGCTAATGGCGCTTGAATGAAAGCGTGATCGTGGCTGCCTGTGCTTTGAAAGTGACCCTCGTGATTTTTCCATCAACTACTACTTGGGCTAGCGCACTCATGTCCGTTATTTGAGTATCTTCGAATGACAACTTGACCCTGACCGTCTCGTTGTCGCGAACAACCTCCGAATCTACAGAAGCCCTAAAATAAAGGTCAATTCGTTCGCAGTTGCTTTCATACTCGTCTATTGTCTTGATTATAGTTTTTCTTACATCTTGGTAATCGGATCCGATGTTCTGCATGAAAAGGCGCTTTATTCTCGAGATGACCGTTGCTCGGAAACTTGAAGCCATGTCATTGATCAAATAAATCCTTACAGGCACTATAAAAATCACATCAGCCTGATCCTCAAGCTCGGTTTCGCAGCTTTGGTCTTTGAGCGCATACCGAAGAGGAACAACGCACTCAATGGCACCTTCAGGATTCGTAGCCGTCCGCCTGAAAACAGGAATCTCTATTTCAATCTCAGCCTTAACATTCTGCCTTTTGAGATACTCGATCGCTGCATCGATCCATTTTTTTGTTTCAATATTTGAGGGATCTGGCAAATTACCAAGCTCAGCCGATAAAAATACCTCCTTTTCCACCTCAATCCTCAAATATCTTGGCAGATCCTCTTTAATCGAATCTGCACAAGATGAAAGTTTGATCACAGAGGATCTCTGAATGGCCAATTCGTGTACCATCGATATATCATTGTTGATTCCTTGAACCAGCAATACTGTTAGGTAGGCTACTATCACAGATGTTGTGGCTAAAAAGAAGGCTTTTCTCATCTTTCGCCAACCCCAAGGGTCAAATAAGTTATTTGCGTCGGCGTAGACACAATAATTGTTACATATCCGGCAACTCCAAGATCCTGCGTCCCAATCGCTTTGATAACCTCTCCCTTCTCGGTTTTCCAGATAATCGTGCAGAGCATCCCCCTTGGGCATAACTGAACGATTTTTAGCATCAAGGAGTCCGCAGATTGCAAATCCCATCCACATCGAGCCAAAGCATCGACATAACCGAGCGATTCAGCCTTCTGCATGATGCTTGAGGCTTGGGACGCGAAGTACGATTCTTTAAGCTCTTTGGAGACATGCTCAGTCTGGACTGTGGCTAGCAATGCTATGCACAATAGGATCCATATGGCGGAATTTGCTGCCATCGAGTCAAGTATCGTGTGCATCGATTCCTTCACTCCCAGTAGCTAGTTTCTCGTCAGGTTTAGGATGCTGAGTCAAGAAAGGTTTTGTTGCTTCCGCTTGTGATAAAAGTTCAGCTACCTTCTGGATCTGTTGATCCAGCGTTTGCGACAGAAAGATAAGACCGATTATCAAAAGTACAACCAGCATGTTGGTGCTGGATAACTCGGACAAACCTGCCTTTCTCATTGTTTTACCTCCTCGATCTCGACATTGTCAAGAACTCTCGCTATCTTGTAAGTCCTGCCCTGCACAATTTCTATGTCCTTGACCGGTGCCTCCACGCTAACTTGGAAGGTGGTTTGATCGCCGATTGCTATAACTGCGCGATTCTTTACAACCAGCCTGAGTTTACCCGCCCCAAGTGTGTCTAAAAATGGAACCTTAAGCGTGCAACCGGTTTGCCAAGACAACTCAACACATTCCTTGATGAGTAGCGCCACAGCACGTACGCTCTGACTTTCCAACCTTGATGTTAGGTTGCCCATAGCAGATGTAGACATGAAGAGAAGCGATGCGGATAGAGCTATCCAGGCAACGTTTTCAAGATGGCTTTCCAGCGATTCGGATGGCATGTTACCTGCCTCCAATCTTGATTAGAATCTCTCCATCGGTAGAATCTATGAAGACTGTGATGTCTCCAGATTGAGCCGATACTTGGACTGCTACATTCAAAGAGGTCTGGATTCTGTCGATTCTGCTCCCAAGTGAAGTTTCTATCTTCAAGACCAAAGCCTTTCCATCTCCATATATCGTAACTCCAGGAGGCATGGAGGAATCGAATTGAAGTCTAACTGGTGTGGCGCTTGCTTGCAGCAGCCCTTGCCTCAACCTCTCAACCAAAGCATTGTACTGCACAAGCGCTGCAGCGGTCGAAACTTTCGGAAAGAGAACAGTTTGCGATATCTTGAATCCTGTGACTATGAGTATCATGGAAATCGACAATGCAAAAGCTTTTTCAGAGAGTTCGACCATCATCTCACCTTCAAAGAAGGATCGCGTTGGCATAATGTGCTGCTAAAAAACCGGCGAACATGATGGGGATGAAAGGCAAGTTAGCTATGGGTTGCGTACGTTTGATCAAAGATTTCATGAATAGTGGGGCCAATATCATGACTCTAGGAACAAGGATCAGAACAGCAAGGGCTATGATGTACGCGCTCGCGCTTGGAAGTTTCCGTTCCACAAACCATCTTGCCATAGACCTTGAGAAGACGATGAGCCAAGCGATCATGATAGAATTCGCCAATGCTGTGGATGCAACGCTTGCAATGATTCTAAAATCTCCAAATATGCTCGGTAATGCGGTAAAGGTCCTTGCACCGATCAGGTCAGGGTAGAACAGGGCCATGGAGGTCGCATATTCAAGATCCCCGATGCCGCTTTTCCCTGAAATCGAAGAGACCAACATGATCAAGAGCGGAGGAGCATTGTTTATCATTGCAGGTAAAATAGCTTGAAAACCTGAATTTAAGACCCTGATGACAAAAATTAGGGCACTGGAAACGAGCAGCATCAGTTCCGTGCTCGCAGGTATCGCCTTGGTTCTGATGTCAGAAAAAGAAGCATGGAAAGATAGGGGTAGAAACAGGCTATCTGCCATCAATCCCATATTGTCCAAGCATGATCACCAGATTTTTCATTGGAGTATATAAGCACCGATGAATGATGTGTGCGGTGTGCAATGTGGACGAAGCAAGCAAGGAACTGTTTTCTGCAATTCTAGACGAAATAGACCTTGTTAAAAGGGAAAGCAGAATCCTGCGCGAAGCTATAGCAGAAACGCGTCTGCAGGTTAACGGCCTATCAAGGGACCTTGCGGCCCTTGCTTCAGAGATCAGGCTCCTGCAGAGATCGGAACAAGGAGTTTACTGCAGATCACAGGCTGAGAAAGATTGAGCCAGGATAAAGAAATTGTCAAAAAAGGCTTCCGATGCTCCTTAAATTGCTTTATTGCATTTTCAGATAATTCCAGATCTTTGACCATTGTATGCCCATTTGGACAGGAAGATGCCAAAATGTGTTTTTCAGTCTTCGTTTTTTGGAGCATGCACTTCAAAAAATTGCGCAGGATGTCAATAAGATCGCCAAAGGGAATTAAAATTTTGAGCCCCTTCTCAACCAAATGGGTAAGGGCTTACGCTAGCGCCGTCAGAATGACATTGGATGAGGCCTACATCAAGTATCTCTCCAGTTCCTTCCGAGATGATTCGGTTCGTAACCTGTTCCAGGTTTATACGGAACTTGGTGAGATTTACGATGGTTCACTGATCAAAAAAGATGAGGGCTCTCTGAACATTAGTATTCATGGACTCTTTGGTCATCTGCCTTGGATAAAGCAAGAAACGTTAAAGGATTTTGCCAGAAAGAGCCTTCTGCATTCTCTTAGGAAGGATTTTCAGGATAGCACCTATGAACCTCCCCTAGTCGATCGCAAGCCTGTAACGGACGGCTTTACCATAACAGAACTAGATACGTACAGGGTAGGCCCTCTTTCCATCAGGATCCTTGAATCTCCAAAATACGTGAATCCAATCTATTCGGTTTCATTCTTAGATCAGCGAACGGCTCGGCTTGTCTTCGAACTGGCCCATCTCCTCAGATTAAGGTCGAGATTCGAGGGGAAATACCTTCATGATTTCAGGGATCTGATCGACTGGAGGAGGCGTTGCGCTGAAGAACATATTACTTTGCTTTGCTACGATCGACCTCCAAAGGATGTGGAGTGGGCTGCATGTTCCCATGCAGCATACTCTTCTGTAGGGCTTGGAAAGTACTACGCCCTACTTGTTGACGATAGGGTAAATGAGTTCTACTTAGATGCGCCGCACAATAAAGCGTACTTGGACCACGAGGTTTGGAACCGCTGCCTCACAAACATTAGGCTTAACGAGAAGGATGTCGAGCACTTCGTTACCCACTTAAGAAGGGAGACGAACCAGAGGTTAGATTATTCCATTCCATCAATAAAGGCCGATCTTTCGTGCGCCGATTTCAACGTACGTGCCTCAATCGATGCATTTCCATTGACCAGAGACGGTACGGCTGTCGATGTTAGAAGGTACAGACGGATTCCAATGACTATAATTGACCTCATAGCCAACAAGACTCTGAATGTAGGGTCTGCCGCCTTCTTGCTCTTTTGCTACGTTTTCAGGAGGACCATGAGCGTCGTCGGAGAACCGAGTTCTGGAAAAACAACACTTCTCAACGCCATAGACATGTGCGCGCCCAGCTGGTGGCGAAAGATAACTATCGAGGATGTTGTTGAAAGCATTCCCCAGCTTCAACACGGTAGGCACCAAGTCAGGATTCAGGTCGATCCGCTTGAACAGGGTCCATCTGTCCGCTTGAAAAGCGTTGAGACAACCCGCTTACTACATAGAAATCCAACCTACGTTCTTCTTGGCGAGGTTCAGACGGCTGAGCACTCCAGAGCACTGTTCCAAGCTTTGGCCTCCGGTCTCAGAGTTATTCACACTGTACATGCAACTTCCCCAGAAGGGTTGATCAGGCGGTTCCTAATCCAGCACAATGTGTCCAAGGAAGATCTCAAGTCACTTGAATTGCTGATCTTGATCAAGAACTTCATGGGGTTCCATGGGATGTGGAGAAAAGTAACGAGGATAAGTGAACTCGTCTTCGAGGGTGAAGATCAACCAATCGTGAGTGACATATTCCGCTACGACTTTGAATCTGGAGAGCTTGTTCCCATTCTCGAAATTTCTAGCTCGAACACTGTAAGAAGAATATTGGAGGAGTATCCCTTGTCAAAGGAAGAGGTCATCCTAATTTTGAATTTGTACAGAAATTTTCTCGAAGACCTTTCCTCGAGATGTGAAAGATTGGCGTTTTCGAAAGTAGTTAAGGAGTTCGATTTGTTCAATGCAGGGGTCTCTAAGAGATTCCGCCTTTTCGAAACTAAACACATGCCAACTAGCGAAGCGACCGTAGAGTATGGTGGAGGTAAGTCTTGAGATGAATCCAATCAGGCTGAAACTGCCAATTCGACCACCAAAGGATGGAGTTGTAAGGTCAATTCGAAGAATGTCTACCCATGTGGCAAAGGCCTTCGCATTTTCATTGCCCGCAATCTCCTTTTCTGCAATCTCCCTTCCTTTTGGCATAATGCTTTGGGCTTCGTCATTCTACCTTCTTTACAGGTTTTTCTCATCATCGGTCAGTAGAAAAAATGCAGCTAGGGCTATGGAGATAGGGAAGCACCTCTCAGGTGCAGCAGCAGAGTTGGCCTTTTCATTGGCAGTAACTGGATCTGAGATTCTTGGAGCTGAGGCCCTCGCTCGTGGCGAATATTCTTACATTTCAGATATAGCGAAAGAAAGCCTTCTCGAGTCGATGGATGGTGTTGACGTTCGTTCATCCTTGGCAGCTTCTTTGCGTTTAGAAAAAGGTGTGCCAACAGAGTACATGGTCGAACTCCTCCTCTTACCCAACCCACGCCTTCTTGACGTGGAGCACCTCCTAGAACAGACAGAACAATTCACGCGTAGGAACTTCTCCGAATTTACCAGACGTCTTGATGCTCTGCTGCCTGCATACTTCTTCGCAGCCTTTTTCTTGCCATTCTCAGCCTTAATACTGTCCGCCCTGCTTGGAGGTTTTGTGGTTTCCTTCTTAGCGTTGTTCTTTCCATTGTTCTCATTGGTAATGTGGGTGATCTCGAAGATGCTTTTCGAGGCTTCGGTGAACATGCTTTGAAGAAGCATAATTTCATGCTTGCATTCTTTTTGTTGGCAGGAATAGTTTTTATGTCAACATATATTACCACAGGAGATCTGCCCCTTTCATCATCCATCTCATCAGCAAGTTTCATCATGGCTTATTGTTTCTCAGAAAAAGATCTTGGATCAAGGCGTGGAGATTCTAAGGAGTGGCAGCATTTCTACACGATATTTGCAGGTCGCCTAGAGGTTGGAAGTTCACCTGAACGGGCCTTCGAGGAGGCCGCTCGAGAGTGCCAAAACATGCACATAACCCCAGCTATCCAAAAGATCACTTCCAGCATGAAATGCGGGGAATCATTGCCCCGATGCCTGTTGAAGATCGATTATGCCGATCGTACCAGCAGGAAGCTGGCTGTCCTAGTATCTTCCGTTCTCGGTAAGGATTCTGCACATGCTTTCCAGATCATCAAGGACTTCTTAAGACTTCTTAGGAAGAACGACATTCTTTCTAGAGAGCGGGAGCTTGTACTGAAAGAGGGCAGGTTCAAGGCTTCTATTCTGGCCACAACAAACGCCATCTCTGTTGCAATACTTGCTGACATCTTTCCACTAATGCAGCAGCTAGTATCGAGCTCAATCGGTGTAATGCAAAACCAAGTGATTGCATCTTCAGGCTTGCTGTGGATCGCATTTCTGGCAGCCATATTATCTTCAAGCCTTCTACTAAGCCGAGGGTTTAGGGTTTCGCCTTTAAACACCATTACCGTGTGTCCAGTTTTGGCTTACGTGGCGACGCATCTTTTACTGAAGGCGGTCCTATGAGCCTGGCTCAGATTCATCGGAGTTTATATCCTCTTTTGGTACATGGTGGTAGGTGATGAAATGGATGAAAAAGGTGAAGAATAGCCAAAGGGCGTCGCAGCTCATAGAAGAGGGCCTGCTCGTCGTGCTAGCTCTTGTAATGCTTGGCGCTGTCTTTACAGTCTCCAAGAACATCATAGCGAACGTAAACAACTTCTTTGCAAGCTTGGTGGGAGGACTAGGAGAATTAGCGAATTCACTCTTTGGCTGGCTGGTTCCAGGATAGATGTCTCCAAACTTGAACACCGAGGCGATCGCGGTTCTTTGTACAGCCTTTACCGTAACGGCGTTCTATGCATCGACAAGGTATGGTGTCGCATTTCCAAGAGAACTCTGCTTTACAGTCCTTTCCATCTCACTCCTCATGACGGTCTTGAAGGAAAGGAGGTGGTTATCGTTGAAGCTGCTTCCAATCAAAGCCAAGCTTTTGAGCGATGGATCGGACCAGTCGACCGTTCTTCCTGAGCAACTTCTATTGCGGCGCTCTGGCGTAGCCGTTCTCAAGAGAGGTAACAGGGTCAATGTGATATCAGGGATAAAGGTATCTGGAAATCCCGGCTTGAACCTTATCGGGGAGCAGGATTTCCAGAGGAGCAGGCCATTTGGTTACGAATATCTTCCGATCTTCATGAGGTACAGGGATCTATTCATAAGCCTCCAGAGGCTGGCAGTTACAATAAGATACATTGTCGTCCTTTCCCCGGTTGACAGAAATTCTCCTGAATCTAGGGAAGCGATCAAGGCAATCGGAAAAGAGCTCAATAAGTTCAAGGACACAAAGCACAAGGGCCAATCCCCCTCTTGGGGTGAAAGGGATCAGCTAGAAAAGAAAAACTACATCGCCAGAAAGTTTGGCTTCGTAAACGTTTCTCAGTTCTTAATAGTGGAGTTAAGTGGCCCTTCATCTCAACTAGAAAAGCTCGAGCAACAATCAATTTCTTTTGCCGAGAAAGTGCTCCTGGCCGTCTCAACAGCTTTCACAGAACTAAAGGTTGAAATGGCTACTCCAACGGATATGCTCAAGGCTCTTTACTCCCTGTTCTGGAATGAGAAGTATGGAGGGGAGCTGATTCTTCCGCACGAAGCAACACCAATCTTAAATTTCGCCCTTCCCTCAGCTGGGACCTCCCAAGAGCTGCACTCCCTTTTCCCTACGATGCCACCTGCAGATGTAACCTCTCACGCGCTCCAATTGGGATGGGTTGAACATCTTGGTCGCCGCATAGGTTACTTCACCCTGGACTTTGAGGACCTAACAAAACATCTCGTCATAATGGGATCGACTGGAAGTGGAAAGTCCACTACGGCGAGAAGGATAGTTTTGGAGTGTGTCAGATCAGGTATTCCGGTCCTGATCTTCGATTGGCACAACGAGTACCGTGAGTTCGTAAAAGATTGTGGTGGAGAGGTCTATGCTCCAGGACTCGAGGATTCTGGCTTTACTATCTCGCCCCTTGAACCGCTCTCGATAAAGGACCTGGCCGAGCATGTTGCCCTAACGACCGACATCTTCGCCGAGAACTACTCCCTAACGCACCCCCAGGCATTTATGCTTCGCGAAGCCATAAGGGATGTTCTCTCCGATCCCGATGGGCCTCACTCGCTCCGCGAGATCGTTGAAGCGATCGAGTCCGCTCCAACCAGGTCATACTACGACAACGAGACGAAGATGGCTCTCCTTAGGAGGTTGAAGCCCCTTACGGAAGGGCAAGCTGGCAGGGCTCTTGGTGGGAAGGCTTCGATCAGCATTCCAGATCTCCTAGGAAAGCTGGTCGCAATCGAGCTGGCGCATTTCAGAGAGCTTGAAACTAGGCGCATATTCTCTTCCTTCGTTCTCAAAATGATCTATGATTACAGGGTCGCAGCAGGTGAATCAGAGCTTCGCCACATCTGCGTGATCGAGGAAGCATCAAACTTGGTTCCATGCAGGGATCCAAAAGCTCCTCCAAGCATAGGTGAGAAGATGGTATCTGAGCTTAGGAAATTCGGTGAAGGCTTAATTGTAATCTGCCAGTTCCCCTCCCAGGTATCTCACGGTATCATGAAAAACTCTGGCACGAGGATTTGCCACAGGATTGGCGGAGTTGAGGAGGAGAAGATAGTTATGGACCTAATAGGATTGACCCAAGAGCAGTTCTTGCGGATCAAGTACCTGCAGCCAGGACAAGCGGTTGTTTACATGAGCGGTTTTGCTAATCCTTTTCTGATCTCCGTCGAACCTCCAGACCAAAGTTCTGTGGATGATGCTTCAACTTGAAGGCTTTTGCCACCTCCGCAGCCTCTTTCGACGTGAACTTCCGAAGCGTTAAGGCTGCCTTGGTTGTAACTTTTTTTCCGCAATATGGGCACTTCCTTTGCATTGCATAAAAATTCAATACCAATATCTTGTGGCAATTGAAACACCTTGCAACTACGTACTTCCTATTCGACTTCACACCATCCATCTTAGAAGGCTCCTATCGTGCACCAGCCAAGATAGCCAATCGATGTGCCGGGTTTCTGGAAACCCCTTCTTATACATTGAGATGATCTTCCTGCATACCTCCGTAGCCTTAATGTTTGTAGTATCTACTTCGCAAACTTTTCCATAAACCATCATCGCCTCCGATTCACATACGCCTATTATCTCACTCTGGACGTTCTCCTTTATCTTATCCATGCTCCATCTCTTCATTCTCAGTCTATTGGCAAGTTGATTTGGGGAACAGCGCAGCACTACAACAGCAATTACAGCTTTCCTTGGCAGTATGAGATGGGAGTAACTGCCATCCAAGATAACATTTGTATTCATGCAGCGAGTAATGCGAAGAATCTCCGCCTTGACCTTCTTAAGGTCGACGATTGGTACTTTCCTCTTTCTGTCATATCCTTTAAAAAGTCTTTTTCGAGATGCCAACTTTCCGATATCGATATGCTTCCAGCATAAAGCTGTTGCCAGCAACTCCGATACCGTAGACTTTCCAGTTCCTGGAGTCCCCGTTATGACTAGGAACTTTTTCATTTTCAGTCTCCTGCAAGCATTTTCAAATCATCTTGCCTTTGAATGTATCTGCAGGTTTGAAATGAATTCGCAGGCTTACTGAAATATATCACTATCGAGGCCTTCTGCAAAGTAGCGACCAAGTGGCTAAATGTGCAATTGTTGGTAGTTTGGAGAAACGTTTAATTTTTGGTTTTTACTGGTAAAGCCAGCTCCGGTTGTGTAGACCTGACCTGAACAGCGGCACAAATTTCGGTCGGTAAGGCGAAGAAAGCAGAACCAGGTTAAGGACGCCTAGAGCATCCGAGCCTCTCGGACCTAGGAGAAAGCTCGAAACCCGGGTTCAAATGGCAACTGCCTGAACGTCCCGGCCGGAGCACCTCAATATCCTTCAGGCTGCTTCGGAGGAGGCGGAGGCTTGCTTGCTATTACTATATCGTCTATCCTAAGTATCATGTTGGCAACTTCCGAGGCGGCCCTAATGTACCGTTCCTTAACCACCTCTGGCTCGACGTAGCCTTGCCTTAACATATTGATGGGCTTGCCGGTCCTCAGATCGAGACCGAAGTATCTGCCTTTTGGTGATTTGTGAGCAGTCCTAAGGCTTGTTAAAGCCACCATCGGATTCGCACCTGCATTCTCCGAAAGTATTATGGCTATCTCCTCCAGAGCGTTTGCAAACTCCATGACAGCAAGCTGCTGCCCTCCTGAAAACTGCGTCGCTTTTCTCCTAAGGATCTTCGCGAGTTCTGTTTCGACAGCACCTCCACCTGGTACGATCATGTTGCGTTCGAAGACGCTTGCCAAAGTAGTGAGTACGCTCTTCATCGCCCTTTCATACTCGTCTACCAGTTTTTCCGTCTCTCCCCTCAACAGGATCGATAGAGACTTCGCATTGGCACATTTCTCGACGAACACCATCTTGTCCTCAGCAACCTTCCTCTCCTCGACCAGTCCAGCTTGGCCAAGTACATCGCCCTTAATCTCGTCTGCACTGCTTACGATCTTACCACCCGTGGCTCTAGCAAGCTTCTCCATGTCGGACCGCTTTACACGTCGTACCGCTAGAACATTCATCTTTGACAGTAAATGCTGCGCATCATCATCTATCCCCTTTTGGCATATGACAACATTGGCACCACTATTGGTTACTTTTTTAACCATCTCCTCCAGCGTCTTCGCTTCCTCTTCCCTCATTCTCCTGAGAACTTCAGGTGTTTTGATCTTCACCTCAGCACTTATCTCTGTCTTTTCGATCTCGAGAGCAAAATCGACCAGTGCAATCTTGCAGTTTTCCAGTCTCTTGGGCATATTCGGATGAACAACTTCCTTATCGAGGATCACGCCACGAAAGAGCTGTGTTTCTGTCGCAGCTTTTCCTTCCTTTTTTATAATCTGTATGTTATCTGTATCTACCACGAACTTTCCGTCACGTTTTTCTGCTATCTCGGATACAGCATCAACCGCTATATCTGAAAAAAGTTTACATATGTCTTCTGCGAGTGTCGTATTCAGAGACGTAAATGCTATCTTTTTCAATGAACCCTTATCTTCCGGGTCAATCTTGACCGCAATCTTATGCAAGGCGCTGATAGCACTTTCAGCTGCAAGGAAATACCCGGATGTTATGACTGACTTGTGGACCTTCTTCCTGATCAGTTCCTCAGCTCTTCTAAGCAACTCCGATGTAAGGATCGCAACAGATGTAGTTCCGTCACCAACTTCCTTGTCTTGGGACTTTGAAGCCTCTACGATCATCTTTGCAACCGGATGCTCGATGTTTGCTTCACTAAGTATCGTAACTCCACTTTTCGTGATCGTCACATCCCCAACCGAACCAACGAGCATCTTGTTTAGGCCCCTAGGGCCGAGTGAGGGTCTGAGAAGTTCGCCAACCACCTTCGCAGCCAATATGTTGTTCGCTACAGCTTCCTCGCCAGCTCTACGTGTAGAACCTTCCTTTAGTATGAGTACAGGTTGCCCCCCAATTTGGGCTGGGATGGCGACTGCCAAATCCTTCACCTGAAAGGTGCCGGCCTTTAATGTGGGGATATAAGTTTTTCAGAACCCGCACGAGAAACCGTTTTAAAGTCTCCAAATCGTCTGCTGTGCAGATGGCACTGTGTTAAACTAGAATGGGCAGAGTATACACGATAAAGATCAAAAGGATATCGAAACAGGTCCTAGAGGCCTTTCCCGACGCCTTCACAGAAGATTACGAGAAGAACAAGGAACTTCTAAAGGGTATCATTGAAGTCAAATCGAAGAAGATGCTAAATCAGATCGCAGGCTATATCACCAGGATGAAGAGCTCTAAGGGTGAGGTGGAAACGCCAGAGAGCTCTGCAGAAGAGCAGTGATGATCTGAATGATGGACGGAGGGGCCCTATCACTTGGATTCGATAAGGACCAGATAGGATGGGCCTATAGAAACGCCAAGGAGGCTGAAGCTCTTCTAACAGTAGCTAGGGAAGCTCAATCGGCAATGGTTTCCCAAGAACTGGTCGAGAGGGCCCTCGCCAAATCTTTCTCAGCTTTTTTAAAACTGACATCCTGCACGTTGATTCTTGATCCCCAAGGACAGGTCGCACAAGCCCAGGTAGCGCCACGCAATCTAGTTATGAAATTTACAAACCTTTACAAGAAATGTCTGTCAGCGGTCCGAGAAGGTAGGCTTTCCAACTCGGATTCGTTGAAGGTTGGAGAGCTTCTGAATAGCGCATGCCTCTCAATCATCGATTCTGTCCTAGTTTCTTGTCAGTAGGGCTTAAAGAATAAATACGTGCTTGACTTGACTAAAGCAGATGATGTAGACTGACCTGCACTGAGGGCTACAAAGCCCCGTGACGACAAGGACACTCTGAAGCCATATTGCTAAGATTGAACAGGCGGTTCCGTGGTTTCAAGTTACATCTGTTGGAAAACTGAGCCCGTTTTTAACTCAGCAAGACTGCCCAAAATAAAGCTCTCATGGCAGCACATGAGCTTCTATTCATGCTGCAAGACTTTTAACCTGCTGCAAGGCAAAAGAGAAAAGCTCTACTTCGAGAAGGGAAGACAATTTGGTCTCGATCAATTTGTTCGGCCCAATACGAAGAAAGTTGGGAAGAGAGCAGGTATATTCGTTAAGCAGGTGCAAGACCATCAGGGAGGCTCTATCGGTACTATTGAGCGAGCTGAAGGACGATCCCGACTTTGGATTTCCAGAGTCTATAGAGGAAATTCAAAGGTACTTCATGATTCTAGTTGACGATTCCCCAATCGAGCCTTTGATGTTTGATAGGGAGTTAGGGGATGGGCAGAAGGTCGCTATCTTATTGCTTTCCCACGGTGGCTGATCTTCTCCTCCATAAAATCTCCTAAAAATCTTTTCACCAGTAAAGGTTCAAGACCGCATTTGATGAGCTTCTTCTCTATCTCGTTAAGGTTTCCTCCATTCTCAAGGCAGCTTGATGCAAGCTTGAACACCGTTTCCCTCCTTTCGTGGGGAAAGATTATCCACTTTTCAGTGTCGCGCACGTAGTAGTCTGGTTTTACTATGCTCCACGGCTTGTAGTAAACCGTCGCGATCCTAACCTCCCCAGAATCTTTCTCCCGAAGATCGTCCTTCAGGACTGCCAGACTCTTTCCCGTGTCGGCAACATCGTCAACTACGAGCACCCTCCTACCCTTGACATCAACAGAAACTTGCTGAGTAATCCTCGGTTCCTGCATGGTCTTTGCTATGTCCTGGTAGAACTCTATCCTTACAGTCGCAACAGTCGCTTCTGGCAAGACATCGCTGAGTATCCTCAATGGTATCAAACCTCCCCTGCTGATACCAAGGAGTATTTCTGGCTCAAAGCTGGACTTCTTTACAGCCTCGCCAAGTTCAAGGCAGAGCTGGTAGAAGTAGTCCCAGGATGGTGTTTCGAACTCCGTCTCCATCAAACGGATCTGAGGATTCTGCGTCCAACAACCTTTTTAACGCTTGGGTTTACTTTTCCGCATGGCCGAACCGGAGCGGATCGAGGAGCTTGGGATCTATGTCTCCTCCTTGAAAATTCCTCAGGTTCCAGAGAATTGGCCCGAGCTCTTGGCTGAATTGAGATCGGAAAGCGCGAAAGGCTGGGTCCAAATTGTGAATGCCGCAGCCGTTGCAGGCCTGCCTCACATTCTTTTTTCAGTCTTTAATGCCGTTTCGGCGTTTAGGCAAGGATATAATAAGCTTGCTCAGCTGGAAGCGGAGCTTCTACTTGTCCTAAGTGGAACGGACAGATTTCAAAAGGCTCTTGAAGTGGCAGGAGCCAAAATAGGCAAGCCAGGAGTAGTCATCATCATATCCTCCAACAGCGATGCATGCAAGTTGGCGGTCGAGAGAATCGGTTCTAGGATCACCGGCATCGTGGATGTTTCCGATCCAACTCTTGAAGAGGCAAGAGAAGTTGCAAAGCTACAGGGCTTGGATATTTCGGCGATCGAATCGATGGGAGATGGTGTCAAAGTTATCTTGGCAGCTTTGGTCGAGAGGGGTAGCTTGCTTTATAGCTAGCTTTCTTTTTAGTTCTCGTGCACAAACTACAGCCCCTCAACGGCCTTCATGATATCGCTAGTTGCAATTGCCCCTTCCCTGACAACTTTAACAACATCACAAACAAAACTCACAACAGTTGAGGGCGTTCCTGGAAGTTTTCCACCATTTACAGCTAAATCAACTTTTGAACCAAGCTGTCTCAAGGCCTCCTTGAGCGTAGATGCAGCTGGTCGACCTGAGATGTTTGCACTTGTACCAACAATGATGCCGCCCACCTCCGAGGCGAGTTTTCTTGCAAATGAGCTCCTAGGAATTCTAAACCCAACCTCGCCTCTGCGGTTCATGAGGTTTCTGTTGAATTTGATTTTAGGCTCAAGTACCAGGGTCAGTGCCCCTGGCCAGAAGAGATCTGCCAGCTTTCTTGCTGCAGGAGTTAGAATAGCCCCCCTTCTCACAGTCTCCATAGAGGATGATAACAGCGGCATTGGCTTGGATTCTCGCCTCTTCACCTCCAATATCCTGACTATGGCGTTCTCGTTAAATGGGTCGCACCCTAGCCCATAAACTGTATCGGTTGGAAAGATAACAAGGGCTCCGTTTCTGATCCTATCCCCCAATAGCCTCACACTTGCGGCCGAGCTATCAAATACCTTGACCATCGTTCTCTTCGTTTTAATAGTCCAGCAAATACTTTTTTAAGAGCTTATACAATATAAAGGCGGTCGAATATGAGCACAGCAAGGCCCGTTGTGGTCGAAACCGTGGACCTTAAGAAAATCTACCACCTAAGAGGAGAGGTTGTCAATGCCCTTAGGGGGATCTCGATCCGCGTTACTAAAGGCGAGTACATCTCGCTGATGGGCCCTAGCGGTAGTGGCAAAACAACGCTTTTCAACATGATAGGTGGATTGGACAGGCCAACCGAGGGAACGGTTCTAATAGACAACATAGATCTCTCTAAGATGAGCAACAAGGCCCTAGCTTGGCTCAGAAGCAGAAAAATAGGATACATCTTCCAAACTTACAACCTCATACCTGTTCTATCAGCTTTGGACAATGTTGCTCTGCCAATGATCTTTACAGGCATGCCGAAGTCAGATAGGATCACGAAGGCTACAAAGCTTATGGAGCTAGTTGGTTTGGGTGAAAGGTTGCACCACAGGCCCACTGAGCTAAGCGGTGGTCAGCAGCAAAGGGTAGCGATAGCAAGGGCCCTGGCCAACGACCCTGCGATCATCTTGGCAGATGAACCAACCGGAAACCTCGACTTGTCTACAGGTTTGTCGATCGTTCAGCTTCTATACAGATTGAAGACCGAAAGGGAAACGACCGTAATTTGCGCTACCCACGACCTGAAGATGGTAGATGTCAGCGATAGGTTGGCATGGCTTAGGGATGGTTCGATCGAGAGAATAGAGGAGCGCTCAACGGTTACAATTCAATCTGAGGACCTTTAGAAAAGACTTATATCTGGCCATTTTTTTGTCGCGGGCAAATTTCGGCGATGGCCATGTCTGAAGATGAAGAATCGGAGTGGGAAGAAGAGGATTTCGAAGAGGAAGAAGAGGAAGATTGGGGTTTTGAGGAGGAAGAGTGGTAGTTAAAAAAGGCTATTTTCCAAGCCTGAAATCGCCACGATCTGAGACCCATGGCACGACTGGCTGTCCTGGACAAAAAGTCCTGTAGACCAAAGGATTGCGGGCACGAGTGCAGAAAATATTGCCCGATGGTCAGAAGCAAACTGGATGCCGTAACCTTTGACGATTATGAAAACGCACCAAAGATACATGAGGCGATCTGTTCCGGCTGCGGCATATGCGTAAGGAAGTGCCCGTTCAAAGCAATATCGGTAGTGAACATTGCCGAAGAGCTTCAAAGCGAGGCATTCCACAGGTATGGTGCAAATGGGTTTAAGTTGTTCAGGTTTCTCTCCCCACAGCAAGGCGCTGTGACCGGGCTTCTAGGAATGAATGGAATCGGGAAAACAACGGTCATGCGCATACTAGCTGGGGAGTTTTTGCCCAACCTTGGCGATTATGAGAAACCTCCTTCAAGGGATGATGTGCTGCGCTTCCTGAGAGGTTCAGTTTCCCAATCGCTTTTGGAAAGAGTCTGGTCAGGCAAGAGCAAGGTTGTCTTAAAGCCACAGTATGTTGATAGAATTCCGAAGGCAGTTAAAGGAACTGTAGGAGATTTGGTGGAGAGGAATGACGAGAGTGGCACTGGAAGGGCAATCGCAAGCTCTCTCGGTCTTTTGGAAATATGGGACAGAAGCATCGATGTCCTTAGTGGAGGTGAACTCCAACGCCTCGCCATTGCCGTTGCATGTTCCAAACAAGCGGACTTCTTCCTTTTCGACGAACCTTCGAGCTTTCTAGATGTTGAGCAAAGGCTAGTCGTTTGCAAGACGATTCGTAATCTATGCAACGATGGCAGAACGATAGTAATCGTGGAGCACGATCTCGCGATGCTTGATTATGTTAGCGATTATGTTTCGATAATCTACGGCCAACCAGGAACCTATGGTATAGTTTCTGAAACGATGTCAAGCAGAACAGGCATAAATGCGTACCTAAACGGGTACATACGGAGCGAGAACGTCCTCTTTAGGGAAGAGCCGATCGTTTTTCACGAGCACCCTCCACCAACGTCTAGGGGAGGGCAACCACTATTCAGCTGGGAACCAGGCAAGATTGTGTTGGGCGACTTCACGCTGACATACAGCGGAGGCGAAGCTTCCGAGGGCGAGGTGATAGGCATAATAGGCCCAAATGGGATTGGGAAAACGACATTCATCAAGGTTCTTGTTGAGAAGCTGGCACCTTCTTTCTTCAACAGTAAGAAATCGAGGAACCTGACCATAAGCTATAAGCCACAGTATGTGTCGGAACTTTTTACGGGCAGGGTTGGTAGTCTTTTTTCAGAGAAAGCAGAATCTGAGATTGGTACGATCTTGTCCCGACTGATCCATAACCTGAAGCTGGACAAGCTTCAAGACAGGGATTGCGAATCGCTTAGTGGAGGTGAGCTTCAAGCGGTCGCGATCGCTCACGCTCTTTCTAGGGAGGCGGATATCTATTTCTTGGATGAACCTTGCGCATACCTCGATGTTGAGCAGAGGATGGCAGTTGTAAGGGCCACGCGCCAACTAACGGAGGCGAGGAGTGTCTCAACATTCATCGTGGAGCACGACATCCTTGCTATAGATTTCGCAGCTGATAGGCTTATTGTTTTCGAAGGTGAACCGGGAAAACATGGCAGTGCTACATCGCAGTTGGACATGAGGAGCGGGATGAACGCTTTCCTAAGCGGCCGAGATGTTACTTTCAGAAGGGATGCCGAGACACGAAGACCAAGGATCAATAAACCAGGATCGAAGGCGGACAAGGCGCAAAAACTGATCGGCGAATACTACTACAGCGTTGAATCTGAAAGCTAAGCCTGCTATGGTTTTATACCGAGTTTTAGTCAAGGAGGCGTGTGAAGTTTAATTGGTGAAGAATAGCTCATTCAAAATTCAGGCGCCAGTCATTCTGGTCAATTTTAAGGCATATCTGGAAGGGACGGGCGAGAAAGGCATGCTGATAGCAAAGGCAGCAGAAAGAGTTTGGATGGAGACAGGCGTAACTGTTGGAGTAGCCCCACCACCAACCGACATAAGGCTCCTGGCATCTTCAACTCAGATCCCGATCTTTGCGCAACATATCGATGCTGTGGTTCCAGGGAGCTACACGGGCCGGACTACGGCCGAAGCTGTCAAGGAGGCTGGGGCTGTCGGAACTCTATTGAACCACTCTGAGAATAGGCTTCAGATAGCGGATCTACAGATCAGCGTGGAGAGGGCAAGGCAAGTTGGCCTCGTGACCGTTGTTTGTGCAAACAATCCTCTCGTCAGCTCAGCCTGTGCCGCTCTGGAGCCAGATTTCGTTGCGATAGAGCCTCCGGAACTGATCGGTACCGGCATACCTGTTTCCAAAGCAAAGCCAGAAGTCATAACGGGTTCCATAGAGGCCGTAAAGAGGGTGAATCCCTCCGTCCGCATTATATGTGGTGCTGGGATATCGAAGGGAGAGGATGTTAGCGCAGCTATAAAGCTAGGAACATCGGGTGTTTTATTGGCTAGCGGCGTCGTAAAGGCAAAGGACCCAGAAGCAGTTTTACTCGAAATGGCAAATAGTGCCAAATCGCAGGGGCTTCAGCCTTAAAAACACCCAATACCTTTGTTGGTTAGAGGGTAACCAAGATGGGAAAGACTACAGCTGGAACAACCGCGATGGGAAGGCTGCACAAAAAGAAGACTCACTCAATATGCAGGCGGTGCGGAAGGCGATCCTTCAACATTAGGAAGAAGTTCTGCGCTGCATGTGGTTTCGGGGCCACGGCTGGGTTGAGAAGATTTTCATGGGCTACAAAGAGTCTGAATCGGTCGCAACGCATAAAATAGCCTGAGCACCTCTTTCCACGCATGGATGACCGAATCGACTCGCATTTTGCTAAGATATTTTCCCCCATATTGACCGACCTCATGCGCATGGAGAGGATCAGAGAAAAGGTTCAGGAACATGTGAATAGTGTTATTGCGCACTGCAGGAAATCGATCAGCTCAACGCATCGCAATGATTTTGCCGTTTCGGGAGCTGAGCTGAGAAAGGCAAAGGGAGAACTTGCCAAGATCCTCCTTTTATCTAAGAACTCGCCTCAGCTGCTTGGATGGAACTTGGTGACCTCCGCTTACCAAGAGTACGTGGAGGCATCTCTGCTTTTTTGCGTTGGAAGGGGGATCAAGATACCTTCTCCAAAAAGCCTTTCCGTCCCGCCTGTGGCCTTTCTCCTTGGCGCGGCCGATCTCGTGGGCGAACTCAGAAGGATGGTCGTGAACGCCATAAGATCCGACGAAATGCATGAAGCTGAGGAATTCTACCAGTACATGGTAACGATGTTTGAACATATTTCCCGATTTCCATTAAGTGACTCAATGGTTCCAGGGCTCAGAAGGAAGATTGACCAAGCCCGTTACACGCTGGAGGAGACGAATGCTGTGCTGGCGGAGGAGCACAGTAGAAGGGAGCTCATACGGCAGATGGAGGACACTAGAAGGTTGCTGAAATCTTACAAGCTCGGTCGATAGGGATGGATGCTATTTATTACAAAACCGTTTCATTTTCGATCAGAAGAGCTGAGGAAACTCAAAGAAGATTGGGAGCACTCGTCGAGTACAGGGAGCTTCCATCATTTCCGCCCTGCAACGTCGCAGGGGTTGATGTCCATTACCAAGGGTCGATGGCATTTGCTGCTGCAGCATTATTGGATTATGCATCTTTTAGGCCGCTGAAGATAGTCGCAGCGCGATCCTTTTCTCCCTTGGGATACATTTCTGGTTTCTTGGCTTTCAAAGAGGCACCGGCGGTCTTCAAGGCTCTGAAATCGCTTGCAAAACCGGATGTACTCCTTGTTAACGGCCATGGTGTGCACCATCCTAGGGGTTGCGGTCTAGCAACCTATGTGGGGGTAGTCCAGAAGGTACCCACAATAGGGGTCGCCCTTAGGCCCCTTGCGGATGCTATGCCAAGCTCCTGTGTCGAGATCGAACATGGCTCACACCCCCTTTTCGTAAGCGTAGGCAATCTCATAACACTCGAACAAGCGGAGAAGATTGTGAGGCACCTGCTAGTACAGGATAGAAGGCTTCCATTACCCTTATACTTGGCCCATAGGGTAGCTCGACAAGCTGCGAGGTTACGCGATTGAGCAGCGCCTCTGCCAAGGCGAGACATGCAATGGTTCTTCTCTCCCTTCTGAAGATGAGGTCCCAAGATGGTACTATCTTTACTTCCTCGACCCGCCTAGCAAAGGCGATCGGGGTTTCCCAGCAGACAGCGGTCAGGTACCTCCAGGAGCTTGAGAAGAACAGGTTGATCAAGCGGCTCCTTACGATGAAGGGTGAGAGGATAGAGATAGACGAAAAGGGTTTCTTGCTTCTACGTGAGATGCACATCCTCCTATCCAATGTTTTTACCTCAATTCCTGCCCACAGCATATCCTTTTCCGGTGTTCTTTTCACAGGTGTAGGTGAAGGCGCTTACTACGTGTCCCAGAAGGAATACTTGGAGCAGTTCAGCGCCAAGCTTGGCTTTACCCCCCATCCTGGTACTTTCAATCTCAAGTTGACCGAGCAGGCTGACCACATGAGGTACCTCCAGATACTCGTTTTTCCTCCCACCCTTATCCTAGGCTTCAAGTCCTCCGATAGGACTTATGGCGATGTTTTGTGTTACAAGGTATCGGTTGAAAAGAAGTATGCAGGAGCCATTGTAAGATCGGTAAGATCGCTCTACGATAACTCGGTTGTGGAGATAATATCGCCCCTTAATCTTAGAAAGGAGCTAAATGCAAGAGATGGCGATAGGATATCTGTGTATTTTCAGCCACCTCGATTGTACTAGAGCTAGAACCAGCCATCTGCCACATACTAATCTATAAAGACTCGTTTGATAGCTGTCTGGAGCGCGATGCTAATCAATCCATCTGTGGCGAAAAGGTTTCTGACAACCATAATCTCGATGAGGATCGAGAAGGGTCGCTCCACAACCAGAGATGTTGCCAAGCGCTTGGCAATAACTCGTTCCGAATCCAGTAAGGTCCTGTCTGGTCTTGCGAGAATGGGACTGGTCAAAAAAAGAGGCTCCATGATTTGTCCTACGCCCCTCGGTAGGGGAAAAGTCAAGATCGTAATGACAGGTGGTGTTTTCGACATTGTCCATGTTGGGCACATAGCAACCCTAAGGGCAGCTAGAAAGCTTGGCGACATGCTTGTCGTGGTTGTCGCAAGGGATACTAACGTTCGAAGGACGAAGGGAAAGGACCCGGTGAACGGCGAATCGATGAGACTTGGCATCGTGCGTAACCTTAAGCCTGTCGATGCCGCCATACTTGGAAATGATAAGGACATCTACAAGGTCGTGGAAAGAATCGGACCCGACATTATAGCCCTGGGATATGACCAGAATCACAATGAGGAAGCGATAGCCAAAGAGCTGCTGCGAAGGGGATTGCGAGCAAAGGTGAAGCGCCTCAAGGTTCAAGTACCCGGAGCGAAGACTTCGAACATATTGTCCCATGTGGGTTACGAATCAACTTCAAAGAAATGCCTCAAGGGCAATATCTGACAGAATCTCCAAATTCTTGATTGTATCATCTCCCAGTTTGGGAAGGCACTTCGTTGCAATGAGGAGCAATTTTTCAACCATTTGGCCCCCCATGTAATTTAAACTTCTTGCAAGGTTTCTATGTAGCGTGTCCTCAAATCTTTTATCTTCAAGAAAAGGGGCTATGCAGCAAACTTCCTTGAGCCTTGAGAGTATGCACATGGCCTTCGCTACACGATTGTTTTCGGACAATCGCCATGCCAGTTTGTCCTCCTCATCTGCACTTATCAAGTAAACTGCATAAGCGATCTGGTCTTCAACGTATCCTTTTCGAGACAGAAGCCTTGAAACCTCGTAATCTTTCACCGCAATTGAAACTAGGTACAAAAAATTTCTGGCAAGCTCCTCTGGAACCTTCGCTGCAGCTCTTTCTACGAGCGTAATAGGGATCAAATAAAACTCTATGCTGCCATGCAGGACTGAGTGACCAACCTCATGTCTTATGGTTCCAACTTGAACCTCTTTCGGTAGAGCCCTCATTTTTTCGAGGCAGATCGATATTCTCGAGGTTCCTCTCCAAGCATCATGTTGGGCTGTGAAGGTTTCTTCGAATCCATACGACGAGACCCCTAGGAGGCTTTTTTCTTTTAGGAAGAAACTCCTCATGCTTGAGACGTCTTCGAAAAGATAGAGGTCTACATACGATATGTCGTGAGGCTCAAGCCTTTGGTAGCATTCTTCCATCACGCATTTTATATATTCGAAAATTTCATCTTCTACATGACCAAAATTTCTAGTAACGATTTTTACCAATCCTTACACAACCGCAGGACGAATGCCACTTCTCTATTACGGGGAATTAAAATGCGTTGTTTATAAATGAGATGGATGGCATAAAACAAACCATTTGAAATGTCGAGAGAGCTGGGCATCATAAGAAAAGATTTGACGACTCTCGATTTTCCTTAACTTTATTCCGACTATGCCAATAAGGTGATAGTGGATGCTAACGACTTCGATTTAACACGCCTTAAGAATTTCCTTCATTCTGTAAACAAGGCGTTGATTAAGGGCCCCCTCCGGAGGTAGGGATTGGGGTTCGAGCTGGGCTGCAAGGCCTCTGAGATTGCCCGGAGCCCGCTAAAGTCTTAAAATTTACTCGGATATATTGGAGTATAAATAGCATAATGAAGAGAATGGATTGGGAACTTGAAGAGTGGATGCGGAATTGAATGTGGAAGCTGCCCTTACTTCAAGAGCCCATGTTTTGGCTGCACAATAATTAAAGTTTGTCTAGTTGCCCGTTGCCTTCACGGGGAGCATCGTGAGGGATTAACATATCCCAGATCATTCTGTAAACTGAGACCATACTGTCCTAATGGAGGAGAAAGCAGACCAACTCCAGTACCTATTCCAACAGTAAGTAAAAAGCAGATGTCCAAGGTGAAGTTTCCTGGATTTGTACCTGAAATTGATACAACCGATCAGAGATCCTGGTTCTGGAGAGAGGGCGTTCAGCTACCTATAATTTTCGTCCCGCTCTGGCAACTACTTCTAGACGAAGATGCGTTGTCCAAAGCCTCAAGCAAGGGCCTTCATGATTACCTAGGATTTGATGGGAAGATATTGTTGTCAACAGTGATGCAAGATGAGCTCATCGACAAGCTCAGAATGGAGGACTATTCCAAGTTGATCAATGATCTAAGGCCAGATGCTACCATGGTTCCTGATAATTACACGTATACCGATGTTCCACTCCATCAATCATGTCCCAAACTATACGCCTATCCTCTTTTGCGAATGATTTCCTCAAACTAGAAGTTCCCATAATTGGCCTCGTCAAGGGAGGGAATTTACATCAGATGGAGTGGATCATCCAGAGAGAGGTGGAGATGGGCTACGTTTCATTCGTCATGCCGGCGAGGGAACTCTATAATGAGGGTTCATTGAGCGAATATCTTCCCTACGTCCTTATGACTTTAAGGAGGAAAGCAGGATCCCATAAAAAGGAATTCGAGTTGCTTCTCTATGGTATCGGACAGAAGCTCAGGCGTTATAGGGGAATAAGTTACAGTAACCTCTCTTGGTTCATCGAAGCGAAGCGTGGGGGCTATTACAAGAATGGCCTATCCTACGATATGAGAGATCCTGAGATTAGGTTTGAGGAATGTTTCTGTGAAACCTGTAAAGGGCTAATGCCGCAGGAACTGCTAGACCTTTGGATGGATGACGAAAGGACCTGCATAAGTGCATTGGCTGCCCATAACTTGATGGACTTAAAGAGATCGCTGGGAATATAATGGGTGGCGGTTCGGCTGTAAGGCAATGCGAAAGGAGGTTCCATCAAGGAAAATCTATACATGAGGACAATTCGGGCTCGGACGTAAGATGCAAGAAAGAAGTACCTGGAACCAACAATGTTTTTGGTAAATATGTAATTCGTAAGACGAAGAAGGGAGAATATGAGCTACTGAAGGGAGGCGAATCCATTGGTTGGTTTTCGGTGGCAGTTGTCAAGAATGATAGGGTTCTATTTCCACTCAGCCAGGGAATGTTATTGGAAGTATCGGAGGGGGTATGTAGGGAAATACTAACTCCTGAGAAAGCAGAACTCTGCGGCCTTATAGCATCGGACGGTGGTATGTATTCTACAAAAGCTCATCCCCACCATGAAGTCCATTTTATCTCAATAGATAGAGAG
>CAZWAU010000125.1:0-3009 GCA_964631995.1 uncultured Nitrososphaerota archaeon
ATGATACACTCTCCTTTACCGACTCAAGAACCTTAGAAGACCTCGTGCCAGTAGCGATACCGTACTTCCTTCTGTCAGGCGGAGCCTTCACGTCCATGGCCACGTAGTTGACCAGACCACCGGAAACGAGTTCTTCCAGCAGGCCTGGATTAGTGCCATTCGTGTCGAGCTTTACCTTCAGGCCTAGAGAGATGATTTCTTGGCAGAACTCCTTAAGGCCCTTCGCGGTCGTTGGCTCCCCTCCAGACATGCAGACCCCATCCAAAAAGTCTGCATTTCTCTTCAGGAAATCGGTTATGGTTGATTCTGCTATGTCGGGGTATTTCTCAGGGTGAAGAATTAGGCGGTGGTTGAAGCAGAATGGGCAGCGGAAGTTACATGTTGGAACGAAAAGGGTTGAAACTATTTTCCCGTCCCAATCGACGAAGCTTGTGTCTACGAATCCCTTGAAGCGCATCGAACCACTGCCCCAAGGAGAGCTGATAAGTGTTCAGCTGCGTCCTTGCAGCCTTAATATCGCTTCAACTTCAGGAGCTTCCCCTCTCCAAGACGCTACTTCATTTCCTCTCCGGTCCACAACTATGGCGGTAGGTGTCGATGATACCTCGTAGAATGCAGCTTCTGCCATTCCTTCGACTGTGTCTACATCGAAGTACTCGACCTCTATACCTTCCTTCTCGAGGCGCGCACATGCCGCCTTCGCTGGCGTGCACATTTTGCATTCCTTGCGCCAGAACAGCTTTAGCTTCATCTTTTTCTCCCAATTTTGGGCAGGAGGCTTCATTCGAAGTACTCCCTGTCCCGCCCCTTCCTGTCGTTCAGTTCGGCGATCTTGCCCCGGTTCCAACCCTCCACCTTAGAGAAGAAGCCCGTTACCCTCGTCATCCTCTCAACGTTCTTTGAACCGCAACGAGGACACCTGTCCTTGAGGCCCCTGAAAGTAGGTTTTTCCATTATTGCTTTGTCACCTCCATCTGGCTCCTCCTTCCACAATCTAAGCAACAAGTAAATTCCGGACTGAAAGTGATCTGATCGTTCATCGTGTTCTTGAAGGTCTTCACGATGAAGTTAGAGATCGAGTCCGGGTTGGGCCTTGCCTCCCCTATCCACACATGGGAAAGGCTTCCAGCCTCGATAAGAGGATGGAACAGTCCCTCCTTCTTCACCCTCTCTATTGGGCTCATACGTACACCAACGTTCAGGTATGTTGAGTTTGTGTAGTAAACATCGCCGCTGGCAACATTTCCCTTCACAACCTCCTTGGCCTTCCCATTGTAGTGTGTAAGGTCGAGTGTTGCAAGCCTGTATGCTGTTGACTCAGCAGGGGTCTGCTCCAGTACAAACCTCATACCGTATTTCTCTCCAAGCGCTTCAGCCTCCTTCTTCATGAAGGCGATGACCTTCAGGCCAAACTTCAGAGCATCATCAGATTCATGCAACTCCTTGCCCAAGTGGTACTGGACCATCTCGTTGAGACCGAGCATTCCAAACAGAAACGTCGCCCTTCGCATCCTGAAGTACGGCTCGTCATCCAAATCCATTGCCAAGAGGCCAAGCGGGCCCGTTCCCTTCAGACCTAGAAGCGATGATATGAAGTCCCTCTTCAGGCGGTGAGCCTCGGCCACAATCCTCATGCGTTCTGCCAATAACTCGAAGAGCTTGGAGTCGTTACCAGAGGCCTCATACGCAATCCTTGGGAGATTCATGGTAACATTCTGAACTGCAGAGTACCTCATCTTCCAAGGAGATTTTGCATCTTCAAAGTCAGACTTTTCCAGCTTGAAGGACAGCCTGCAGCACTCGCTTATCTTTGCAGTACCCTTCCTGTCGAACACGTAGTAAGGATTTCCCATTTCAGACGAAGTTGTGGCTACTAGGCGGAGGAAATCCTCGTGGCCCTCGCTGCTGAAAAAATCCTCCGTTATGTGGACCTCTGGCTTTGGAAAGAAGAAGGGTCTGCCGAAAGCGTCGCCCTGGATGTAAACCCTGAAGAGCGCGCTCACAAACCTCCTCGACTCTTCGACGAAATCTTCGTAATTGTTTCCTGTGAACCTTCCGCCAGGACCGATAGCCTGAACATCTCTGAAATGCTTTGGCACCTCCCAGTAGAGGTTTAGGTCGCTGAAGATCGATTGCCCGCCCCTCGCGACAGCCTGCTGGGCGAACTCAAATATGAGCATCTGGGCCAACTGTTCCATCTGCTTGTCGTCGACCCCAACCAAGAATGGTGCGAAGAACAGGTTTACAGCATCCCAACCTATCGCTCCGGAAAATACTCCCTGGAGGGCAGCTGAAAATTTTATCATCTGCCCAATCAGAACCTCTGGATGCTTAGGTGGCTTTGCTATCGATATGGCGTTTGGAAGATTTAGGCCAAACCTCTTTATGTACTCTAGGGAGTTTCCAGAACAGTATGGCCGGTCGATCATTCCCAAATTGTGCAGATGTATGTCTCCCCTTTCGTGCGCCGCAGCTACCTCAGGTGTGAAGACCTTCAGGAGTGCATACTGCTTCTTTATGCTCTCAGCAAGGACGAGGTTCGTGGATTCTGGGCCATGGGGAACGTTTGCGTTCTCCTTGTTCTTGTAGACCATCATCTGCTCAACATCATATATTGGAAGGCCGAGGCGCGTGTGCTGCTTCCTCTCCTCCTCCAGGCCGTTCTCGATCAGCTTCTCATTTACTACCTCCCTTATGAGGGGTGCCGTTATGAACTTGATCTTCGAGTCGACGATCGTCTTTTCAACTTCCCTGCTGATGCGCTCAGCCATCTGGGCCGAGATCTTTGTCTCCCTCAGGAGAGCCTCAACGATCTTAGTTCGGTCCCACCTCACGATGTCGCCCCTAGATACCTTTACGAAGAGCGCTATGTCCGTCACATCCTTTGCTCTCTGGCCTGGACGATCGATTCTAATTGCGCTGGATGGCGAACGGTCTTTGCCAGTAGCTTTGTGCAATGCATTACTCCCTTTGAGGCTGGGGCTTCGAAGCAGTAAGTCTACACTATTT
>CAZWAU010000126.1:0-9111 GCA_964631995.1 uncultured Nitrososphaerota archaeon
CCATTACAATTCCCAGAACGATATTTGCAAGATTGAAGATAGGTCAGGCGTTCAAGTTCTATTGGCGATATCCGCTAGCACTTTCTATTTTGGCTGTGGTCTTTGTTAATGTTGGACTGTAGGAGGGTGAATTGATGAAGTTGGGAAGAATGCTTCGTGGTGCCCTGCGTGCAATGCTTCGCAAGCCAGTCACCATCCAGTACCTGACCAAAGCTGGAGAAATGGTCCCAATCCCTGAACGTTACAGGGGAAAAATAGTCTATGACAAGGAGGCGTGTATAGGCTGCCTTCTTTGCATTAAAACTTGTCCCAGTGGTGCAATTGTAACTGCCGAGGAGAAGAAAGTAACGTTCAACATCTCAAAGTGCATATTTTGCGGACAGTGCGCAGAGATCTGCCCAAAAAAAGCCATCAAGCTAGGCTCATACTTTGAAGTGGTTGCTTACGAGAAGGGGGAGCTGATCGTTCGATAAGCTTTTATTATGTCTGAAAAGACTTCGGTGGTAAAGTTGCATTTGTCATTGGAAACGCGCGAAATCGTTGCTTTGGTACTAAATGATGTTATGTATCGGAATTCTCAATTTCGATCTTTGGAAGATTTTTTACTTGAAAAGTACAGATTTAAGGTTGTCGAAGAAGAGGAGTGTGAAATCTCAAAATTAAGTCAAATTATGCCCATAGATAGGAAACAGATTGTATTTAAGGAGGAAATTGAGGCTCCAATTGTCTCTGAGGAGGTCGAGAGGAAATATTCCTCCTTGGAAATCTTGGATGGGATATACTTAGACGCTGAGATAAGAATCTACATTCTAGGTGATGTCACCCGAACGGAAGATATTGTAGAGGTTAGCGAGGAAGAAAGGTACCCAATCTACACGGTTGAATATAAGATGATTAAACTTGTCAGCGAGAGCGGTTATGCTCTGCAGCAGTTAATTGAGCGATTAAGCGTCGATCTTGGCCTAAGGATTGAGACGAAAGAGTGGTTTTTCCACAGGTGTGGGGAAGCTTAAGGCAAATTTATCAAGCTAAGAAGTATTTTTGGTTGAAGACCAACAATAATAGATGTGGCCGCTATAGTGACATTTGGAAGCCACATCGTCCAATGGACCTCAACTGTGTTTCTAGATTTTTCCAAGGAATGGCCTAAAAAGATTCGATGGAAGGAACGCACAAGAAATATGAAGGAAACCATTGAAATGCAAACCAGAAGTATTAATACAAGAATCGAGGCGAAAATGCCCATCCGAGGAAATAGAAAATCATATACAGCATTGTAAAGAAGCCACTTGGCATAAAAACCGCTTAGAGGCGGAATTCCAACCAAGGAGAGGATGCAGATTACGTAGCTGATCGCAGTTTTCCTCATCCTTCCAACCAGACCACCCAGCATATCCATGTTTCGAGTTCCACTTGAAATAAGAACCGAGCCAAGGGCTTGCAGGATCCCAGACTTCATAAGCGCGCCATTCACCAAATAAAACATGGCTGCCATGAAACTTAGGGGCGTGAATAAGCCAAATGCAAAAACCATGTGGCCAAACTCATCTATGCTGCAGTATGCAATCATCCTCATAAAATCTCCTTGTGGATATGCCAATAGAATGCCGAATATCATAGAGATAAGCCCTATGCCAAAAAAAAGCGAAACGATTACGGGTGATGGATGGATCGTATAAAGTGGGTATACCAACTTGTATAGTGCGAAAATTAAAGCAATGGGCTCTGCACAGGAGAAACTGTTGATGGCTGGTGTTGACGCGGGAAAAACATCTGGGATCCATCCGTGAAAGGGAACAAGTCCTATGTCCGCTCCTAGGCCGATGACGAAGCAAGCCGCTACTAGTAGTATGAGTCGCGGATTCTCATTTAGCATCTCTGGTTTGCTCATTATGGCAAAGATATTTGAGGTATGAGTAAAAATATAAATTGTGAGCACTCCCAACAACACGAAGAGTGCGCTGATTGCAGTGATGATAAGGTACTTGAATGCAGCTTCTGGAGACAATTTGCCAGGGGCATGTGCCACAAGGATGATCGAGACGCCGATCGCGAGTTCTACGAAAAGGTATATTCCAAAAAGATCGTATGAAAGCAGTAGCCCTAGCATGCAGAAAAGAAGCAATAGAACAAAGAAGTTGTATAGGCTAGGCTTTAAGCGGCCTCCTCCCTCGGCCTTGATGTTGTATATCGATGTCAAAAAGAAGATCAAAGAAACGCCTAAAACTCCAACAGCGTTTGTCATGTCAACTCGAAGGGAGAGAATTGGCGTCTCTAAGGGCTCGTTGGTAAAAACTGGCTGAACAAACGATAGAACTATAACCAATGTCAAACCTGTTCCCAAGAGCAACGAAATCTTTTCTATCTTCTTAGAAAATGGCTCAAGGAACCGAAAGGGATACATGAATAGGCACAAGGTGCCAGCGAAAAACGGCACTATCAGGGAGAGAAGAGGGAGCAGGGAGTACATTATCCAATACACTTCCATTTAGTAATCTTCAATGTCCTGTATTCACGATAAGCCTCCATTATGATGAAAACTCCGACAACATTTACAAAGACCATCAGGACCAACATGAAGGGGATGAGGCCCAGAGGGATTTCTGCAATCAATGGATAAAGCGCGTTTTCCGCCATGTTGAGCCCTGCAAGGATTTTCAAGGCGTCCTTTCGGGTAGACATTAGAAAGACCGACATTGAGAACATAAATGCACTGAATGGAACAGCCTCAAATTTAGGGGGAAGTGGAGACAATATCCAAGTTCCTAGAATCCAATAAAACAGTGTCATTATGGCAAGCAATATGGCGGCATTTCTAGTGCCTATGACTGGTTGGTCGGTGTTGTTTTCTGTCTTCACCATCCCCCAATATATTATCAGAGGAGATGCTACGGCGCAAGAGAACCATTCCGCAAATGTGGCAAAAAAGTCGATGAGAGCCTCGATATGTAACCCGATTATGAGATCAAAGAGGCAATATAAGAGTTCAACAAATCCTATTGTTGAAGCTTGTATCGATAGGAGTAGGACAGTTTCTCGAGTGTCGCGTCCGACACATCCCAGAGCTGTAGCGAGCGTAGATATTGTCAAAGCTACAAAAACAATCGTTTCCATGGGTTACCCTCCGAAAAGTATGGCTATTACCACAACAGCCATCGCTCCAAGCACAAACGTCAGAACGGCGCCAAAATATCCTTGCTGAATATCCAAGCGAAGAAGTTTTGCACAGAAACCCGAGAATTTCGTTGACAGCGCGTCGTAAGCGCGGTCTACGTTAGTTGCATGGCAGAGCCACTCAATCTTTAAAACTCGTGTAAGCGTGTGGTAAAAGTGATAGCCATGAGGGTTGTCTAACAAGTTTGAGTCTTCTCCGCAAAGGAAGGGCTTAAATGTCTCCTCACTTGCTGACTCTCTGTAAACTACCACTATTTTCCTTGAATAAAGCGTCATAAAAACGAATACCAAGAAAAGCGCAAGCATGGATATGGCAACAGCCATAGGATTCCAGAAGCCATGCAGCGTCTTAATTAACCATAACTGCATGATGATGTCGACTGGGAAGCCGATTTGTTTAACCGCTGGAGTGATGAAAGAACCCAACGGAATCATTGGAGCAATACCAAATATTACCAAAACCACTGATATTAAAACCAGTGGTGCCAGCATAGCTATGGGCGGATCTTTGATTTGAAAATTTAAAGCCGATTTTGCTGTTCTCTGCATAAAAACCGAATGCAACAGCCTTAGCCCAATTGCGGTGTTAAGCACACATCCCAAGAAAGCAATAATTGTGAAAAATATTGCTCCCGAGTTAATGGTGGCGTGGAGGATAAGGTATTTGCTTGCGAACTCGCTGAGTAAAGGGACCGTTGACAAGGATAGGACGCCGATCATGCAACATATTGCGCTTATTGGCATTTGGTGGTAGAGCCCTCCCATCTCATTAATGTTATGTCTGCCAGTTGCGTAGATTACAATACCAGCACAGAGAAATAGTAAACCAAAGCAGAGCGCATGAGACATCATGAGAAATAGACTCGCTACAGTACATAAGGGAGTGGCTAAACCCGCCACCATTACTATACAGCCAAGCCCAGATATGGTGCCATAAGCAACTATCCGTTTAAAATCATTTTCGACGAGGCCATTTAAAGCTCCGACAATGTGGGTGACGGTGCCAATCAAGGAAATGATAAAGCTCCAAATGCTAATATTTCCAAACAGCAGAGATAAAGGCATCGCTGGAGCAGAAATGACATGGGCACGAAACACTTGGAAAAAGAAGCGGATAATTATGTAGATTCCAGATTGAAAGCCGCAGACATGAAAAACAACAGTCGCCGAGGTAGGCGCAACTGTTCCATCAGGTAACCACGTGTGAAGCGGAAATAGCACGGTTTTCGGTAGTACAGCAATCAATAAAAGAGGGAAAATAATCCAAATTACATGGTCTCCTAGCGGGATTTTTTGACCTATCTCTGAAATTTCCAATGTTCCAGTGATAAAGTAAATGATGATTGTAGCCATTAGGAGAGCAATGGTTCCTATATGCGTCATAATGAAACATTTGAATGACGCCCGCAGGCAGAGTTGATCCTCGTTCCAGAATGAGATGAGCGCATATGAACATAAGCTTACTAATTCCCAAAATATGATTAGGCTAAACAGGCTGCTTGAAAACAATGTCCCAAGCATAGCACCGTTGAATGCTAAAATGAAGGAGTAAGACCTGTTAAATTCCGAACCGACTTCGTAGGCTTTATTGCTTGGAGAGAGGTAATTCACATTATAGATTAGGGCTAGAGTGGTAAACGATGAAGAAATCAACGCAGGGACCAAAGCCAGAAAATCAACATACAATCCCACGTTCACCAAGGTAGATAGTAGAGAGATGGTGAAAATCTGAGCTTTGATTGGCTCCTGTGACGTGGCCAGGGCCAAAATAAAAACGAGAAACAAAGTCAAGCAGGAAGCCAAAATACAGAAAGACTTTGCAAGAATAGCTCCTTTCTTAGGTATCTTTGCAATTAGGTGCGATGTGGCTCCAGCTACGATTGGGATAATGATTGAAAGTGCCGCCGCCTGGTGGGAATAAAGGGTCATGCGAGTATACCGCATCGTGCAGATATGACAGCTATTTGGAAGTTTCTACAGCCTCCTATTTTTTCGTAATGGGTGAAAATCCTCAGGCGCCTCATCTGGCAAGATCAAACGCGTTAGATTCGGATGCCCATCAAATTTAACTCCAAGAAGGTCGTAAACTTCACGTTCATATAGAACCGCTCCAGGAATGATGTCAGAAATGGTGGGCACGATGTTTTCGTTCAAAGGCAAGGTTATCCTCAAGGTCAGCTCCGTTCCGCCATTACTAAGATGGTAAAGAAGCTCGATTCCATCTTCGGCTTCAAGCCCCGTTATCGCGGAAAGGTGGGTAAAACCCTGTTCTTTCAGAAACCGGATTGCTTCCCGTTGCTTCACTTTATCGATACAAACGAAAATTCTGTTGGGCTTGGGCTCAGATGACTTGTAGATACTTTCCGTGCCTATTTCTTGCCTTAATTTGTCGATAATGGTTTCTGACATGATATCCAGCTACCTGCACGTAGATATTGGTAGTTAAATCCTTTGATCTGATTGCGCAGTAAATTTTTGTCTGGTTTATTCGCGCCCAAGATTATGCTGTGTGTCTAGCATGTTGCAGATGATGAAATGTACAGGTTAGATCTCCTCAAACCCAGATCCCATTTGTAGAGCACGTGTATCTTTGGCCTTGGTCATACGTAGCGACTGGGTAGAAAGCGCTTAGGAAGATATTTCTTTATAATTCGTAGTTTTGGGTTAGGCAGTAGCCCCTTAATTTTGACTTGAACTCCGGCTTTTCGATCGCAAGCTTCAAAGCTGAAATAAGAGCCATCTCGGTCGGTTTCGTCAGGTTAACCGCCATATCATGTTCTTATTTATGATGCATTCCCAATGAATGGTGCGTGAATAATGGTTTTATTTATGCTCAAGCTGCTTCGAGTTGGGGCCGTGGGCTAGTATGGTCGTGGCTTCGCGGCTCGGGAGCAGTTCGAGCTGCCTGGAACCCGCGAGATAAAAAACGCGAGATCGTTGGTTCAAACGTCCGTGAGCATATCTCCGGTCTGAGACTCCGACCGGCCCCACCTGCTTTAAAATGCCTAGCTATGTTATGGATTCGCTGCTAATTCCGAGCTTTGAAAAGATTCGTAAGAAAGGTGTCAGAACAGTGTTTTCAGCTTCTCTATCAATTCCTTTATCTTTTCCTGCGAAGTCGCATACGAGAACCTGATGTATCCCTCTCCAGCTTCACCAAAGGCCGTTCCTGGCAGTACCGCTATTCCTCCCTTCTCGAGCAGGTAATTGCCACACTCTGCAGAGCTCATGCCTGTCCCGGTGATATTTGGGAAGACATAGAAGGCTCCCTTTGGATTGAGACACCTGAAGCCCCTTACGCTGTTCAGGCCCGAGACGATCAGGTCCCTCCTCGCCCTGAACTCCTTGACCATTGCTTCGGTGCTGTCCTGGGGGCCCAAGAGAGCTGCTACGCCCGCTATCTGCACGAATGTTGTTACGCATGATATTGTGTTGATCGCTAGGATGACCATCTTCTGGATCAGTTTCTCCGGCCCCACGCCGTAGCCAAGCCTGTAACCTGTCATCGCATACGCTTTAGAGAAACCATCTACCAAAATCGTCCTCTCTAAAGCCATGTCATGGATCGAAGGGCTGAAGTGCTTTGCGTCATAGATGATCCTGTTGTAGATCTCGTCCGATAGAAGCCAGAGGTCGTTGTCCTTCGCAATTTCCGCTATTCCAGCTACGTCCTCCCTAGAAAGGACTGATCCCGTGGGATTCTGCGGCGAGTTTATGACGATCATCTTGGTCTTGCTCGTTACCTTCTCATTCACATCCTCGACCGTCATCCTGAAATCGTTCTCCTCTCTGAGGCGGACAGGCACAACCTTTGCACCAACGTAGTTCGCTATCGATGCGTACATCGGGTATGCAGGGTCCTGAATTATGACCTCGTCACCCTCGTCTATCGTGGCCAACATCGCAAAGAGGATGATGGGTTTGCCTCCTGGCCCGATTATCACCTGATCTGGCTTTGGCCTAAAGCCTCTGGATTTGTAGATCTCCTCGCAGACCGCCTCTCGAATTTCATAGATCCCTTGGGGCGGGGTGTAGTGCGTATAGCCTTGGTCCAGAGCCTTCTTTGTCGCCTCGATAACGTGAGGAGGGCTTGGAAAGTCCGGCTCACCTATCTCGAAGTGGAGGATCTTCTTGCCCTGCCTTTCCAGCTCCCTGCAGCGCGCCAGAACCTCGAATGCCGACTCCGTTCCTATGCGCGCCATGCTTTTCGCAAACGGTTTCATGACGGACCACACGTGAGTTATTCATTCCTAAAAAGCCTTCTTTGTCAGAATGAGCGGTGCTGACTGTAGCAAGCCTTCCAAATAAGGAGCATGCCACCACACTTTTATAAGCCGTTTCGGCTTGAACGTGAGCACGGGTGCGGCGTTTGCAACTCCCGACGCTCCAACAACAGGACAATCCGCTCGGCATAGTCATGAATTTGGTTTTCCTTGCTATGTTCTTCGTGTTCGTCGTCTGGGGCCAGAGGATCCAGCTGACCATATCACTTAGAGATGTGGAGTATGCCCTCTCCCGCCTTAAGATAATGAGGGACGAGGCCCGAAGGGCGGCTGTCGAGAACTTGAAGAGGATTGGAAAATCGGAAAAGGACCCAACCTCTTACGTGGACAGATACCTTGAATATGTCCTCATACCTCCCGTAACGATGGACCCAGCAGGCATCGTCTGGAAATACGATCACCTGATAGGTGTCACCGAGGACAGGGTCAAGGAGGAGGTCAAGGCGATCGCTCCAGGGGCGAACGAGGCCCAGCAGTTCAACCTCCAGAACCTTCTCGAGGTTGCCCAAGTGCTGAATACTTTCTACAGGGTGATAAGGCACTACTATATCTTTGGGAAGAAAACTGCCAGCTACTTCATGATAATACAGATCCAGATGCTGCTTCCGCAGATTATGAGGGAGGCTGAGGCCTTGCTCGGTGCCGTTCACGCCTTCACTTACGGCCATCCGATAGGAGACGGTGCTGGCGCCCTGGTGGCAGCCAGGTTCATGCATGGAAGGGAGATAAAGGAGATAGCGAAGGACACAGTATTTTGCGAGACAGACTTCGAGGGTAGGAGGATTTTGGTCGTCAAGTCAAAGGGACCTGGAGGGACGGTTGGAAGGCCAGGAGATGCGGTCAGCGCAATAATGAGGAAGAGAAGGGGGATCAGCACCGTCTTGATGGTTGACGCGGGTTTGAAACTTGAAGGAGAAAAGTCTGGAGAGATCTTCGAGGGCATAGGCGCTGCGATAGGAGGCATCGGGACTGAGAAGTACAAGATCGAGGAGATCACAACTAAGAAGAAGGTGCCGCTCTACGGGATCATAATAAAGATGTCAACCCAAGAGGCTGTGACGCCGATCACGAAGGAGATATCCTCAGGGATTGAGCAGGCTGTTCAGAGGGTGAAGGAGGTCATAAAGGAGAAGACAAAGATAGGTGATTACGTCCTGCTTGTGGGAGTGGGCAACACGATGGGCATAGGGCAGTGAGAGAGTATGGCAAAACAACCGGGAAGCATCTTCGTCTCCCTGTACTTCATGGTTCTTGGCATCCTCCTCGTTGTCTCGGCAGGAATGCTGGCTATAGGCGTGAGGGAACTTGCAAGCTCAAGAGACCCATCTCAACCGGTGTTCTACATGCTTGTGGGAATGTCCGGCCTTGCGATCACGCTTTACAGCCTGCGGCAGGTCCTGTCAAAGACAAAGGGATTGAAGATCCAGGTTGCAAAGGTTGTCACAGTTCTAGAGTGCAGCAGCTGCCACAAAAAGGTGACAAGAAACTTCAAGGAGGGGGATTATGTCTATGGAACTGGAGAGAAGTGCGGAAGTTGCAGCTCCGATGTGCCCATGACGATAATTGATGTCTTCGCCGAGAAGCCTCCGCAGAAAAAGCCTACCTTGTGAGGACGATCGTCTTTTCCGGCAGCACAGCAACAGTGTGCTCAGCC
>CAZWAU010000127.1:0-20663 GCA_964631995.1 uncultured Nitrososphaerota archaeon
TCATGTTGGTTTTCGTAGCGACAACCGAGGAGATAATGTTCAGGGGATTACTGCTCAACTTCGTTTCGGACGTAGTACCTGTTGCACAATCGATCCTGATCGTCTCAGTTCAGTTTGGCTTAATGCACCTTGGCTGGGGAGTCCCTTTGGAGATACTGTTCGCCTACCTAGCTGGCATTCTGTTTAGCTTCGCGTTCTACAAGACCCACAGCTTGCTGATGCCCATAATTATGCACGGTGTAGGAAACATCACGCTCTACCTCTTTGCCCTTTTCGCCTGATGCTCTTCAGCTATCCTGCGAGGCTTTCGTAGAGCGAGCAGAGCATTCTAACCGTTGCATCAAGTGAGTAGCCTGACTCGATCGTCCTTCTTGCTTCCCTCCCCAACCTTGCTGCCAGCTCTGGCTTTTTGGCGAGTAAAATGATGCATTCAGAAAGTTCCTTCGCGCTTCCCGGTCTTGTCAAGAAACCATTCTCGCCATTTTCTATGAGCTCAGAAGAGCTTCCAACATCGCTCGCTATGATGGGCTTGCCCGAAGCCATCGCCTCCAGAAGGCTCCTGGGAATATCCATGAGAGCAAAGTTCGCCAGATATGGTAGAACTACCAAGTCGCTCGCCACGTAAACATGGGGCATGTCCTCCCTTCTCCCCACGAACTTCACAGCATCTTCCAACTTCAAGTCTTTTATCAACTTTCCAACCTTAGCTCTCCTCTGGCTTTCAAACTCATACGTCCCTTTTGTCAAGATCAGAACCTTTATGTTCGGAACTGAATTTCTTGCAAGATAAATGGCATGAAGCAGCACCTCAACTCCCTTCCATGGAGTAAGGTCACCTGCAAATAGCGCGAGCTTCTCATCAGCCCCTATACCCAGCTCCTCCCTTACCTTCTTGCCCTCCAAGCCCGGATTGAACTTCATGGTGTCGACGCCAACAGGCACGAAGGCTACCTTCTGGGGTGGAACTGAGAGTTCTTTTAGGCTTCTCTCAACAGCTCTGCTAGTTGCCACAATCTTGTCGAAGAATCTTTGGTCGAACTTTATCGCAATTGAGCCTTTCGAGAGTCTTAACGCAAGGCGCGTTGGGAATGAGTAATCTCCAAGTCCAACCTCGCTCCTTCCAGAGGAGTAGATCGAGATCAGCCTGCCTCTTGCAAGCTTGGTACCGAAGCCCCCGATAATGGCGCCGAAAGCTGGGTAGGAGCTGTGGCAGTGCATGATATCAAAGTTCTCCTCCATCGCAACCTTCCTGAGCTGCGCCCTGGCCCTGAGCGTAAAGTTGCGCGCCCTTTCGCCATAGCCCCTTCCTTTTCCAACTTTTACCTCGTGGATTGTAACGAACTCTGGAGTACATTCCAGTTCATCCTCCGCAGCTGAAGTAAGATAATGGACCTTGTGCCCAATGCTCACAAGACCAAGAGAGAGCTCCCTCACCGTGTTCGAGATCCCCTCAACCCTGCTCGTCAGGTTTGCGCCTACCATCATTATCTTAAGTTTCAGCTCTGTTCCACCTCCTCTTCAGCAGCGCTGTTGCAAGGCAGGCAGGCGCTACGATTGCAGCTGGCCTCCAGTCTCCTAGTGGAATTAGACCAATGCCAAATCCCTTTGAGGAAAAGGGCCAAAGAAGCTTGATGCCTCCTGAGGTTTCTACCAAAATGAGTAAATCCAATGCAAGGTGGAGCATTGCTCCGGAGAAAATCCATCCAACAGCTCTCGAAAAATCATTTTCCTCCTCGCCTAAACTGAAAATTACAGTCGAGACAACGGAGAGAAGCAGAGCTCCTAATGGCGTGTGCGTTGGCTCGAAGAACGCCTGGACCAGCGCCTCGAATCTTGGAGAAGTTAAGAATCCTGCAACAACGTAGACCTTCTCCACATCTGGAAGAATACAACCTACTAGGAAGTGGAGCCTGCGCTCCTTCCTGCGCAAAGCTTCGAGAACGAGCCACCCCAAACCTAGGTGCGTTATCCAGTCCGGCATCTTCCCTTCCTTCCTATCGCAAGCTCCCCGCTTCTGGCTAAAGAGAGCAGAAGGTAGGCAGCTCCTGGAACGGAGAGCACGAACCACATCGGCTGGTGAACATACTCTATGTCAGATTGTTTCGCGCCCTGCGCCGAATAGATGCAGAGGATGAGCATCGTTGCAAGGCAAAAAAGTCTGATTGCGTTCCTCTTTTTCATCTTTGTCGCCTATATCAGAGCCCTTCCTTGCATGCACTCTGGTGGAGAGATGCCCAAACAATGAAGAAGTGTAGGAGCTATGTCTGTCGTGCTAGCTTCAATTATCTCCTTGTGCTCCATCCCCTTTCTGTAAAAAACGAGCGGTACCTCCATGTCAGCCGGATCTATGCCTCCGTGGTCACCCCTCTCGCAAGCGGGCAAAAATTCGAAACCGAAGCCCGGGGCGAGGCAGAAAGATACATCTCCAAGCCTTTCGTGGTCCAGACGGTCTGCTTTTGCCTCTTCCCTCAATATGATGTGCTCTATACCCTTCCTTCCCCTCAGCTGCTTGGCGATCGAAGAAGCATGATCGGGTTTTGATAGCCAGATCTGAACGTGCCTGCTAACTACTGCTGCAACCGCCATGTCCTCCTTCCCAGAGTTGTAGGTTATTATGTGAGCTCCAGACATGCTAATATCCTCATCAATATTATAGCCTGCTCCCTCCAGAGTAAGAGCGTCCAATCCAAGCTTCTCATTTATCGTATTCTGGCCGTGGTCAGATGCAACGACAATTAAAAGATCCCTCCCCATCTTTTCTGCCATACGCATAGTTTTGCCCAGCTTCTCGTCGCACTCCCTGACAGCTTCGTAGTACTCCTTGCTCTCCGGACCGTACTTGTGCCCTGCCTTGTCAACATCGTTGAAGGCGATGTAGTAAATTTTGTAATCGCCACTCTGGAAAGCTTTCTCAAACTCCGAGTACCTACCAACGACGAATCCCCTTAGGAACCTGTAGAATCCTGGGCTCCTGTCAACGAGGTTCATGATTGATCTGCTTCCTGACAGCCACGATGCAGCCTTCTTTGCAATCCTCCTTGCTCCGCTATCCTCAGATCCGCGGCTCATATAGGAGCCGATGCTCACGCCCTTCATTCCGTGCTCTGCAAGCACCTCGAAAACTGTCTTTGCTATGCAATACTTTTCAGAGAAGATGTCATTCAGCTTCCTTTCTTCTCTGTCCCAGTAGAAGTGGCCAACTATGCCCGTCCTCTCCGGATATGCTCCTGTCAGTAATGAAATGTGTCCAGGACCGGTCAAAGAAGGGTAGACCGTCCTGCACCTCCTGACCACAACGCCTTCCTCCATCAGGCCCAAGATGTTTGCTGCTTTAGCCCTAACAGGGGCATCGGCCCTGCAGCCATCTAGGAGGAAGATGACCACATCCATGTATCATGCTTAGCAACATGATCACTTAAGGTGTTTTCTTGAGATGGTTCCTAAAGTGTTGTTGGGTCTTGAATCCTATCTTGTGATAGTGAACTCAAGTTTTCCAGACCCTCAAGCATATACTGTTTTGAGAGAAAGGTTGGACCGATGAAAAGATCGAGGAGGGGCCATTTGCTGTGCTTCCAGATTCGGCGAGAAGGCTAGCTAGCTCAGTAGCCTCTATGGCTCGGAAGCTAGGCTCGATAAGCCGGAGCGAGGCATTCTCGCTGATCTGGTTCGCTTGCTTTCCCCTACTTGTTTACTTTGACGGAGACATAGTCACATACCTTGGTCTTTATCCATGCTTGGCTTGGGATACCGCACTGAAGTACTACTACATCGGTTTGTCGAGTGTCGAGGCCCTTGCCATATTGCTTTTCGGCTTTGTATTCGCAAGGAAGGAGAAGGAAAAGATGCGCAGAGGTACGCTCTCCAAACGACGCAGAATTGAAGCTTGAACATCATTCTCCGCCGACTATGACCACTCGCGCTGAAGCATCTCGCTTACCGTGACCTTGTCGGCATCGAGCTCTTCAAGGAGAACTTCGAGAGCTCCAAGGACGTATGCCCCAACCCTTCTAAACACATGGCGAGGAGCTTCTTGGAATCCAGGATTCTCGGCCACCTCCCATGGGTGGACGTAGAGGATTGCGGGCCTCTTCATCTTGAGCTGCATCTCGGCAGCTGCCTTTACGTAAGATACTCCAAAGTTTCTTAAAAACCATCCAGCTCCTGCTGGCAGCCTCAAGCCTGGGAAAACGAGCAGGGGAACCTCCTTGAACTTACTTCCTCCATCGACCCGCCTTGGATCGCTGTTCGATGGAGGGTATGGGTGCTGGGGCGCAAAACCCCCATACCAACCAGGTATTCTGAGCGAAGGCATTATGGAGGAGTCGAATGAATAACCGATTCTCTCCAGCGAGCCTATCATCTCCCCGTTCACCTTCAGATTTGGTGCCCTGAAGCCCCTGACCTTCTCGCCCACAGCCCTTGAGAGCAACCTCCTAGTCTCTTCCTCTTTTTCCTCAAACTCCGGATCTGCTGAAAGGTCTCCATGCTTGTAGCCGTGCGAGCAAATCTCGTGCCCCTCATCATGTAACTGCTGCACGATCTCAGGAAAATCCTCAGCTATCTCCTTGAGCACAAAGAAAGTGGCCCTCGCCCTCTGCCTCCTGAGCAAATCTAGGATCTGCTTTAGCGGACCCGCGAAACTTCCTCTAGGGTACCGGCCGCCATAATGCTTGTTGATGACCTCCTCGGCATCGAACCAGAGCGTGTGGTACCATTCTTCCAGATCTACCGTAATGCAGAGGTGCGGCAATCCAAATCCCAGCTTGGAGCCGTTATTTCGGGGATTTTGCTTGCCCCAATAATAAGCGTTGGGCTCTAGGTTCTTTGGTCTAGGAAGGAATACGGAAATAAAGGCATAAGAGGATTATGGACAGGGGCCATAGCTTGTCCGCTCCTGGCAAAGCGTTCTTCGTTGTCGGCCTCTTCTTCGCCATCGCAGCCCTATTGCTCCCCTGGAGCGGTGGTGATTGGAAGATCTATGTAAAAACGAAGTGGAGCGCTGCCGGGTTCGGAATGCTCATGATCCTTGTCGGAACCTTACTTATATACAGGAAGATTTCGGTCGAGTCGGAGCGAAGGGGAACGGCTTTCCAAGCAGCACTGAAGTACCTCTCTCTGTCCGGAGCGGTCGTCTCGGTTGCCATGACCTTCTTCAGCTCCTGGTACCAGACGATCGTCCTTCTGTTTGGCGTAGCCCTGAACATAATTGTGCTCCTCTCAACCCTGAGGGGAAGGGATTTTTCCAGGCTCCCTCTCATACTGATGGCAGCCATCCTCTGGATCTCTTTCATAGCTGTCATCGTCTGGAACTTCGTTGAAACGATGCTGCCAAACCTCTTTCCTTAGATCGACCTGTATATCTCGATTATGCGTTTGGCAAACGCTTCGATCGTAAAGTTGCGTTCTACAGTCTCCCTGGCTCTCAACCCCATCTTCCTCCTCTCCTTCGGGTTCGAAAGCAAGTAATCGACAGCGCAAGCTATCTCTTTTGGATTCCTGGCGCTAACTAGCAACCCATTTTTGCCATCCACCACTTCAGGTATGGAGCCAACTCGAGACGCTATGACAGCCTTCGCCGAAGCCATCGCCTCCAGAAGGAATATGCCAGGCGCCTCTATCAGGCTTGGAACTATGGCGATGTCGCAGGCCGAAAGCAATCCAGGTATCTCTTCGTTCTTTAGAAGCCCGAGGAATGTAACATGCTCAGCGACACCAATCTCAGTTGCGAGCTCCCTTAGCCTTCCCATCTCAGGACCGTTCCCAACAACCACGAGGTGGGCTTTCCAATCCTGCCTTATAATCGGCATCGCCCTTACCAAGTACTCGAGACCGTTCTTCCTAACGAGCCTCCTTGCAGAGAGAAGAACATACGGGCAGCAGCCAGGCTTCCAGGTGGGTCTTGCTTTGGGCGAGAAACGCTCTGTGTCAACCCCGCTCTCGACCACGCGCAGCTTCTCCTGAGGGGCGCCCCAACTTTCAACCACCTTCGCAAAGTACTTGGCTGTGTGTATCTGCGCATCCCCCCAAATTGCAAGGGAGGTTGCAAGTTCCCTTTCGGCAAGGCGGTAAGCTGTAGCTTCGATCTTGCTCCCAACTATCTCTTCCCATATCGGGTAGTAGGATCCATGGATCATTGTGACGACCTTGCCGTGCCAAATCCTTCCCAGCATTAAGGCAACTAGGCTTGATGTGTAAACATGGCCATGGTAGATGTCGAAGCCCCCTAGCATTCTAAACCTCTTCAGTGCTGCAGGCGGAAAGAAAAACTGCCTTGCAAGCTTCAGGTTCGTGGGGCTCCACGTTGCCCTCATTAATCCTAGGAACTCCTCCCTCATGACATTGACACCCTGTATCGCCTCCTCTCGAGCAGCTCCTGGTGCGGAACCTGTCAATAGCCAGGCTTCATGCCCATGCTTGACGAGCCTCTTCGAGAGCTCGAGCGCAAGTGAGCCAACCCCCTCTGCGCTGTAGCCCTCTGCTTTGGGCCCAATCTCATAGATCTGGAGTATCCTCAGCGCATTCACCATTCCTCAACCAATCTGCAACCTCGCCCATCGTTGGGGTCCAAGCGCCCAACTCCCTTGCACAGAGCATAATCCTTCTAAAGGCCTTCCTGCATTGGCAAAGTTCGAAGTAAGGGTGGATGTAGTAGCAAAGTAGGCCCTTCTCCATCTTTACTGCGTCCAATTTTCTGCACACCTTCTCGGATGCCTGATCCTCTGAAAAACCATCGAGCAAAAGCTCTTCCACGTTCCTGCACGTGACAGGAATCTCAAGCACCGAGATTCTTGCGCCTTTTTGAAAATCGAAGTGCCCTTCCACTCTCGTGTTGCTGGAGTAAATGAAACCGATTTCCCCCAAAATCCTTTCCAGTTTTTCGTTCGTCCTGAAACTTGGAGCAGCGAATCCCCTGGGCTCGAATGAAAAAGACCTTTTGAATCTCCTCATCCCCTCCTCTACAGCCTCGCGGGTCTCAGCTTCCGTCCATCTATGCGCATCCCTTGCCCAGCGCCTGTGCCAATAACCGTGCAGCGCTATCTCGTGTCCTTGATCGATTATATCCCTCCATACATGAAGCTGCTCCTCTACATCCAATCTTGGAAGTAAAAGTCCCCTTAGCCCGTCGAAGCCGTACCTAATCGTGTAACTATTCATGCCATAGCGCTTGACAGCATTGAAGACATTTCTTCCAGAGTCGTCTGGACCTGTCGCTACGAAGAATGTCGCCCTCACACCGTTCTCCTTTAGGAGGGGAAGAAGCTGCGAACATGCCTTCGCATCGCTAACCGTGTCGATATCCACCCTCAAGCAGAAGCAGGAGGAATGTCCACCAGGCCACTTCAAGGGACTGCGCCAATTATGCTCCAAAATCACAATTCTTCTTTTAAGCCTGCTCTATGCAGGAAGCGAAAATAACAGCTTCTCAACCATTCTGGGCTTGACGGGGAGGTCAAGGTTTGTTGTACTGTAGTTTAGTTCTTAAATCGATTTGTTCAGGAGTATAAGGGAAGTGCGCGAGAGTATGAGAAGAATCGTGGCCCAAACCGGTCTCGGAAGGCCGGCAGCCATAATCCTTCTCTTTCTAATTTCTTCGCTCCTGCTATTTGCAGACGTATACTATCGTGTGCTTGTCCTCGCTTTGAATCTCGACCTTCTTTCTTCAAGTGGCGCCTATCCTATTGCGATGCTCCTCTTCCTCTTCGCATGGTTGCTCACCTGCAGGAAGAAGCTCATCTCAACGCTCTCGAACCAGGACTCGAGGTTCCGCTTCACCAGTTTCTCGGCCCTAGGACTCCTTCTTCTGGCAGCCTCTTTGGCCGGAAGGGCGCTTCTAAAATTTCCAGCTCTTCTTGTGCTTCAGCTCTTCCTCCTTCTTGGCTTCCTGCAAGGATGCGCTATGCTTGCCTTCCCAGAAACTTCAAAGATGACGCTCAAGGTCCTCGCGCTCTACGTTGTTTCGGCTAGCATTCCGGCCATCGCCTCAACTTTCTTTGACAGGCCAATATCTCTGGGCTTCACCAGCAACATCGTTCCATTTCTTAATGCTCTTGGCTATCCTGTCAAGCAGTCAGATGCAGTGATCCTTTTGGAACTTCCATCAGGTCAGGTCTCTTCGTTGCTGATAGATTCCGCCTGTGCAGGTCCTGCATCATATAGCATCTTCATTTTCCTTAACGGGCTCATGTTACTCGATCTAGGTGCGGAGCGCAAGAGGTTTGCCCTCTTCACCTTTGCAGGTTTGGCAACCCTGTATATCCTCAACCTCCTTAGGGTTGCTGCGATCGTCCATGCGACTTTTTACTATGGCGAGGCTGCTGGCCAATCGGTCCACCTTTACCTCGGTTATGTTCTCTTCACCGCCTTCTACCTTGTCTATGCGCTGCTTTTCGCAAGATATTCATATCAAAGGGCTTCATGATTTCTCAACGTCTCTACTATCCTTGCTGCTGCGTTTCCATCACCGAATGGAGAATATCTCGGAAGACTTTTCCTTCTCCTCAATGCTTCTGAGAACTTTTCTAGAATCCTTTTTTTATCCGTCCCGACAACAGTTGCGAAACCAGCCCTTACAGCCTCTGTCCTCTCTGTGGAAAGCCTGAGCACAAGAACGTGCTTCCTTACCGGTGGGGATGTTGCCTCCTCCTGCACGCCTCCAGAGTCTGTGAGTATTAGAGAGCTTTCCATCATCAGTGCGAGAAAATCGAAATACCCAACGGGGGGAAGGAGCTCAACATTTTCATTTCTCGAAAATGTTTTCCAAAGACCGTGCTCCTTGAGTCTCTTCTCAGTCCTTGGATGGACGGGCATCACGACTGGCAAAGGGGCTTCCATCATGCTCTCGACGAGGTTCTTTAGCACAACAGGATCGTCAACGTTCTCAGCCCTGTGCAATGTGGCGAGTGCATACCTATTGAAGCGCAGGAGCTTTGTGACCTTAGATCTTCTCTTCGCCATTGGAGCATGCTGAACGCAAGCATCTATTGCAGTATTGCCCGTAACAGATACCTTCCCCCAAACTTTCTCACCCAGTAGAACATTCTTGCACAATCTCGTTGGAGCGAACAAGTAGGAGCTCACGTGGTCGACGATCCTTCTGTTGTGCTCCTCCTGCATCCTGAGGTCGTAGCTTCTAAGCCCAGCTTCGACGTGGCCCAAAGGCACGTTTGACTTTACGGCTGATAGAGCGCCGGCAAGCGTTGTGTTCGTGTCCCCTTGGACCAGGACGAGCTTTGCCCCCGTCTCTCTTACGACCTTCTCGACGCCAACCATCACCTGCCCGGTCTGCCCTGCAGGCGAGGTGGCCCTGATTCTAAGCCTGAAGTTGGGCTTAGGAAGCTCAAGTTCCTCGAAGAATTTCTCAGACATACTGTAGTCGTAGTGCTGGCCAGAATGCACGAGATTGAATGGCACACCTTCCTTCTCAAAAGCCCTTATGAGCGGAGCCATCTTGACGATCTCTGGCCGCGTCCCGACGAGTAAGATCGCAGCTCCTGCTTTCCTTTCTGCCATCGCCAAGGCACTCATTTCCTAAGCCAGACCGAGCTCCACTAGTTTCTCCTTAGTTGGGACTCCTTCCTCGTCCCAGCCCCTCAGTTGGTAGTACTCTTTCAGCATCGGCCCAAGGTTTACAACAAGTCCCTTTGCAGGTCCCGAAGACATAGGCTCGCTCAAGAGCCTTTCAGGAAGTGTGTCGTCGCTTGATCTGAAGCCCTCCCTCACGTTGAAGAGGCGCGTCAGGTTGTATATTCTTTCTCCGACCTTCTCGAGGTTTTTCGAACTCCCAAACTCGAATCCGGTAGCTGCCTCGAGCAGAGCCCTGACCTCCTTAAGTGTGATTGCGAAGAAAGCATAGAAGCATATGCCTGAAGAGTCTACAACAGCCTTCTCGTTCTGCTTTTCGATTACGAGCCTTGCCTTACCCTCGGTTCTTCGCGGGTTCGATCCGCCTCCATAGCCGAGGAGCTCCTGCCCTGCTGTATACGCCCTGAGGTGGCATCCCCCTCTGTCTGAAGTTGCATATCCCAATCCCATGCCCTGCGCAGCCCTTGGATCGTAACCTGGAAGCTCCATGCCCTTCACATGCATCGCAAACCTCAGGCAAGCAACATCGCCTTTCTTGGCGTAGAGATTCTCAGAAGCCCTTTTGACACCATTCTCGAAGAGCTTTCCAACTCCACTTCCCTTCGATATCTTCTCAACTAGCTCAAGCATGGCTAAGCTGTTTCCAAACCTCATGTCGAGATTATCAACATCATCTCCATTTAGCAAGCCCTTCTCGTAGCACTCCATCGCATATGCAACGGAATTTCCAGTGCTGATCGTGTCAATACCATAGAGATCGCAAAGAAGGTTGGCCCTTGCTATGGCTTCTTTTTCACCAATTCCACATAGAGCTCCTAGGGCCCAGATCGACTCGTAGTCCGGACCCTCCATGAAGCTCATGCCATTCTGCCCCTTCTCGATCTTGGAAACTTTTGCGCACGATATTGGGCACCTGCTGCAACCTGTGTCTCTTATCCAGAGCTTGTTGCGCCACTCAGTCCCGGAGATATCTGATGCAGACTCGAATGTCCCCTCCTGGAAGTTCCTTGTCGGAAGTGCCCCAGACTCATTTATGGTCTCGAGGATGTTGTCGCTCCCGTACATTGGTAGATGTCTGGCCGTAACCTCATGCATCCTTACCATCCTGTGCGCCCTCCAGGCTGCCCTTTCGAACGCTTTTGGATCGTGAACCTTCACACTCTCCTCCCCGCGTACTGCTATAGCCTTAAGTCTCTTAGAACCCATTACGGCTCCAGCCCCTCCCCTTCCAGCTGCCCTCATCTCGCTGAAGACCCCTGCGATCAGGGCTTTCCTCTCTCCGGCCGGACCTATGCAGGCGACCTTGAAGCTGTCGCCCAGCTTCTTCCTTACTCGCTCCTCAGTCTCGAGCGTCGTCATCCCTTCAAGGTCCTTCGCTCCCATTAGGCTTGCTTTACCATCCTCCAAGATAAGTAGAGAAAGCTCGTCCGCTTCACCCGAGATAACAAGCGCGTCGAAGCCCGCCTCCTTCATACCGATCCCAAACGGCCCCCCGCAGTGGCTGTCAAGAAATGTTCCTGTAAGCGGGCTTTTTGTCACAACGCAGAATCTGTTACCTGTTGGTGCGATCGTTCCCGTCAATGGAGAGGTTGCGAAGATCAGAAGGTTCTTTTCGGAAAGCGGGTCTACATGTGGCTCCAGGTTCTTGTAAAGTATGTAGGCTCCAAGGCCCTTCCCCCCGAGGAATAGCTTCGCCTCCTTCTCATCCAGTTCTTCGCACCTCGTTTTCGCTTCTGGAAGAAAGATGTGAAGGACATTCCCCGCGTAAGCTCTCCCTCTCAATGTGCTCAACTAGTGATCACCCTCAGTGCACCCCTTGGGCACCAATCGACGCACTCTGGAGTACCGCCGCAAAGGTCGCAGACCCTGATCTTGGAACCTTGCAGCTTGATGACACCGAAGGGGCATGCCTCTACACATCTACCACAGAGGTCGCACCTCTCCTCATTCCAAAATATGAAGCCGAAGGCAGGATTGACAGAAAGGGCCTTTTTGGGGCATGCCTCGACACATCTACCGCACTGTGTACAAACAGCAAGCTTGAATGGTCCTGGCCAACGGCCTTCGACCTTCAACCTTCCAGCGCTTAGGTTGTGATCTCCCTCGTGGCTGAAGCTGCAGATAGCTGTGCAGAGGAGACACCCGGAGCACCTTTCAGGTTGAGCCCCAAGCTTGATCTTCTTGGGCGCTTCACCTCCTGCCAAAACCTCCCTGACAGATTTTTTCTCATGCACAATAGCTCTAAGGTCCTCCAGAACTCTTTTTGGATCCTGTGCTTGGACAACATTCCTTCCAAACACGACACCTGAGCCACCCACCTCCATCGTCTCCACTATTACCTCGAGCAGGTCCCTCCTCGAAAGCGCCCTGTAGCCTCCGAGAACCAGGATCGGGACACCTGCTGCTGCGCGAACAACGTTGCTGAAAGATTCCGGATCCCCTGTGTACGGTACCTTCAGAGCATCGGCCCCAGCCTCCACCGCAACCCTTGCAGCAATCGCTACCAACTCGGCGTTGTTCGCCTTCGTGACCCTAGGTCCTAATGGTATGGGCTCAACTATGAGAGGAAGCTCAACCCTGGCGCACTCTGAAGCATACTTGGAGACAAGGGAAAGGTGCCTTGCCTCCATCTCCTCGTCTTCATAACCCAAGAAGAGGTATGTTACGACAGCGCGGGCACCAAGTTTGAGAGCGTGCCTTGGGCTCGAAACGGTGCCGAAGAATGTTTCTCTGACTGGAAGTGTGTAGGTTCTGTCCCTGAATGTGTTCGTCCAATCGACCCGCACGAGCAAAGAAGGTGCCATCCTTCCTTTGAAGAGATAGCTCAGTTTCTCAGCTTGGCCTGGAGAGAGGAGTATCGCGTCAGGCTTACCCTCCACCACCTTCTGGAGCGTCTTCTCAAGTTCCAGGACTCCCTGGATCGGTCCGAGCATCATCCCATGGTCTGCCGCGACTACGACAGCCCTCCCGTCACTAGGATCAAAGACCTTGCTGAGCCTAACATCCTTTCCTGTGCCCAAATCTCAGCCCCCGTGCACAAGCTTGACGAGCCTCTCTATGTAAGGAGCGTTCTTCCTCTCAATGTAATGCCTTCCAAGCACAAGGCCTGAGCCTCCAGCTCGAATAGCATCTGGTGTATCCAGCTCGATGTTGAATTCAGGTTGTCCCTTCGACATCTTCATTTCAAGGTCCAGGAGAAGGACCGGGACCTTTGCAGCTGTCACAATCCTGCTATGTCCATCCTTCCCAGCATAGGGAACTGCCAAGATGTCGGCGCCTGCCTCAACTGCCATTCTGGATGCGAGCGCCAAGCTGTCGACATAGTTCTCTGCCGTAACCCTTTCTCCAATCGGAATTACCTGCACCAAGATAGGCATCTCGAGGCTGTCGCAATCCCTGCATGCAGCTGAAAGGGCCTCCATGTTACTTGCTTCATGCTCATCATCCTCGTGTCCTATGAAAAAGTAAGCCGTCACGCCAGATGCTCCAAGCGAAAGCGCCTCCTCAACGCTTGAAAGGAACATGTGCTCCAGGCGCGCCATCGGCAGAGGGTGGTCCCTGCCCCTGAATGCGTTCGTCCAATCTAGGCTCAAAAGCATCGCTGGCGAGTTCCTGCCTCGAAAGATGCTCGAGTACCTGTTTGCAAAACCTCTTGTAACGATTATGCCATCTATCCCAGTCTTTGCGATAGTACGAAGGGCTTCAATATCATCACCTTCAGAAGGTCCGAGCATCAGGCCATGGCTTGCCTGAAGTATTACGCTCCTCTTGTCTACCTGGTCGATGAATTCGCTTTTCCTTAGCTCCCTTCCCGTGCCCATCGCTTTCTTGCGTCCCGTGAACTTGGAGATTTATCAAGCTTCTCCCGAAGCGATTAAGACCTTTGATCAAAAGCTCTCCTTTCCTTTGCGCTTTGAGACCTAGAGTTCTAAAAACCTTACCGATATTGGATTGTGAGGGCAGAATACCTAAGTCCATAAAAAACAGCTTTTACAAAATAAGCCAATTACACCCAGATAATGCGAAATTTTTACGGATACTCCTGAATCCCTCAAGACCAACAATAAAGAGATTGATCATCGATCGGCTGACTCGGCATCCTTCTGCACTTGAAGCCATAATCCTCTTCCTTCAAGGGGCTTCTGTACCTTCGCGCAAAATCTCCAATGCCCTTTCAGGCTCGGCCTCTATGTTTACGGCCTTTATGTTCTCCCTTTCCGCTATTGGAACCAAGTCCGTGTCGGCGCTGAATAGGAAGTTACATTCCGCTTCCAACGAGGTCGATATCTGGAGTGCATCAGCTTCGTATATGTGGTGCTTCGTTATTAGCAGCCAAGAGTTGGAAAGCGATTTGCTGGTAATTGGCATTATCTGGAGCGAGCCCAAACGGACCATTTTCATAGATTCGAGGATGAACTTTGAAAGAGCCGACCTGAATGTTTCCGCAGAGATCAATCTTCTCGATACATGCCTATCGAGTACACCGATGATTTCTCCTACGTTCCAGATAGAAAATGCAAGCTTCAACTTGCCTGCCTCGGCCTTCTCGTAAACCTCGTCTATGACATCAGAAGCTTTCTCCTCGATGTACCTCTTCAAGATGCTACTTGAGTCTAGATAAACGGTTTTGACGCCCATCCCTTAACTCCCTGACCTCTTTGGCTGAAGATGTCCTCAGCTTCGGCCTCCCATCCCTGACCTCTTTGGCTGAAGGGTATGCGATGATATCGAGTTTCATAGCGTTTGAAAAGCTCTTCAAGTATTCGATTGCATTGAAGCTCTTGAGCGCTTCTTCTACAGCTGTGCTCGTCATCCTTGAGCTCCCGTATTTAGAGGAGACGAATCTCTTGAACTCGTTCAGCGTTTCCTCGTCGATCACTATGGTGGTCTTGATACCTCCCATATGGCTAACCGTATGGAAGGCATACCATATGATATATAATCTTGTTGTTTCGATTCTATACCACGCATTCGTCCCATACAGCATTTGAGTGGCGCTCAGGTCATGCGATTTCAAACGTTTGTAGCCCATACAACTCTTTTATACGGGGGCCATCTGATGATAAGACATGAGCGAATGGGAGAAGCTCGTCCCTCGTCCGAGGTCCTCGTTCCTGCAGGTGAAGTGCCCTGAGTGCGGCAACGAGCAGCTGGTCTTCAGCTGTGCCTCGATCAAGGTAAACTGTAGCGTCTGTAACTCTGTGCTGGCAGAGCCTACAGGCGGTAAGGCGAAGATAAATGGCGAAGTGACGGGCGCATTTTCATAGGTGGAGCGGATGAGCGGGGCAGCGGATTATCCTGAAGTAAACGAGGTTGTGGTTGGGAAGGTGAAGGCCGTAACTGACTATGGAGCGATGCTAGAAGTTCCAGGTTATGCGGGAAATGGTTTCCTCCACATATCAGAGCTTCCAGGAAGGAACATACGGACGGTCAGCGAGAAGCTGAAGGTTGGGCAGACTATAGCGGTCAAGGTGATCTCTGTAAGCAAGTCTAGTGGTCAATACAACGTTTCGCTCAAGAGGGTTGGCGATGATGAGGCGAGGGTCAAGCTGAGGGAGTGGAAGGAGTCGGAAAGGGCACATGAGATTATCATTGAGGCTGCGAAGAGGATTGGAGCTGATCCTGACCGGTTCCTCTCAGATGTTGAGACTAAGGCGGAGCGGAGGTATGGAACGCTTTCCGAAGCATTGAGGAGGGCGATAGAGAACGATGAGACGGTCCTGACGAAAATAGGGATTCCAAAAGAGCAGGCAGACATTATATGCGAAATTGCAAGAGCGAAGATAAGGAGGAAGAATGTGGTAGCATCGGAGGTGGTAGAGGCAACGATACTGGCTCCAGATGGCGCGAACAGGCTCAGGGAGATATTCATCAAGGAGATCGCCTCTGCCTCGAGGAAGCACGCGGACGTAACCATAACGACTATAGGTTCGCCGAGGTATATGGTCCAAGTGAGGGCGAAGACCGCGAAGTTAGCACAGAGCGTGCTTGACAAGATGGTGCCATCGATCATAGCAGCAGTCAAGAAGTCGGGTGGGACTGCAACTGCTAAGGGCCGTTGACCCCTTTATCCAAGTACTTCCTTGCCTTGAGTTTCTTTTTAAGGAGCGGGTCTTCTGGTGAGAATTTTGGAGGAGCGGCGACCCTAAGCGCACCGCCGCACTTTGGGCACTTGTCCCTCTTCAGTGTGTAGGCGCTACATGATGAGCATTTCCTCATTAGAAACTTCAATGCTTGGAAGGAATGCATGAGGAGAAGATAAGATATAAGGTTGCCTTAAGCAGGGGTACTTGAGCGCTAAGGAAAGGGTCGGGATGGCTTCCCAGGGAATAATGTCAACAACTCGCCTCTGGCTTAGGAGAGGCACTAGTCTGAAAACGCCTACATTGATCGTTGGGTTTCCTGGTCTAGGGAGGATAGGAAGGATAGCGCTGAAACACCTTGCGAGGTCACTCAATTGCGACCTCATCGGGATAGTGACATCGCCATACTTCAGTTCCCAGGCTATTGTGACGAAGGGCGGGTCCGCAAGGCTAATGAGGGGTGAACTTTATGGCAAGAGGCTCGACTCTGGAGAGGACCTCCTCCTTTTCTCTGGCGACGAGCACTACTCTGACATCCAGGGAGAGTATGAGACATCATACAAGCTACTCACATTCTTCAAGAGGATTGGTGGGAAGATGGTAGTGACGATGGGCGGGCATACAGCGCTCTCAGAAAATCCTTCTAGGGTCTTGTGCTTCGCAACTAATAGGTCGCTGCTTACCAAGGCGCTTGAAGCTGGAGCTGTCCAGGCACCGCGCGGGACGCCCATAGTGGGCATCTCAGGAGTTTTGGTCGCGCTTGCCAAGTTGAAGGGCGTGCCTGCAGTTTGCTTTCTTGGGGAGACACTTGGTCTAGCACCAGACTTCAAGGCTGCGAAGAACGTGTTAGCTGTTGTGGCGAAGATGCTTTCGATCGAAGTTGACCTTGCTCCTCTAGACATTGGTGCAAGCGATCTTTCGAAACTTCTAAAGGATATGGAGAAGAGGTACGATGCCCTTGTGCAAAAGGATCCGGTCAACAGGCTGGTGGAAGAGGCCAGGGGACCTGGACCGGATTACGTGAGCTAGTAGCCATTTTGATGATCTCTTCCATAGATTCGGAACCGAAGATTCGAAAATAGATTCTACTTATTCGGTGAAAAGGTTAGGCTTCCCCACTTGAGTTCGGCGCGAGCAGGGCTTGTGAATGATGCTGAGTTTTCAGCAGTAACCATTATTGACAAGTGCAAGCTGCCACCCAGGTCATTCGGCTCTACATCCTGCAACGTGCCATTGACGTAGTGCCTGATCTCCTCGGCAAGGATGATAATCTTGTGCTCACCCCTTGTTGCGTTCCATGCTACCGAGCCTTGAGACCCGGAAAGCTTTATAGAAGCTCCAGCTTTCAGCTGCAAATTCTCGTTGGCCCAACCGTTCTGGACCGTAGAGTTTTCGACCGTGAATGAGACCGTCCAGCCAGGACCAATAATCTTTGAATAATCTTTTACATCTGTTGTTTCGCCAGACATGTCAGTTTTAGAATATGCCAAAGCGGTCCCTCCACCTTCAACAACATCGTAGTGCACCCTGTATATCAGAACCAGGCCGTATGTGGACCTGAAAACAAGTTCGAAGTGTTTTCCTGGATCTATCAAGTTCTGCCTTCCCAAGAAGGCTCCGTAAACCATGAGCCTTGTCAGAACAGAGTCCCTCTTAGGTATGGGGATTGTGCTGTTTCCTGCCGAATTTTTTGGAACTAGGTTGAGCGAGGCGAGCTGCTTTCCAAGATCGAAGTCCGCGAACCTCCTCAAGGTCTCCAGGTGGTAAAGATTTTGGTATGTCTCGTTTATGTTAGCAGGAGGCAGGTCGTAACCAATCTCAGCCATCCAGACCCACTTCACCTCCTCACCTACCTGTGGGATGTTCTGCTGCGCCAGGTGCAAGGATGTGAAGACCAGAACGTAGGAGACATCGTACTTCTTCAGGAGCGGGAGCGCAACAGTGTCATTCGACATGAAGATTCTTCCTATGATGGCTATCTGGGTAGAGTTGATCGTTGCATTGTCTGCAAGCGTTGGCCTTTCCCCCATCGCCGTTATCCAATACCCATAGTCCCACCAGGAAAGGATTACAGATCCTGGAGGGGTGTTTGCCCTTATCCAGGAGACGGCGTCTAGCCAGTCCGGAACCTGACCCTTTACAGGAAGGCTTGCACCCGCAATCGTGACAGCCACGCCAGCGTGCTCGAATGCAAGGTATATCGAGAAGCCTGCCAAGACAAGGAGGACGATAACCGTGATAATCGCGAGCTCAGGCCTGGCTACGATCCTTCTTCCGCCCCTCCTGCCTCTCTCGTAAATTGTGGAGCTGGTTGCTGTCTCGACTGCAGGCTCCGCAAGCTCTAAGAGACCTATCGCTGCTGAAAGCGCCATAAATGGTGATAGGATCAGGCCGATTCTGACCATGAGTGAGGCAAAGTAGAGGCCGAGCATCCAGGCGAAAGATGCCATCAGTCTGCCGTTCGTCGGCTTCCTAAGGGATGAGATGACTCCGAATAAAGCAAGTACAGGAAGGAAACCGTGGTCGCTGAAAAGGCTGTACCAGGTGCTCATCTTGTGCTCTGCAACGCTCTCTATAATCGGAACCTGGAGCCTGGTCAATGGATCCAATATAGCAACCAATTTTCCAAGCAGAGTGGTGAAGAGACCAGCCTGGCTCAAATAAACGAGTGCCAAGCTTGCGCCACTTCCTATTCCGAGGAGCACCGCTAGTCTCGAGTGCAAACTGCTAGAAAGCCTCGAGATCCTTTCCAAGGAAAGAAGAGCAGCAGCCACTAGCACCGGCACGAAGCCCACAGATGTAATGACCGTTACTCCTGGCCTTGGTACTTGAAGAGCTATAGCTGCAGCCAAACCCTGCGTGATTGCGAAGGCAGGAAGCAGCTCTTCCTTGTTTCGCCCGAGAAGGAGAAGGATGAGGGGGAATGCCGAAAGAAGCCCAACCTCGAAGATGTAGGCTGTCCAACTTATCTCGAGATACCCAAGCCAAAGGCCGCAGAGAATCGAGTAGAGAACGACCTTTCTGAGAGGCTGAGGCCTAACCGCCCTGAGGAAAAGCCAGGTGCAGACCACTATGCTCAGGACACCAACGGTCTCATGCTTGAAAAAGCCGAGGTAGGTCCTGTCGATGTGGCTTCCGCTGAAAGCGATGAATAGGGCGCTGAACAGACCTGCCGTCCTCCCTCGTACCTCACGTCCAAGGAGGTAGACGGCCAAAGCTGTGAGCATCCCCGCAAATGGTGGGAAGTGGATCGTAACGTCCAGAAGGTCTGCCCTTATGCCTACGTAATTCAGAAACCAGTAAAATGCTGCAGCGGTCAGTGGAAGGCCAGGAGGCGTGGATGGACCTGCCAACCTCCCATCGGGATACCAGCTCATCATGTCTCTCCATGTGAAAAGCCCTGTCAGACCGGAATCGACGATTTTGAGTGCGCACCTGTAGTGCCAGAATGGGTCGAATTCGGAAAGATATACGCCCCAAGGAAAGTTCAGGAGCCTGATCGAGAGGGCACAGAAAAGTACCGTGACGAGCGCCGAGTAGTGTATCGCGTCGTGCATATTGATCTCAGGCCTAGCTTCCCATGCATTTGCAGCTTTTTCGCCCAAAGGCCCAAGCTTTAACGATGGAAGTTTCAATCGAGACCCAGCGCTTTGCTTCCAACATGCCAATGCTTCTGTTTTTAATTGTATGCCCTAGGGCCATAAAATTGGATAAAAGTTCCAAGCGCGCTTTGCTTATAAGAAGGCATATCCTGAAGCAATCCTCTATCATGTCGCAACGGAGCTGACCCGCATTGGAAAAGGTTGGTAATGAGGAGCTCATGCGCCGAATTAGGGAGCTGAAGGAAGAGGCGGGAGCTACCATACTGTCACACAACTACCAGAGGAAGGAGGTCCAGGAAGTGGCGGACTTCGTGGGCGATTCGCTTGAGCTCTCGAGGAAGGCGGCGTCAGTTAAAGCGAAGCTCATAGTTTTTTGCGGCGTCCGCTTCATGGCCGAGACAGCAGCGATAGTGAACCCGAATGCGACCGTCCTGCTTCCGGATGCCTGTGCGGGTTGCCCTCTTGCCGACATGATAGATGAGAACATTCTCGCGGAGTGGAAGAAGGACCACCCAAGGGCAAAGGTTGTGTGCTACATTAATAGCTCCGCTGCAGTGAAGGCGATGAGCGACATCTGCTGCACTTCTGCGAATGCCATCAAGATCGTGCAGCGGCTTCGGGAGGAGGAGGTGATCTTCATACCGGACGAGAATCTCGGCCGTTATGTTTCATCTAAGACGGGAAAAAAGCTGATCCTTTATCCAGGTTTCTGTCCGACTCATCTGGTTCTTAGGCCCGAGATGTTATTGGCGATGAAGGAGAAGCACCCGAACGCGAAGACGATGGTGCACCCGGAGTGCAGGAGCGATGTCATAGACCTGGCAGACGCTGCACTCAGCACATCCCAGATGCTTCACTTCGCAAAGGAGAGCGATGCGCATGAGTTCATAGTTGGGACCGAGATTGGCTTGATCCACCGCCTCGAGCTTGAGAACCCCTCGAAGAGCTTCTATGCTGCATCGCCGCTCCTCGTTTGCCCGAACATGAAACGCACAACTCTGGAAAAGGTCGTTGAGTGCATTGAGCGCCAGAGGCACGTAATCGAGGTTCCCAAGGAAATCAGAGTCGGAGCAGCAAGGGCTATCGAGGAGATGTTGGTGGAGTAGATTGCAGACCGAGTTCGCAATAGTTGGAAGCGGGATAGCAGGGCTATATGTTGGTCTAAAGGCTTGCAAGAACTTCAAAGTAACGGTTCTGACAAAAGGCAGCATCGATGAGTGCAACACCAAGTATGCGCAAGGGGGAATAGCTGTGCCAATCGGAGAGGGAGATTCGCCGGAACTCCACTACAAGGACACGATCGCAGCGGGCTCGGGCCTTTGTAAACCAGAGGCGGTTCGAATCTTGACCGAGGAAGCTGTCGACAGAATCCATGAGCTGATCGATTATGGCATAG
>CAZWAU010000128.1:0-5365 GCA_964631995.1 uncultured Nitrososphaerota archaeon
GGTATTATGACTTTGGTTTTTGGAGTTATTGCATTCTCAATCTTTGCCGGATCAATCGTGTAAGAATCGGGGTTGATATCCACGAGTTTCACCCTTGCTCCGGCATGTGTTATTGCCTCCGTTGTTGCAATAAATGTGTTAGCTACTGTTATCACCTCATCTCCCGGTTTGATTCCCAGTGCAATGAGAGCAAGATGAAGCGCCGAGGTACCTGAGCTTACCCCAACAGCATACTTTCGCTTGCAATAGGCAGCGAATTCTTGCTCGAACCTCTCAACATATTTGCCTCCAACAAAGGCGCAATCCCCGACAACCTTCATAATCGCTTCATCAATTTCTTGTCTAACCGACTGATACTGAGCCTTGAGATCGACAAATGGAACCTGCACTTTACTCTCCTTTCTCCGAATTGTTGAATAATCCCAAATCCATCTTTTGCTGAGCGCCAATTACTATACCTGCAAGGGTCATGTTGAATGTGTTAACAAACTCAAAAAACCTGGTTTCTATAAACATTGAGATCGTAAACCAGTTTGCAAAAACCGCAAGCACTGTGACCACGAAATCATGGTCGTAAACAGCGCACGGTCTGTTTCGCGCCTTCAACAAGTACTTTACTAGAAAAAAGTAGATGAGCGCGATGCATACCAGACCTGGTAGACCCATTTCGACAACTGTGCTGAGAAAATGATTGTGTACTCTAAGATGCATTCCAACTCCCGCGGCCCGATAACCCAAAATGGTTCTTCTAACTTCCCTAAGATAGGGACGAGAAACATCTTTAAATTTCTCGAAACCCACGCCTGTAAAAGGATGGTCGAGAAACATATTTCCAATAACATAAACATGCGCAAGCCTTGACTGCGCAGTTTCCTTAATGGCGATGCCTCCAACCTCTCGTTTTTCTGTTTTGATATTTTCCCAATTACCAAGCACTCCAAGCACTGCAGCCACTATCACTGCTATCCCGAAAATCCTCATTCTCCTTGACATTAGTGCAAGAACAAGCATCGAGGAAAAGAATGCAGCATAAGCCGATCTTGTGTATGAGAAAAAGACTGCGGGAGGAACAAGAACGGTGAGGACAATAGCACAGATCTTTAGAATCTTTGAATTCGATCGTGTTGCATACCACAGAGTAAGAAGGTAAGTGGCAACCATCCCAAATGCGGTCGCTGATGGATGCAAGAAAACGCCCATCGCCCGTCCCGAAACTTCAAAGTACGAAAATGCACCTACTGACCCTGGATTTAATATGTACGGTGGGAAGATCAGCTTATCAATATGGAAATGTTCGAACATCTGGTTCAGTGGAAAGTAAATGGATACAGGTATAGCAAAGTACTTGACTAGTTTTTCCAAAGAGTTTTTAGAGCTCAGCAGATTCTTGCTCAGAACGAATGCGGAATAAGGTATTACATATCCATTGAGAAGCTGCCTCATAGGAAGTGGCCATTGGGGATGCGCTGCCATAGAGATTATTATGACAATAACCAGAGCAAGCATGGGGAGCTCAATCCTGGTGCGCGGAAGAAGAGTTTGGTTTCCCATGCCGATTTCCATGAGAAACACCATCCACATGAATGTATAGATCAATCTCGGTATATCAAAGTCGGGGAGCTGTCCCGGAAGTATGAAACGCCAATAGTAATTGAAGTATACCAATGAATAAAAGTAGATTAGGACACTATAGATCATGTGCTTCGAGAGCAGATAGGCAACAAGAAGCACATTGGCAAATAAGAGCCAATAGAAAAACGAAGTCATCTGTATTACCACCTTCGAGCCAACAGCTGCTCCTATACCCGCAGAAGCAGCAATAACCGCAACGAAAATGGCAGGTCGCTTAAATTGGTCTATTTGCAAGCCACTCCTGTTCATCGTCATCTCACTGCATACAATAGCAATTTAACGCCTGGATATTTCCAGATCGCCACAAGGTTGAGATTATTCTCGAACCAGGATTGTATATTTCCCTGTGGATCGATAAGTTCCTCGCGGCAAAGGAATAGCCAAACTCGCTTGGCTCCTTCCGTGACTTCCTTACACCGGGCAGCAATCGAGTCAGTGGAAACAATATCCCTTGGTCGAAAATGGATAACCTCTTTTCCTTGCCCGAGATAGTGGACTAATGCCTCTGTTGAATAAACAGCTAGGATGACATCTCCCGGCTTAAAATCAGACAGTATCTGCCTGGCTGCAGATCGCGAGTCATCCTTGGCATAGGAGTCATTGAAGTAGTAGTTGTAAATTGAAAATGCAATTACGGCAGTCAAGACTATCATCAATGGCCAGAGGCTCGACTTGGATATCCTTGATAATCCCTGACCCAGCACGATCAGATATGCGGGTGCCGATACAAGAATGTATCTTGGCGTGAAGACCTTGAGGTTTGCTGCCGCAAGTCCAATTGAAAGTAGAAAAGGAACTCCAAGCAAAAGAACCATGAGGAATGCGCCTTCGGGGTTAATCCTTATCATATCCTGAATCCCCGCCAGAAAAACGAAGCAAAACAGGAACGCAGCTATCGTTATCGATGGAAGGTTTTCTCTGATTGCACCTAGGGGATCAGCCTTGATATCGCGAATCGAGGGGCCGAATGTATACCCAACGCTCAATGTGTAGATTGAGTAAGGCAAGACTAATGCTGAAATCTTTCCTCCACCCTTAAGGGGCTCACCTGTCTCTCCAACAATAACCTTCTGTGGCTGAACCCTAAGTATTATCTCTCTTGTCCACGGAGAAAAAAACAAAAGCACAGCAAATAGCGCCACAAACCATCTTCCAAGCAAGCGTCTCCTAGCTGGAGAGGTGAGCATGAACACAAAATGGGAAATTGCAACAAAAATCGCAGTGAGATTGGATAGGAGCGCCCCAAGGAAGCATACTCCATAGTAAAAGAGATTTGTTCGTCTTGGATGGCGTATCCACTTCAACAGAAAGTAGGTCATCAGGGTGGTGAGCAACACAACTGCAGCATAACCTCTTATCTCCTGAGAATACCAGATTAGCATTGGTGAAAGCGAAAAAAGAAAAACTGTGTGTATGGATTCCCTCGGAGCCTGAACAAACCTCGAAAGCTTATGGCAAGCCAAGACCCCAATGCTTCCCATTATGGCAAATGGCAGTCTCAAGAAAGCTTCATCCATGCTAATCTTTCCCCAAAAATGCATCATAGCTGAGATCATAGGACCCTGCAGGTTGCGAAGAATTCCCGCATAGTCTAGCTTCCCAGGTATATAAGCATTCAATAGGGTGAGCATTTCATCCACCCACAGGCTTTGTCTACCTAAACCAACAAATCTTAATACCAGGCCAGCTACTATGCCTGCCAAAAGCATCGCCCTTAAATTTCTCTTGATATGGTCAGCGATTAGCATCTTCCTAACCTGATATGAATCTGGGAACCGCTTTGCTATAGCCTATTATAAAGGAATGCCGGTATCGGGAACTTTCTTCTATTCAGGACTACCCCGATTATCTTTCCCCCTGCACGTTCAATGATCTCTTTGGTTCGGGTAACGGTCTCCCTTCTTGTTTTTCCATATCTAACAACCATCACGATGGCATCGACTTTATCACAAAGCAAAGTCATATCGGAATTAATCCCCAGCGGTCCAGCGTCAATGAGCACATACTGGAAATCTTCTCTCAACATGTCAATACCGCTTTTAAGACATGGGTTCCCAAATGCAGCAAGTGTTGTGAATTTCTTACCAATAGGCATAACCCAAAGATTTTCGACGGCTGTTTGATGTATCGCCTGAGCCTTATCAACAAGTTTTCCAAGATACTCATTTAACCCGGTGGTCTGGCTGGTGAACCTGTAACCAAGGTCGGGATGTAGAGGATTACAATCTACCATAAGAGTCTTCCGCTTTATAGCGCTGGCTAGCGTAAGCCCAAGAATAGCTGTAACCTCCGTGGTTCCTTCTCCCTCAAGACAACTCGTTAACATTAGTACACGGCAGTGCTTTTCTGGCAGAGCAACTTCTATCTGCCCAATGATACCTTTTAAGTAGTTCACCCCATCCCCCAAAACCACCGCTGTTTCCCAGTTTTGGTCGCTCAGAGATTCACTTACTGTAGGCTCGGCCATATGCTCCTCACTTTCGCATGCAACTAGCCCCTGCCTAGGTTCTTCGAGATCCCTACTAACTTTTCATCATCCGGAATTGATCCTAGGAGTGGCAACCCTATTATTTCCTCGACCTCCGCGGGCGACTTTACTGAGTGATCCGCATTCTCCACTAGGAATCCAAAGCCTAATCCAAGGGTAACTCCGAGGAGTATCGAGAATAGAATGTAAACACTCTGCAATTTGCCGGTTCTGGTAACCCGTACGGTTGCTGGACTTACCACCTTGGCATTGGCTAATCTGATGTCATTCGCCTCGGATGTCATCGCTTCGATGTACTTTTCAACCAATTTCTCGTATTGCTTGTAGGTATAGTTGACCTCTCGCTGAAGGTGCGAGATCTCAGCGACTATGTCGGGAGTTGACTGCAATTGCATATTGATCATGTCAACTTCTGTTTGATACCCCCGTTCCTCAGCGAGCAGATCCTTCAAGAGAAGCTCTTTTGCATTGATTCTTCTTCTCAACTCTTCTTGAAACCTTGCCTTCGTTCTTTTTATCTGATCATCTAGCATCCTCAACTTTGGGCTGTCGGAAGTCATAGTGGAGGCAACCGCATCTCTTTCCCTACAGAGTTTCCAGTAGTCGAGTAGCATTTCTCTTCCCAGGTCGTCCTGGTCGAACTCGGGAATGGGGTTGAACAGACTTGTTGTATCGTCCAACCTCTCTTTAAGGAGTGCGAGCTTCTTTTCTTCAGCAATCCTCCTACTTCTCACCTTGGATAGGTAAAGCTCGATTTCCGTCCTTCTGTTTATAGCAGTGCGGTATTGCCACTCGAGGTCATATATTCCACCTTGCTTTCTCAGTTCCATTTCCTTTTGGCTTAGCCCAACAAGTCTTGTTTCGAGTTGGTCCATTTGATCTCTGAAGTATTCGTGGACATCACTTGCCTTTCTCAACTCGACCCGGTGTTCTACATAGGCGTTCGCTACGGCATCAGCTGCATCCCTCACGAATTCAGGGTCAGGTCCTGTGAAATGTATGAGGAGTATGTTCGACATTTCCATGGGCTCTGCTGACACTCCGGCTCTTAGATCATCGATCGTTGGTTCAAAGGTCAGTACTTTCCTCCGTCCAGGAATATGGATAACACTGCCCTTTGATAGAAGTTTCTCGAGGGCTTTTTGAAGAACCACATCTGTACTGACGAGTTCGACCTCAGTGTTCATCTCCTCTTCAAGCTGATAGTAAGGAGTCCATGTAGTAGCTAGAGGGCTCGGTCCGATC
>CAZWAU010000129.1:0-3634 GCA_964631995.1 uncultured Nitrososphaerota archaeon
TTGGGAGAGGCGACTGCTGAATTTGTGGCGATAGTGGAAGCCGATATAAGGTTAGAACCAGAATACTTCAGGAAGGTATTTGATGCTTTTGGCGAAGGTGTGGTCTCGGTATCAGGTAGGGTCATAACTGAACCTTCGAACCCATTCAATAAGCTGTATTCTATTTGGGAGAAGACATACGATTTCTTAGGAGCTGGAATGATGCCGAGGGGGGGTAACCGTGTATATAGAGGCGAGGTGTTGAGGAGGGTGAGGTTCTCCGATGTCATAGCGCCAGACACCGACGTAGACATGAGGATGCAAGGTAAGAGGGTCTACCTACGCGATGCTGTCTCATACCACATGAGGAGGCTGACCTTGGGCAAATGCATCAGGGGGCAGATCAACTCGGGCAGGGCCAGGAGACAGTTACGCATCCCATTCTGGAGAACGCTCCTCCACAGCATCGTGAGGCTGAGACCTTTCGTCATCATAGGCTACCTTTTTGGAAAGAAGAGGGATTGAGACATTATGATCTCAACGACGACATGAGATAAATTGATGGGATTGAAAGTGCAAGATGATGACTTTGGCAATGATTTTAAAAAACTCGGCGGATACATTGCCGCAAGCACTTAGTGGTATCGAAAAGCTAGATTATGATAAAAAGCTGATTAAGCTGATCTTCGTCGACGGAGGTTCAACCGACGGCTCTCTCGACATACTAAATGATTTCTATCGTAGGAGCGCGGCAAACTACAAGGAGGTAACGATAATAACGGGCAGCTACGACGTTACCGAGGGCCGAAATTTATGTTTAAGCAATTCTGAGGGAGAAATGATATTATTTGTCGATTCCGACGTAGTTGTTCCTCCTAATCTATTATCTGAAGTGGAGAAGATCTTTTCTTCGGATTCAAAAATTGCCTTTGTCAATATCCCATGCATAGTTGAGGAAGAAAGAAAGGGATGGGTTGACATGTTCTACGGTTCCATGGGAGAACCGCAGGGCATGAGTTGCGCCGCAATGAAAATATCAGCATTGAAAGAGGCAGGTCCATACTTCGTTGGATTTGCAAGAGGTGAAAATCCAAATGAATTGATCCATAGGCTTAGGAAAAGGGGCTACAAGTCGGCTTTAACTAGAAGCTCCGCGTTGCACTTAAAACAGAAGCCAAGGGGGTTCTATGATTACTTGAGGTATTGCTTTCTCGTGGCGGTAATATACCATTACCAAGAACTCAAGGCCGGAAGGAAGTATGTTATAGCAAAATATGCCTATTATACGACCTTGTTATTATCGCCTTTGGTTTTGATCTTCTCCGTGCCGATGTTCTTGCTTTTGTTCATTCCAGGCCTTAGCTACTACCTTATAAGATCCAAGGGGAAGCCTTATGCTCTTCCCGCGTTGCTTGCAGGAATGATCTTGCCGATCGGAATGCTATTCTTAATCCTTAGAAGGATTAGGGAAAAGATAAAACAAGTGTGATTTACCACTTAGGCAACTTCCTCGAGAACGCGAACGATCTCATTTGAAGTCTTATCCCAAGCGAATTTTTCCGAAAATTCGAAAGCCTTTCTACCCATTTCCCTTCTCACATCATCGTTATCCATTAAATACTTCGTAATCTTAACCCAATCCTGAAGATCATCGCCACATAAGATGCCAGCCTCGCCAACGGTTTCTACTGTCCCACCACTGTTGTGTCCAACTACCGGTTTTCCGCAAGCCATAGCTTCGATCGGTGCTATTCCAAAGTGCTCTCCTATCGATGGGAAGAGGAAAACCGAACACCTCTGCAGGAGCTTTACGATTTCCTCGTCGGTAGGGTTCTGGACGATCTTGACTTTCAGCTTGTCCGCTCTTTTCTTGATGGAATCGAAGTAATTGGCATTAGCGGCGCTTACGAATCCGGAAAGGATTAGCTCATATCCGGTTTCTTTGGCCACATCCAACGTCAAAGCTTGATTCTTTATGGGCTGGAATCGGCTGTTGTAGTAAAGGTATCCTCCATCCTCCCACGTAGGAAAGAATTGCTCGTGGTCAATCCCTGGATATACCACATGTACGTTTGAAGAAGGTTGTATCTTCATTATTACAGATTTCGTATAATTGCTGTTGCATAGGACTATGGGTGCTTCTGCAAAGGATGCTGATTCGAGTTTTTCTAATCCAATCATCTGTCTGTAGATATCCCGAATCCAGTTTGACTTCCTTGGTTCAATTGCGACTGGATAGTGGACGTATGGGATAGTCCTGATTCCATAATTCTTTTTAATCCAGCCTACGTAGTAATATCCTCTGTTCAGCCAGATGATATCGGGTTTCCACTCTACAGCTGCTTTTACTACTTTTCCCAAGGCCTTCGCTTCATAATAAGCAACCAACTTGCCAAATGCATCATGTCTTGAAGGTATGATGGTGTGTTCGAATTCTTTGAAATTGAACGTATCTGGGGTTATGCCATTACAGAAAAGGCGTATCTCATGAAATTTGCTAAGTCTTTTAAAAACTTCGTATACGAATCTCTCTCCCCCTCCCTTGGACGCGAAAACAGTATGCACGACTGCTATCCTCATTTAACTCTCTCTCCAACATTGCCCCAAATTATAATAAGTCATTCGGTCTTTCTCGCTGGTCCAATAATTCTAAGACCAGATGACGCTTTGAAAAAATTCGGCCTATAAATGGCTTATTCTTCTAACCTTTTAGAGCTGCTATGGCTTAGCCCACCTAAGCGCCTACGCCGGCCGCATCATTCTCATTATCTCCTTGTCAGATCTTTTTCTCAATTTCTGAACGGCAGCTCTGTGTATTATTATTAATGGCAAGTGGCTTCCAATCCACCAAAGCGACTTAAAGTATGCCAAAGATCTGCCTTTTTCGCCCTTAATAGTCCAAAGCGATGCTATAAGCAACATCTTAATCACAAAAGGCAGGGCATACCTGATTACGTTTGGCATCGAGTAATTCTTCAACAGCGTAATTACATGGTTCTTACGGTGGAGGTACAACTTGAATTGCCCAACCTTGGTGGAGTCCATTGATTTGAAGGCTGCTCCGCCATAATGGTGTACTACTGCTTTTGGTATCAATGTTACTCTATATCCAGCCAACCATGCCCTCCAAGACAGGTCTGTTTCCTCGTAGTACATAAAGTAAATAGGATCGAATAATCCGATCTTTTGTGCCAACTCTCTTCTAACGACAACCGCAGCACCTTGTGCGTAGAAAATATCTGTTACCGCATCATATTGTCCGTAGTCTACCTCTCCTTCACCCAAGTGCCAGGTACGGCCGTAATAATCTACGACCCCACCAAATGCGTTGATCCTTCCATCCACCATATTCATAATTTTGGGCTGGGCTTCTCCTACCGAAGGATTTGCTTCCATGTATTCTACTATTCTTTCTAAGCATTCTCTATCCATCTTGGTGTCATTATTCAAAAATAGAATGTATTTAGAGCGGGGATTTGAGTGCTTGTAGCCTATGTCGTTTCCCATCGCAAATCCGTAATTCTTATTCATCGGGATAATCCTGATCCTTTGTTCATGCGCAAAATATTTTCGCAACACTTCCAAGCTATTATCTGTTGAATTGTTATCCACAAGTACTATCTCAAACCTAGTTAAAGTTGAGTTCAATATAGAC
>CAZWAU010000130.1:0-6991 GCA_964631995.1 uncultured Nitrososphaerota archaeon
CAGTTACTTTTGCGTTGTACTTCTTAATCCATTCATCCAATACTAAAGGATCTTTCTCTAAGCCTTATTGGTTCTATCATTCTTCAAATGTAACAATTTTCTATTGCTTGATTGTTTTCTCGCAAGATGTAACTGCTAGTAACATTAAGATTATTTGATGATAAAATCATGTTATCAAGATCATTTGGGAGTTTTGATATATTTCTGAGATCCCTTACCTCCGACTCATAGTGAGCTACTCTCCTCTGAAGATCATTAAGGTCTACGACTCGTATGAGTCGTTCTTCAGTAGACTTTTCCCTTGAATTTTATTATCCATATTTCATGGCATAAGTAAATCGCGCTATGGCATTTCTCACTCTCCAGCCATACTTGGCAGTAATACAAGTTCAATAGATTTATAAGAATTGCCGCATGTTTACCTTGGTGTTCTTTTGTTCGCATTCATAAATGCTCGACTTCGGAACTCGCTCCAAGGCTAATGTCTCTACGACTCGATGTCCAAAGACTTGCGATCGATATCTGGTAATCATCGTTAATCGCGGTCGCAAAGGCATGGTTCAAATGAACGTCCAAACCCACGAATGCGCTCATGGCATGGGCTGAGCATCTTCGCCAATTATGCCTTCTCATACTATCGTGCTACATGATTTTTAAAAATGCTTTTTCTCTATCACAATGGACTAGATGCAGGTGGTTGTGATGGACTAGGGGGACGAGGCATTGCTTGAATCGCTTCAATATTCAGCGTGATAGAAGATGCTTCCGCTTCGAATAATTTTGCTGCATTCCGCGACAGGTTGAGAAAATGAATCGATCTTAGATATAACTCCCACAACAAGTTCCAGAACTCGCTCTTTGGTTCGATTAATTCTATGTTAAGTCCAAGTCTGATTGCTTCTCCATGATCTATAACTTGACCATGAGATTTATATCTAGCTCCTCCCACAAGAGCTTCTACTATTTCGTTGACCTTGCTAGCACCATTCTTTAATGCACCTTGAGGCAACCATTTTCTCAAAAATTCGGCGGAGAAATCAATTGCTTCTTCACAGAGTTTGATCATCTCCGGTCTGATTTGAGATAGTATTGGTAAGTAGACTTGCGGCGGCTCACCATTAGCTATCCTTTCACGTATTCTTTCTAACCCTCCCAGATATGTTCTGGCCGGAACGAACTGCACTTGTCCTGTGGGTAGCGGGACAGATATCTGGGGATCAACCGGTCCAAGTTCAGAAAGATAGCCCATGTAGATCTTGTCTGCGCCTAGGGCTATCATTGTTGCCGCGCTTTTCGCAAAATTCGGTACTATAACGTTAAATTCGTCTGAAAAGCGAGTTCTACACATTATTAAAAGCTTCTCAGCCGTGTTAGCATCCCCGCCGGGACTGTTAATCATTAAGTCTGCCCTCGTAGCTTCGGAGGAGGTTCTAAGCATGTCTTCAAAAATAGGTACATCTAAAGGCATGATGCTAGCCATTGGATGGGTCATACTTGCAATGTAGATGATAAGTTTCCGTTTTGTTATATCCTGAATCCTCTTAATCAATGACTCCCTAATCCTTCTTGCACTAGCAGGAGACCCTTCTTCAATAATCTTCTGAAAGGTCGGGTCTGCCGGTTTCAATTCTAATTACTATTAGCGATTACTTCAACAGCTATATAAACGCCCTCGTTTGCTGGCTGGAGAAGCTCCAGAAGCTTCTGTAGCTTCAATATCTCTTCCACTTCTCTGGAGTGCTCCGTAAGCTGATCCTGTAAGAATTCTGCAAGCTTCAATTCTTTCGAGTTCATGTCTAATAAAAAATTCTTAATCTGGCTTATAAATCTTCTGCATTCTTAGGCTCTATTTCATATTAACCTGAGTGGGTTTACGACCGCCCTGACGACCTTGTACGCTATTATGCAAGTGCAGCCTTCTTTGTTCTGTTTTCTAAGAGCATTTTGTAGGCTTCCGGTGCTCTACGCCATGTGTTATGAAGTGGTTTAGGTTTATCATGTTGGCTTTTAGCATGCTGACGAATAGCTCTGTGTTCCTCTTCCTATTCCATTGGTTGTAAGGCGTTTCGTAGACTGGCTGGCTTCCGAAGTGCGTCCCAATTATTATCCTGCTTGGGGAGTTAACCTCGTCGTGGAAGTCTAGGGTCGTAGGTCCTCTAGGTGAGCTTAAAACTATGAATGTAACGGCGGCTATTGTTGCGTATAATCCAAAAGGTAGAGCTGCAACTTGAGCTCCTCATGACATTGGCATCGATACCTCTGATTATTCCTTCCCTTTATGAATCTTCTTAAATGGAAGAGGTGCAGTCTCTCCCCAGAAGCCTTTGACCTCTTTTTCCAGTGTCTCTCGGTCGCTTTTTATTTTCTTAACGTTCCTCTGGACGAAGTCCGGCAGGAGGCTTATGAATCGTTCGTATCTCTTATCGCCCAAGACGAAGATCGCACGATCTTGCTTCGACCTCAAAGCCCTTCCAAGCGATTGAGAAGCCCTCTTCACAGCTGGAAGGATATAGGCGTAGAACGTGCCCTTCTCCTTCCCGTAGATGCTTTGGTAATAATCAAGGTAGAGCCTCGTCCTCGTCGTCATCCTATCGAACGGTACGCCCACCAGGAATATTCCTTCCAGCTCCTTCCCTGGGAAGTCTGCGCCCTCAGCGTATCTCCCAGTCATCGTCGCGCATAATACGCCTGTCTCATCACTGTATGCGCATGCCTTGAAGTCGTCTAGGATCTTTCTGCTGTATTTGCCAGGCATCCCCTGTTCTTCCAAGAAGAACCTCCTTCCGTTTTCTTTGACTGCCTCTTCAAGCCCATGCTTCAGGAGCGTGTCTTGTATACGGTAGCTCGCCGAGAAGATTGCAACGTTTGTGTTAAGGCTCCCTATCAGGCCGTTTATAGCGGCTACGTATGATTTAGCCATATCCGATCCGAGTTCTTCACCTTCTGTGGTGAGGTCTTCGGTGATGAGGGAGATGGCGTTCCTCTCCGTGAACGGTGAGGGGAAGACCTTTCCCGAATATTTTTGTAATCCTATAATTTCGGCGAATGGGTCTATGGGTTTTATAGTCCCTGAACAGAATATGCAGCGGTAGAAATTCCCCCAAATATCCCTGAGGATCTCGCACGCTCTCATATCCCACATCTCCACGACGAGGTTCCGCCCCCTCTCCTTCGATGCTAGGAAGACGACGCCTTCTACGCCGAGGTTTCCAAGCGCTGAAACCCAGAATCTGCTCAGCCTGTAAAGGCTTGACCTTGGAGCCTTTCCCTCAGCCAGCCTCCCCCGCCTTATCCTGACCCCAAGCCTGTTCATGGTCCGGATGGACGATTCGAAACCATCCAGGTTTCTGGCGCAGTGCCTAATGCACCCGTCAACATCGAACACAACCTCATCCTCCCCAATGCCCTTAAGGGTCTCAACGAAGTATTCATGCATCAAGCGTAAGAACTCCTCAATCTCCCCAGCCTTAGCTGTATGAAAGCCAAGAACCTCTCTGATCGCGAATCCTATAGTTCCCAGTGTTATCTGATCTGAGTTGATGTTGGAGCAGGCGTTTTGTAGGTTATGCGCCTCGTCCACGACAAGAAACGAGTTCTTGTAGTTAATTCTGCGGCGCATAGCCCAGCTTATCGCATCATTTATCACGTAGTTGTAATTCAGGGCCACGACGACAGCGTCAGAAACAAGGCTGGACTGGAGCATGTAGGGACAAATCTCCTTCTTCTCGCAGTAGTTTAGGGTTTCCGAGTAGAGTTTAGGGTTCTCAGCGAAGTCATTGAAGGAGTGAAATTTAGAGAAGTTTACATGATACTTACATTTTTCCTTATGTGCTTTGCATAGAAACGTGATATCTTCATTTTCCAGTTCGCCCTTGATTTTAAGGTCCCTCCAAAGGAGGCACATGTCCCTCTTGCCACGAAATGATACGCCAAAAACCCTCTTGCCGGTCGACTTATTTATCATTTTCAGCTCCTCTATGGGCCTGTCCGTCTCCGTTCCAGTGCGAACTGCCCAGATGATCTGCCTGCCATCACGAAGGGCTAAAGGCAGCAAGGCAGCGAGTATGAGTGGGGTTTTCCCGAAACCTGTGGTTGCATTGACAACTACATCTCTACCCTTAACCTCCCTCCTAACGTAAGAGAGAAAATCGAGCTGACCCTCTCTCAGCTCATAGGGAAAGTATGCGAGACTCGATCTCGTAGACAAGGTTGATCTACAACTTCTCTATCTAATTAGTCATTTTATGTGCTTCCGAGCCCGGATTAGCTTCCTGTATTCCGATCCAGTTAACCAAGGCTCGTACATTCTGTAAGCTCTCACCATTGCCTTGCAGTGCCTCTCAACCTCCTTGAGGAACTGCTCTTCATTCATGTTGCCAGAATCAAAGCTAGCTCGGAATGCGTATTCATCACTGCCCTCTGGATAATCGTTTCTATTGACCAAAATCTGAACACCACTATTTTTGCTGACCTTTTGGGCTGCCTCATTGCATTTTTCTAGCATTGTAGTGGTGACTGGCATCTTGCGCTTCCACTTTGGCCAGTTCTTGGGATCATCGAGTTCTGGAATTGACTTAAAGGGCATATTGAAGTCGTCGTTTTCTATTGACCACGCCAGGTCGACCATTATGGAGGATTCTAATTCCACGATACCATTTTCTTTATACTTAATCCGTTCTACAGCGCTACTCAGTTCGACATTCATTCCAATTTCTTTTTGCATTTCCTTAGCTCTTCGTTTGCTTACTTCAGCAAAAATTTCAGAATAGGATCCATACTTACGTTTCATCGTACGTTCGAACAATGCATCGTCAGTGGAAACTTCCCATGCCATAGCCTCGTGTCTTACTAAATAGGGAAATCCGACAATCTTCGTTGCTATCGTCGCTACCTTCTTCGCTATTATCTTTGCTTTTAGATCTTGACCTTTATTCATGAGCTAGACCTTCATTTTCTTTCTGAATAGATAACAATGACATATTCATTTGTCTTAACCACTCCTGTCGTCTTAGAGGGCAAGGAAGAATCAAAAGAATTGAGTTTATTTGCTTTTGTTTCACTCTTCTATATAAGATGGTATTTAATTTCCCTGTTAACATGACTGTATCATTACCTCCTTCAGAGATCCCTTTCCATGTATTTAAGATGTCCATTCTTTTTATCTATATAAACAGCCATAGCTCCTGCAATATAGTCGTAATATCTTGGCTGTCGTAACCTTTTTGCTGCCTTTATCTCAGCTGTTGCCAAACGTGTTAAGAAATCTTTCTCGTTCGTACACATGCAGACCTCGATGAATTTCCGCTGACTTGGTATCTCTACGTCTGCTCCCTCCCTATTTCCTATTCTTTCCACTTTCACAATTGTCTTATATTTCTCTTTTTGTACCGCCCCGCAGACAATATTTCCAGCTGCCCCCTTATTCATTGAATTACCATTAACATAATTGAAGACCCTTTTAGATACAATACCTGTTCGATTATCCAAGTCAATTATGACTTCACGAGGATGAGATCTCATATCGATTACTTTAACATGATCAATTCTATGTTCACCTGTTTTTCTGCCAGTATCACGTTTGTATACCACTTCTATGCAGTCGAACTTCTTATTATATCTGAAATGGCATTCCTCGGGATGTGGCCCTACCTGTACCTTGGTCCTTGGCGGATTTCTACCATCGTAATTGATCATAAATGCATCTTTGGTTCCCAGCTTCCTGTCGAGGATGTTAAAACTGATCTTCAGCTCACTTGTCGTTGTAGGGCTGCTTCTTGCAAAAGAGTACCTCACGTCATGCGCCTTGATTCTCCTATCTCCTATCTTGATGTAGAGGTTCTTTCCCTTGAATTCGTAATCTACATCCTTTCTTTTAGGCATCTCTTTGATTAGTTGTTCCTTTGTGATCTCCTCAATCTTCGCATCTATTACTCCTTGTTTGCTTGCTCTTAGCTTCTCCGCTATGTCCTTGCAGAGGCTCGGAGCCTCCTTGTGCCTGCCTCTGCATGGTGGTTTGTACATTACAGTTTTTTCACCATTTGGAAAGGTCAGGTTGAACTTTACAGCCTCGTATTGAGCAGTTGCTTTCCAGAGCTCTCTTGGGATGTATATCTCGGTCTTCTTCCCTTTTTTGATTGGGTGAAGCCTGATCTCGATATCGCCAGTTCTGTGATAGCGTGCTAAAGCATGAAGGGCATCGATTGCAGACTCAATATCCCCATGCGCATGTTGATAAACTCCCCTGACTGTTGGTTTCTGCTTTGGGACCCTTCCCTTGCTGGCCTCCAGATAGTCTGCTGTCTCCCTTACGAGGCTTACCACAGAAGTTTCATCCTTCTTCAGAAAGCCATCTAGGGATCTATCGACGAATATGTATGTTTTAGGGCTCAGTTCCCTGATCCTATCAAGATGCTTGCAAAGCTCCACCCTCTCATCCTTTTCCAGATGCTTGCTCTCTTCAGGGCTACATGATAGGCGCCCAGCAGGCTGAACGATGCTTATTTCTCGATTTAGCTCCAGAATAGTATCATTGCCTTTACTTTTTGCAAAATCCCTGGCTTGAGATTGTTCTGCAAGAAAGTTGATGTCCTTCTTAACAACTGGCTTAAGGTTCTCAGCAAGTTTATCGATGTGTTCACCATGGTATTTCTCATTATGTCCTTTCTCAGCCTGTCTTTCAAGTGCAGGTTCTTTATTGTAGGATCGATGATCGGATTCATCCAATATGAGGCCATTTTTTAGCTCCTTGATATTGTCAGATCTCTCTATCTTTGGTGCGCTCTCTTTCTCTTGTCTTGTTCTCTCCATCTCTTCGATTCTGACAGGCAGTTGTTCCCTTGTTGCAACTGTTACCCGATCCAGACTTTCAGAAGGTCGCTTGTCTGTTAAATTGCTCTGTAATCCGATTTGCTCGGATTTGGTGTGCATGTCCTGTGCTCTGTTTGCCTCACTGGGCTGGCTATCCCACTCGTTCTGTTGTCTCGTCTCCGAG
>CAZWAU010000131.1:0-2893 GCA_964631995.1 uncultured Nitrososphaerota archaeon
TGCTGTGCTCATCCAGCCTAGCGATTATCTCGTTGAACTTCCTATCGTGCTCCTCAAACCTTTTGCTGTGCTCATCCAGCCTAGCGATTATCTCGTTGAACTTCCTATCGTGCTCCTCAAACCTCTTAAGAATGTCGGTGAAGCCTATTAGGCCTGCCACAGCGTACCTGAACTCCTCATCCTCTTTAAGCATCTTCAGGATCCTAGTTTTCATAGGCTGGGTTGTCATCTTAGAAACGAAGGAGGAAGGAACCTAATAAGCATTTCATGAGGGCTTCGAGCGTGCGCTGTCGTTTTTAACAAGGATCGGTAGCTTTCCTTCGGTCTTCTATGAAAGAAGGGCTATTTCCGGCTTGCTGAGGCAGAGAAGGATGAAGAGTATCTAGCGAATGCAACTGAAGAGGAGGTGCAAAGTGTCCTGAACAGGAAAAGAACAAGGTTAATGATGAGCTCTGGGCTAGCAAAACTCATGCTGAGCGAACTGGAGCCCAGAACCAGACGAGGCTGGTACTGGGCAAGAGGCTGGGCCACGTGATCGGTCTAGCTAGAGGAATGATGCCCAGCTGCACAGAAACATCGAATTGAATGGGCCAGCTGGTGTTATTAGCAAAATTCACCATAAAAAGCAGCACGGTCAAGGTGTGGGTAAAGGAAATTTTAGCAATGGCAACAAAGACAACCACGGCAATTCAAACAGAAGAAGGTACACTTACATACAAATTGTAGTGATTGATATAGTAATGGAATTAATTATCTTTTAATTCCAACCATTTTCAATGTATTGGGGTCTATCACCATCTTTATGATGCTCTGTTTTATTTATGACTTGAGCATTTGGGACAAGCTCCATTGGGATTGATATGCAAGCACATGAATGGGTCTTTGCTGAATATTCGGCGTAGGATTACCATTTTCATGATCTTTGCTGTTTTTTGATCTGCGATTTTTTGCATTTGTGTTTTTCAAGAATGCTCAGCAATATGGACAGAATCTCTCTTCATTCATAAGGCTGCGATAAGCCTAAGTATGTCTCTACTTTCTCAATTCACCTTCCTGATGCCCAATAATTTAGAAAAGCTGGGCCGAATAGTGAACTTTACAAATTTCTTGTTGCTTCCAAAGCAGCTCTTGTAATAGTGGTCGGCCACCTGTGAGAAGTTCCATCAGTTCTCTCATTCAAAAAATAGTTTGAAGCGATGTAGAGCTTTTTTACATAACATCAGGAGTTTTTCATAATTCACGTGATTAATTTGATCCAAGGGTTTGAATGAGTGGGATAACCCATCCCCCCGTGCCCTTCAGCAATTGAAAAATGACACCAGATCATTGGGCTGAGGGGCTTGCCGCTCCGGCCATGAACTTTCTGACGAGTTCGGATAGCGTATCTATCGCCCTCGTGAGCTCCTTCCTCGTCTCCATAGACTCCCTCTGCAATGTCTCAAGGACTTGTGTGAGCTTATCGGATATCTCGCCATACTTCTCCATCAGGACCTTAAAGTTCTGGTCCGTCCTCTGGGCAAAATCTCTAAATTCTTGCCTGTAATCTCTAAATTCACCAACGAATCCTCTAAATTCTTGTCTATAGTCTCGAAATTCGCTCCCCATTGCGCCAAATCCCTCCTGCAGTTCCATTGCCAGGGGCCCAAATTCAATCTCGAAGAACTTGAGCCTCGGATTTATCCTGCCAGATTTTTCGAGGAAGCTCCTGACCAGCATCGGCTCAGGTGGCGCCCTTACCCTCTCTACGAATGTCTTTAGCTGTTTGTCTCCACCCTGCGCGAAGATCGTCACCGATCCATCCCTCTCGTTTTTCACGTATCCCGAGATTCCGATCTCTTGAGCAGTATCTAGGACGAATCTCCTGTATCCAGTCCTCTGGACCCTGCCATCGACCTTGATCAAAAGAGCCTTTTTCGGCGCGCTCATGTGGAGCACAACTTTCAACCTATATTCGCTTGCACAATATAAAACTCTTCCGCCAGACCAGTCTACGAAGTCATGAATCTCTTTGAGAATTGAAATATCGAGTGAGTTCTAGGGTAATCGCCCAGCTTCCTTTAGATAATGGATTTGAGGTAGAGCTTGCTCTGAGAGAAAAGATGCTAAATCGTAGTCCCGAGAGTTAAGGCCATCAAGAGCTCTGGCAAGAAAAGCTTTAGATCCCCTGCCGATTTTACTAGTGGTGAGAAGGTTGTTCTCACAGCCTACTGGGCGAGACCTGAGAGGTATTTGAGGGGGAGATAGCATGAGGGTCGAATATGACAAAGATTTTGACATAATATATGTACAGTTGAGAGAAGGCAAATATGCCTTCAGCGAAGAAATAAACGAAAACGCCATAATAGACTTGGGCGGTGACGGGAAGATCTTGGCGATAGAGATTCTAGATGTCTCAAGAATTCTGGGTCAAGAACTACTACAGAAAATGCTGGCTGCAGAAGGAGCCCTTCTCACGTGAACTACCCACCAATAAACTGTTGGCTCCCTAGATCAAATTCGTCTATATGTAGGATGACACTTAGGGTGAAGGAAGAATCATTGTCTTAATAATGACCACGAGCTGTAGTGCTTTTTGATTATATGCACTCTGAGCATCTGCCAGCCAAAAACTTGTTAAACTTTAACTGGAGGAGCCTTCGATCTGATGCTTGGCTGTTTTAGAGAGGAATTCGCTTGTGTCCCTGATTGTAAGCAAGACGGGTTTGTCCTTCTTGGTGAAGTGGACGATGATTGGCTCCCATCTATTCCGCGTAGTCTATCTTCTTATTCGCGACCTAAGTCATGTGAGGAAATCCATATTGAGTAATTTATGCCTGTCAGGATGGAGATGGCGTTGAAGGCTTTCTTTCCTTGAGCGCCTCTAATGTCTCGTTCATGTCCAAGTATTCTATGT
>CAZWAU010000132.1:0-4109 GCA_964631995.1 uncultured Nitrososphaerota archaeon
TACTGGTTTTGTTCTCCCCTGCCGGCCCGATGTAAAGGATAGAAGGTTCCTTAGCTTCTCCGTAAAGAGGCCGAATGGACTTGATCTAATCAATCGATTCCTTTATGAGAAATCGAAGTGTTTGCCTCGATCTTTTCCCCCAGTTGGGCGAGGCATCCTTGATAGGCCTGCATGACGCCTCCTAACATCCTACGATCTTTTTTCTCGTGCTAGTCCGAAAGAATTGGCAGCTTTATCGGCAGATCGCCGTGTTCATATATCGTCTCCGTAACTACGCTCATCCCCTTTTTGAAATGGTCTGGATTTATGTCCTCCGTAATTCCAATTATGAAGCCATCTCCTGGAGCGATTTCTTCGAGGAGATGAAGCGTGAATTTCCTTATATCTTCAGCGCTTCTCAGAAATACCTCCTCAGGGAAATTCATCCATATCGCCTTTCCCCTCCACGATTCCTTTGCCTCTTTAGGTGGAAGGTCTCCCATCGGAGGAGGAGTGAAAGCCTCTATAACATCGAGCTTCGCCTTTGCGATCAGGTCCTTGAGCACCCTAAGCCTTCCGTCCATGTGGGACATTACGACCTTTCCACTTGCCTTGAGTATGTCGTAGTACTTGTTGTAGTAAGGCAAGCAGTACTTCTCGAAAAGTCTCGGGGAAACGAAAACGCTGTCTATGTTGTCTCCAACATTTACTATCTTTGCAGGAGAATCTGCCAAGATCCTGTACATCTCCTCGTACTTTCTGTCGATTACGTCCACAAGTTCCGAAACAATCTCTGGGCTCCTTGTCTGCATCAATGCGAAGGTCCTGAAACCCATGTAGCGGATTATGATCTTCATTAGAGGGGTGTAGTCAGATCCAGCCACAACAACTCCATCTCCTCCAAGTTCTTCCTCAAGCTGTTTGCAGTTTTCGTAGTCGGGCTCGTAAACGGTGTCCTCGATTAGGAACTTAAGAACCCTGACATCTTTCGGCTCCTTAACAAGATACTCGACGGTCGCTGAACCTCCAGGGAGCTGGAACTTTAAACCTGTCCTGGTCTTCGACGAGATCTTCCCAATAGGGGTGTGGTAAGTCGTGTAGACATAGTCCCCCTCGGTTCTTCTCTCAACCCTTACATTTGGCATCGATACTTTGTAAACGCTGCATCGGACATCAAGCCCGAGCCCCATGTCCCTCAACCTTCGCTCAAAAGTTCCCCTCGGCAGGTGGTTCGAGTAAATTATCCAAGGAACCTTGTCGGGCAACCTACCTGCCAGAACCTCCCTGACCCTTTCGCCCGCATCCATGTTCTATCTCGTTAGCTTTGTCCGGAGGAGCGTTTATTAAAATGACTTCATAGCAATTCGATCTTCCACGCAAGGCTTATCAGCTTCAGATCGAAGCTCAGTTCCGTGACGAGATACAAAATCGGAACATCCACGTACAGCTTCTGGCACTTCCTTCCCGAGAAGGTGCCCATAGGTTTCGTGATGGAGCGTGCAAGACAGTTGGACCTCGATGGCGTCGAGATCCTTCACGTTCAGATGGAATCGGAGGACAGGGAATACATCAACGATCTGAAGAGGCTGGCATTCAGCTTGGGGCTCGACATTTATTGCCTTGCCATACACCAGAACTTCGTAAGGCCGAGCAAGGAGGCGAGGGAGAAAGAGATCAGGCTAACGAAGCGCTGCTTGGAGATCGCGTACCAGCTCGGAGCACCATCCATCCGCCTGAACTCCGGCCGTTGGGAGACGATAAAGAACTTCGATGACTTAATGGCGAACAAGGGAGTGGAGCCCCCTATCGAAGGTTACACCGAGGAAGACGGATTTAGGTGGGTTGTGGAATCGATAGAGGAGTGCCTTCCTGTTGCGGAAAACTTGGGTGTTGTGATGGCGCTGGAGAACCACTGGGGACTTACCTCAACACCTGAGAAAACTTTGGAGATAGTTGAATCTGTAAACTCGAAGTGGCTAAGGATTTTGATGGACACGGGGAACTTCTTGGAGGATACCTACAATTCATTGAGGAAGATTGCACCATACACCATTCTGGTCCACGTGAAGACATACTATGGAGGGGGAGTGTGGTACGAGTTGGACCTGGATTATGCGAAGATATTCGAGATCCTGGAGGAGGCAAGGTACAGGGGTTACCTTTCGATAGAGTTTGAGGGAAAGGAAGACCCAATCGTGGGCGTGGATAGGACGAGGCAGCTTTTAGTTAGAAACTTCAAGTAGTACATATATAATGAAGAATATTTTCTATACAAACTATTATATATTAACATATTTTGAACTTGTATGAGGATAAAAATGACAGCAGAAGTCGAAGTCGAAAAGTTTCCATTGGTTCCAATCGCGATCTTGGCAGCAATCATCAGCTTCTTCGGACCTATGTGGCAGCTCCTAATCTCGAGCTTCCCGTACTGGATCGTTAACTCGCTCGGCGAATCTGTTTGCAACATGGGGTTGACGAACGCCCCATTCCTCGTGATATTGCTTGCAGGCCCATTGGGAAGGATAGGAGTGCTGAAGGGCAAGATAAATGCAAAGAACCTTGCATATGCCTATGCGGTCTCGCTTACAGCTTCCTACTTCATCAACTACCCATGGGCCCTGGGCCAGAACTACGTATTCGCCAGCCGCTACACTGAAGAGGCACTTTCAGCGCAGATCGTCCCCTGGTTCATGGCACCACCCGCATCCGTTTGCAAGGTTATTGCAACAGGGGGTCCGATCGACTGGGGCGCTTGGGCCGTACCCATAGTATGGTGGTGGGCCGTGAACTTCATTCCAGGCATGCTCTTCCTCTCCCTCGGTGCTGTCCTCAGAAGGCAGTGGATCGATGTCGAGCAGGTTCCTTTCCCGCAGACGCTCATCGTCAGGGAGCTTGTGGAGAACGTGTTGCCCGTTACGGGCGAAGCATCCTCAAGGAGAAGGTGGTTCATCATCGGTCTTCTGATAGGGTTGGCCTTCCAGATACCAATAACGCTGACAGGCATCTTCCCCTGGTTCCCTGACATCTACGGCGTGAAGATAAACACCTGCCCGCACGTCACCCGCTACTTCGTTTCTGGCGACACATTCGCAACAATACCTGGGATGATGATGGTCAACTACAATCCTGCAGTGGTTGCTATAGCTTACCAGGCACCTATGGCTGTGCTTTTCAGCACCTGGTTCTTCGCACTTTTCTACATGGTTGCAGTTCAGGTTGCATATGTGATGGGCTACTACACAGGGATAACGGACGTAGGCAGCTGTGGAAGATACTGGTGCCATCCATCGCCATCGACAGATCCTCCGCTAAAGTTCATGGCTATCGCAGGAGGTGGCCTCTTCGCTCTGACCATAATGAACTTGGTCCTGAATTGGCGCTACCTCTCTGACACGCTGCGTGCCGCGACTGGGCGCGGCTCCTTAGGAGAAGTTGAGAAGAACGAGGCGATGAGCTACAGAACGGCGTATGTGCTGCTCTTTGGAAGCTTCATACTCATGGTCGCCTTCTGGATGGCAGCGAGCCTTAGCCTTCTAGACGCTCTGATCCTGCCTATCAGTGCATTCCTGATACTATTCGGCCAGACGAGGATTTACGGCCTTGCAGGTACTTACTGGAGGTCATCAGACAAGGGCCTAATGCTGGCGCGCATCGTGCATCCAACTCCTGACACACCGGTCACGACTCAACAGTACATCCTTTACAAGTGGTCTACAGCGCCAGGCTGCGACACCCCGCAATGCGGCTGGGGAGGATTGGCCTTCGCATCGTTCGCCGGTTACAAGATGGGCAAGCTCTCGGGTGTACATCCGAGGAACACATTCATCGCTATCCTTGTTGCAATGGTCATAGCTCCTCTCTTTTCGTTCCTAGGCTTCCTAACATTGACACACGCCATAGGCGGATCGAGGATCGGGGTCTGGAAGAACTGGTACGAGGGGATTGGAGAAAGGTACGAGAACTATCCAGCTTGGTGGTCCTCATTGCCTGCTCAGGATCCTTGGATACCCTACATGCTCCTTGGCATGGTCTGGATAGCTGTGCTCAGCTTCCTTCATGCAAGGTTCGTCTGGTTCCCTCTCGAGCCCATCGGTTGGTTGATCGGAACTACGGCGGCATCAGCTCTC
>CAZWAU010000133.1:0-12903 GCA_964631995.1 uncultured Nitrososphaerota archaeon
CTTAAAACTAATGACGGGTGAATTCATCCCCCATGCAAGCATGGGGGCTTTCTTCACCCATACCCCGAAGTAAATGTTGTAATCGGCCCACAGCACCCGGCCCTCCACGAGCCTGAAAGGTTCATTTTCAAGCTTGACGGAGAGGTTGTTGTTGATGTTGAACCTCGCTTGGGCTACGCCCACAGGGGAATCGAGAAGGGTGCAGAGCAGTTGATGTTCTTCCAAGCGACTCACATGATCGAAAGGATTTGTGGTATATGCAACGTAGCTCATGCCACTTGCTTCTGCCAGGCAGTGGAGTCGATCGGGAAAATCGAAATTCCACCAAGGGCAAAGTATCTTAGAACGATTGTGCATGAACTCAACAGGATACACAGCCACCTCCTACTCCTTGGAGTAGCGGGCATGGAAATTGGGTTTGAGACTCTTTTCCAATACTCGTGGCGCGACCGCGAAGTGGTACTGGACCTGATGGAAAAGATGACGGGAAACAGGATCATGGCGGAGTATAGCGCCATTGGTGGCGTTAGGCGTGACCTTGATCAGGTCCTTGGAGAAGAGTTAAAGAAAGGGCTTGCTGCAATTAAGAAACGAATAGATTTTTACAAGAAGCTACTGAACAACGATCCAACATTTGGTTTGAGAACGAGGGGCGTAGGGGTCCTCAAGGCGCCTGCAGCACTTAAGCTGAGCGTCGTGGGGCCCGTTGCAAGGGGATCTGGCATCAAGATGGATGTGAGGAAGCAAGATCCATATGCAGCATATGACGAGATACCGTTCGAGGAGGTTGCATACGAGGAGGGAGACTCATGGGCAAGGTTCATGGTTCGTTTGGATGAGGTTGTCCAGAGCGTTGACATAATAACATATGCGATAGAAAAACTCCCAAGCGGACCTTACAGGACCAGGGCACCTAGGAGGATGCCAGAGGGAGAATCACTGGGTCGGGTTGAGGCTCCAAGAGGTGAACTTGTTCACTATGTTAAAAGCAATGGAACCGCATATCCGCAAAGGATCAAAATAAGGAGCCCAACGCTTGCAAACATAATATCTTTCAGAGAGATGATCAGGGGATGTTACATTGCTGACATACCAACCGTTTTGATCAGCCTAGACCCTTGCTTCTCCTGCACAGACCGTATGACTTTCGTAGATGTGAACGATGGAAGGAAGTGGTTTTGGAGTATGGAGGATATCAAAAAACGGAGGTTTGAAAAGAGATGATTATCGATGCATACTTTTTCTTCAGAATTCTCGTATTCCCTGGGTTCCTCTTTGTATTTTCATTTACGCTATTCTGCGATTGGTTCGAAAGGAAGGCAATTGCCAAGATGCAAAACAGGATGGGACCATCATATGCTGGACCATTCGGGATCCTTCAACCCCTTGCCGATTGCGTAAAATTGATGACGAAGGAAGACATTATTCCAGAAAATGCTGAAAGGTTCGTCCTTTCACTAGCTCCGATCATTTCATTTTCACTTTTAATGTTATCGATCCTCTACTTCCCACTGGATGGTGTGAATGCGTTCTCAAATTCTGGATTTGAAGGCGACCTTCTCCTTGTCTTGGCATTGGTAACTTTTGCCAACTTCATGCTTTTTCTGCTTGGCTGGTCTTCTTCAAACCCTTACAGCGGGATTGGAGCTGTCAGAATCCTGACGCAGTTTGTTGGGTACGACATCCCACTCACGATCCTTGCTTTGGGACCTGCATTTATGGCTGGAAGCTTGTCATTGGCGAAGATAGCTTCAGCGCAGAAGGTTCCATTCGCTTTAGCCATTCCCTGGGTCTTTGTATTTTTCCTTCTTGCCCTACAGGCGGAGTTGGAGGAAGACCCGTTCGATACACCTCATGCGGAAACGGAGATAGTAGCAGGTTACGGGACGGAGCTCACGGGAAGAAAGCTTGCATTTGTCCGATTATCGAAGGACCTCCAAGTTGTTTTCGGTGCTGCACTAACGGCAGACCTGTTCCTTGGAGGGCCCTATGGGCCAATTGCTTTTGGCCTTGGTTCTTTTGTCATCTGGTTTGTTCTGAAGGTTCTCTTCGTCATATTCTTGCTCGTGTTCGTCAAAGCCATTTGCGCTCGCCTCCGAATAGACCAAATAGTAAGGGCGAATTGGAGGTTGATGATCCCGCTGTCGCTCATATCTTTGGCACTGACAGCCATTTATGTACCATTCGTAAAGTTTGAACTAGGGGGGTTTGAGGGTTGAGAAAGGTTAGGCTGCCTCAGATGTTGACGGAGGTTGCTTCGTCTCTTTTCAGGAAGCCATCGACATATCAGTATCCATTTGTGAAATCGAAAGTTCCAGAAGGTGCACGGGGAAGGCAGGTCTTCCATCCAGAGAGGTGCATAAACTGTGGCCTTTGCGCCAGGGACTGCCCTGCAGGAGCAATTGAGATGGTCGACGTTTCAGGCAAGAAGATGCCCCTTATACACCTCGAAAGCTGCATATTTTGTTACGTTTGCGTTGAAAACTGTCCGAGGAATGCTCTGACAGAATCGGCGTTTTATGAGCTGGCTTCTGCGGAAAAGGAGAGCCTTTTGTTGAGGCCAACCGAAACGGAGGAAAGTGCGAAAACAACTGGAGGCTGTTGAATATGTTCGCATACGACGATCTTTTCGTATTGGTGGTCGTTGTTTCGGCCTTTATGGCCCTGCATCTCGAAAATGCTACACATGCAGCAATCTCCTTCGCGGTAGCGCTGACAGCCATTTCTGCCCTTTACTTCGACCTAAATGCCCCTTTTGCGGCTATTTTCCAGCTCGTTGTTGGCGCAGGTACGATCGCCATCTTTTTCCTTGCAAGTGAGATGTTTGCTCAGAAAAGTGGCAAGATGCAGAGTCTTGGAAGAAAGGTTGCAGGCGCGATCTTGGCAATTGGAATTTCCATTCCATCGATTGTTTTGGACATCGGGAATATCGCTTTTGTAAAATCAAATGGTCTTTCTTTCTCCTCAGCCCTGTGGGAATCGAGAGCCATAGACGTTATCGGACAGGGGGTTGTAATATTGACTCTTGCCATAGGCGCCGTCATGGTTTTGAAGAAGTCAAGGAAGGAGGGATGAAGGTTGGAACAAATCGTCCTTTCCCTGACTTTACTGATGATAGGGATGTACGGGCTAATAACAAAGCGGGACCTGCTCAAGACATTGATCTCGATAGAGCTGATCGCAGTGGCAGCGAGTATGAACTTTGTCATGTTTTCGTCCATTGTGGGAGACCAGTTGGGCCAGGTGTTCTTCATCCTTATGTTATCGGTCGACACATCCATGACCGCCATAGTGATAGCTCTGGTTCTTGTATCATACCGGGAGCTAAAAGTTTCAGATGCAATGGAACTGCACAAATTTAAAAGAAGCCGCGATGAAAAATGATCTTCGGTCTTGAATCTTTTACGCCTTGGCTTGTGTGGCTATTCCCTATTTTATCTGGCTTTATGGTGCCACTATTTGATAGGTTAGGTTCCAAAGCGAGGAGTTCGTTCGCTACTGCATGCGGTTTTGTTACGCTCCTCTTGGCATCCTCCATGATTGTCAGTTATTACTCTGGGGAGCTGCCATATCCCCAAAAAGTGAAGTGGATACCAGTTGTGGGCATCGACCTTGGCTTGTACTTGGATCCATTGAGCATACTGTTCGCGAATCTTATCGCCTTGATGGGATTAATCGTTCTGATATACTCCTTGAGCTACATGGCGCATGAAGAGGGTCTATCGCGTTACTACTCGCTCATGCTGTTTTTCATAGGATCGATGATAGGTCTCATAATGGCTGACAATTTCCTACAGATGTTCTTATTCTGGGAGCTTGTAGGACTTTGCTCTTATGCACTAGTTTCGTTCTGGTTCAAGCGCCCCGAAGCTGTCAAGGCTGGAACTAAGGTTTTCTTGATGACGAAGGTAGGAGATGTAGCGTTGTTGGTAGGCATCATCCTTCTTTACGCAAATATGTATACATTGTCTTACAGGCAGGTCTTTGAACAGTGTGGGACAGTAGCGAAACCCGTGTTTACCACGATATCCTTACTGTTTCTTTTCGGCGCCCTAGCGAAATCTGCCCAACTTCCGCTGCACACCTGGCTGTACAGTGCAATGGAAGCACCTACATCGGTCAGTTGCCTCCTCCATGGTGCAACGATGGTTAAGGGAGGGGTTTACCTTATCGCTAGAACTCATGTCATGTTTTCAAGTATCCCACTTTGGCTCAATTCCGTTGCTTGGACAGGTATTGCTACGGCTCTCATCGGGGCTACTTTGGCGCTCCAAACTCAAGACATCAAGGGCGTCCAGGCATACTCCACTATGAGCCAGAATGGCTTCATGCTTCTAGCCTTCGGAGCTGCATCTTCGCCTAGTGATTTGGGGTGGTTTGCAGGCATATACCACATGTTCAGCCATGCATTCTTTCAGGGCTTGGGGTTTTTGGCAGTGGGAGGCATAGTTCATGAGCTTGGCACGAGGGACATGAAGGAGATGGGTGGATTGAGGAGGGCGATGCCAATCACTTTTTCATTATACATGATTACTACGCTTTCCCGTTCAGGAATCCCACCGTTCTCAGGTTTCTTCAGCAAAGGTCTGATAGCAGAGAGCGTTGTGACCACAGGAAACATTGCCTTGATATTTCTAATGTGCTTTGCCTCTGTCTTGACGTTCGCATATAGCTACAGGTCCATTGCTCTAGTGTTTGCGGGCGAAGGTCCTCATTGCCAAGAAAATGTAAAGGTACATGAAGTTCCCGTAGAGATGAGCGCGTCCGCCAGTGTGTTGGGTGCTGGATGCTTTTTCTTGGGATTTATGGAGGAAGCGCTTGCGCATTTCTTTGGCTTTGCACTAAGTGGCGAAAGCACTTTATGGCTCGAGCCAATGATGTTGGCGATCGTTTTATTACTTGGGGGATTGCCAACCTATCTAATTTACCAGAAGAAGACCCTGAGGCTGGATAAATTGAGAGGAGGAATCTTAGCTCCATTTGATTGGGTGCTCCAGAACGGGTATTTCTTTGATTTTATTTACGAAAGGATTGCTAGGGGATTCGTTGGAGCATCCAGTTTCATCTGCGAAGCAGTTGAATCGAAGGCAATGGCACGCTTTCCTTACGCTGTAAGTGGAATAGTTGAGAGGCTTGCGCATGGTGTTCTTGGCTTTGTTGAGATCAAGATCCTTGGAGCCTTGCCAGAATTAATAGCTGTTGTAACTGTGAAGTTGTCCCACTTAGCTCTTGTATACTTCGATGCCGCCCTAGATAGACTTACCACTATCGCAACAGATGTGGTTTCACTGCAAAGCCATAAGATCAGAAGGATGGACAGCTTCGCCCTACCTCGATACGTCTTGGCTGCAGCTCTGGGCCTTCTCCTCCTGTGCATCCTGCTTTTGATTAACTTCCGGGGATAAAGAGATGACCGAAGTTCTCCTTTTTTCAATGATCCTGCCAATTTTTTCCATTCCTGCAATATATCTTGTTGGCAGGAGATCTTCAAGGAAAGCTGCGGAGATCATATTATCATTTACCATTCTAGATTTACTACTTCTATCGTCCACTCTTCCTGAGGTATTGTCGAGAGGTAAATTTTCAGAAGCCTATTACTGGGTTCCAATGCTCGGCTCCCCCTTAACGTTGTTCATCGATGGAATTAGCTTCTCAATCGCCACCATGACATTGATTCTTATTGCCTCATCGATCACGTTCTCCATGAAGTATATGGAGGAGGGCAGATCACTGACAGAATACTATGCGCTTCTTGCTTTGCTGACTGTGGGATTGGTAGGGGTCTTCATAACATCCAACCTCATGATCTTCTATTTCTGCTGGGAGTTCATGCTAATCCCAACGTACTTCATTATCGGAGGTTGGGGATACAGAGAATCATACAGGGCAGCATTCAAGTTTTTCATATTCACCCATGCTGGTGCGGTGGCTGTGCTTTTGGGAATTGGCGCAATCTACATGGTTACAGGCAACCTGGACATGTTCCAAGTGAAAGATCTTTTGGCAACAGCTCCCCAAGAGCTCCTAAAGTGGATATTCGTAGCGTTCACCTTGGGTTTCGCTGTCAAGATGGCCATAGTGCCTGTTCACATGTGGCTTCCAGATGCCCACGCTGAGGCGCCAGCTCCAATGTCTGCCCTGTTGAGCGGCGTTATCATAGAGGCTGGAGCCTATGCTATATTCAGAATATCGCTTGGAGTCGTCTTGCCATCGATTGCAAGCACATTGACAACTAGCCAGTTGCTCCACGCATTATCGATACTGGGAGTGATCTCAGCTTTCTATGGAGCATTGACAGCTTTGGCTGAGAATGACATAAAGAGAATAGTTGCGTACTCGAGCATAAGCCATATGGGCTATGTACTTTTCGGGCTTTCTCTTTTCCCATGCACTGAAGGAATGATTGGCGTTATCTTGCATTTGGTTAACCATGCTGCAAGCAAAGGACTCCTCTTTTTGAATGCAGGAGCGGTTATGAAAAAGATGGGGGTAAGGGACATAGACAAGATGGGCGGGCTGGCATCGAAGATGCCACTTACGGCGGTATCTACAGCGATATCATCCTTTAGCATCGCGGGTATACCTGCATTTGCATGCTTCATAAGTGAGTTCATCATGTTCATGGGAGGGTTCCAATATGGTTCAACTGATAACTTCTACTACGCGACGACAGCCTTTATGATAGTTGCAACAGTCTTCAGCCTGGCGTACATTCTGAGATTCTACTGGAAAAGTTTCCTTGGAGTATCGAAGATAGAAAGAGTGGAAAAGGTTCCACTTTTAATGGAAGTCCCGATGGTAATTCTCTCGACTATCATCATAATCCTAGGAGTATGGCCTGGGCCATTGATCGAGCTGATAAGCTCGGCGCTGAAGGTGTGAGATTTGATAGGAATACTGGAGGTGTTAACTCCAAGCATCGTCTTGATTGTTTTTTCCATACTCACGGTTCCTGTGGTCAATCAGATCAGGAAACATGAAAGTTCCAGAAGGTTTATGTCTCTTGTTTGGTTTCTATCTCCCTTTTTCGTCTCAGCTATTGGCATATTCCGCCTTTGCTCCGACTACTATGCACAGGCTGAAAAACAACCGTTCTTGCAGGTTTTTTTTGTAGGAATTGAACCTGACAGCTTCTCAAGCTCTTTTCTCGTAGATTCAATTTCAACGTACATGGCTATCGTTTATCTGTTCGTCGGTCTTGCATCTTGCATTTATGCTGTCCTTCAAGTGAAGGTAGAAAGTGAGTTATCCGAGAGGTTTTTCGCACTACTTTTCATAGTTTTGGGTAGTACAACTGCTGCGACGTTCTCTGGAGATCTGCTAACCCTATTCATCTTCTGGGAAGCTTCGGCAGCAGGATCCTGCTTTCTCATAATGTATGGGAAGAGGCCAGAAGCCATCGAGGCTTGCCTGAAGTACCTCATAATGATAATTATAGCATCCGGTTTCATAGTTTATGGTCTGTCACTCATTTATGGTCTCGTTGGTTCTCTAAACTTTTGGACCGTGAGGGAAGCCTTGGTCTCCTTGGAGGACAAACGCCCGCTGGTGGTGGCTTTCGCATTTGTGGCTTGCGGCTACGCGATAGAGACAGCTGTTGTGCCTTTTCACATGTGGCTTCCGGATGCCTATTCAGCTGCTCTCCCCTCTTCAGCAGTCTTCCTATCGTCAATTGTAGACCAAGCTAGCTATTACGTTTTCATGAGAGTTCTGGTATACATTCTTACTCCTCCTAAGATACTTGACTGGACTTTTGCTTTGGCAACATTTTCGGCCTTGACGATGAGCGTTGGTAACTTGTTCGCTTTGGCGCAGAGCAATGTCAAGCGCATGATATGTTATGTTTGTGTCGCTGACATAGGCTACAATCTAATTGCGATAACAAGCGTGAAGCCCCTCGGGCTTATGGGAAACTTGTTCTTCTTCTTCGTCGGTGGAATGACAACCGCTTTGGCATTCATGACCGTTGGAATTCTGAATGACATGGGATTGGAGACGCTTGAGGATTTCTCAGGCATTGGACGGAAATACCCAGCTACGAGTTTGGCATTGGTGGTGGCCGTGCTTTCGTTTTCGGGCATTCCTCCACTGGCTGGCTTCATGGCGAAGTACATGGTCTTCACTGTAGCCATAGAGGCAAACATGGCCTGGTTGGCGCTTGTAGGAGTTTTAAACTCGGTTCTTCAATCGGCATACCTTATTAGGTTAGTGCACTACATGTATTCAAAGCTGCCATCTCTTGGGATCCGAGGAAAAGAGAGTAGGGGGAGCCTTCTACCAGTTTATGCCCTTGTGGTTTCGATAATAGTTTTGGGGATTTACCCTTCGCTTGCATTGAATATAATTTATCCTGCTGCACAGCAGCTTGAGCTGCTTGTTCCATAAACAAAAACGATAATATATTTAGGGCAAGTCCAAAGAGGAGTTGTTAAATGGAAGAGAAAAGTGGCCTGATATCTTTCAACGAGCTGAGATCGAAGATCGTAAACCAGGGGTTTTGCACGCTTTGCGGAGCTTGCGAAGCGGCTTGCCCCGTCGACGCGATAACAGTTGATAAAGAGGGGCTACGTTACGATGACTGCTCTGAATTTTTAGACTTCTGCCCGATCTGCTACGACATCTGCCCACATACAGAGCCCCTTTTGATGGAAGCGATGAGGTTTGTTGCTGATGCACCGATGAGGGGAAGCGCTATCGGGTATTATAGGGACATCATGCTTGCGCAGGCAACAGATAGCAGGATGAGGGAGCTGAGCCACGGAGGAGGAGTTGTGACAGCCATCTTGGCTCAAGCTATCGAGCAGGGCATCATCGACAGTGCGATAACGTCTGAGTCTGAACCTCAAGCTCCGTTGAAACTAAAGCCGCGCATAGGATTGGTTCCGGATGATGTTCTTTCTGCCATAGACAGCAAGTTCTCGGCATCTTCGGTCGCAAAGGCATTTGGAAGCGCTGTCCGTGACTACGGAAAGGCGAAGATAGCTTTTGTTGGAGTCCCGCACCAAGTTCTCGCGATAAGGAAGCTTGAGGCCTGGGAGCACAAGATAATGAGCAGCTTGGAGGTGACCATCGGTCTATTCTGCCTTTGGGTGTTCTCCTTGAACAGGCTTATGCGCCATTTGGAAAAGGAGTTGGGGCTCCAACACTCCGACATCGTCAGGATGGACTTAGCAGATGAATACGAGGTTCAGACTTCCGAGAGGACCATCAGGATCCCGATTGAAAAGATAAGGAAACACGTGCTGAACAAGTGCAGGACCTGCATGGACTTCACATCCGAGCTTGCGGACATCTCGATAGGGGGAGCGCCGCCATTAAAAAACTGGTCAACCGTTATCATTAGGACTGAAAAGGGAGAGGAACTTTTCAGCAGTGCTTTGAAACGGGGAGTAGTAAGGACGATGAGGATAGAGGAACAGGAGGATGTTTTTGAGCGTCTGTTGTTTACGGCAATTCAAAAGAAGAAGTTGGCTCTTAGGGAGGCAAAAAGGCTTAGGGCCAAAGGATTGTCAATTCCTCCAGCAGATCTTGATATAGCATTTCTGCAGCGGGAGAAGTCGATCATGTCTGACACGATGGTCGAGGATGTAATGACGAAAGATGTCATGACGGTCCATCCTGGCACGAGCGTTGCTCAGTTGCTGGACACGATGATGAGGCACCACCACATGGGATATCCAGTCGTGAATGATGAAAATAAATTGGTTGGAATCGTTACCTTTGAGGACATCATGAAGGTTAGGAAACGCGAAAGAGGCAGGATATTGGTTGAAGATATTGCTAAAAGGAAACTTGTCACCGCTTATCCTAAAGAATCTATTCTGAAGGCATTCGAGAAGATGAGTGAACGGAAGATCGGGCACCTCCTAGTAGTCGATCCTGAGGACCCCAAGATGCTCAGGGGAATTTTGACCAGAACTGACATAATGCATGCTCTGAAGAAAGCTTGATCGATTAAATGCAAAGTCCTGCTACTAAAGCTGGAAGTTTTTAGACCTACCAAGCCCTGTATTCGGCTGTCTTGTCCCTCTTCGACCTGAGGCCGGTGAGGTCAACCAGATACCTTATCATGCAGCTGGCCTCAAGCATGCATGTGACATGGTAGGCCTCCTCCATGAGTTTACCGATTGCGAAAGTTCCGTGGCCTCTCACCAAAATGCCCTTGTAAGACTTTAGGGCTTCACATACTTTTGCCTCTAGTTCTTTCGATCCGCTGAGCTTCTCAACTGTCACGACTGGTATCTTGTGGAGGATGTAGTCGCCCTCAGCATCCATTGGGATCACCTCGTCGTAAAGGAGCGAGCAAGCTATCGAGTAAGGAGGGTGAGCATGCACTATGGCAAGTGCCGAGGTCGATTTGTAGATCGCCCTATGCACATCGGTCTCGCTGGAACTCAGAACTATGGAGCCGGTTTCCTCCTCGATATTTGTCTCTATTACATCCTCAGGACCTATTTCATCACATGCAGCCCCCCTCCGCTTTATGAACATCTTGTCCCCACAACGGACGCTGAGGTTCCCACTGTGGGAAACCATGTATCCCTTGTCGTAAAGCTTTTTGCTGAACTTACTTATCTCCTGCCACATCTAGCCCTCAACCAATCCCAAGCTGCTCGAGCTTTCTAGCCTTGGGCCTTCCTTCCTCGTCCCATCCCCTAAATCTGTAATATTCGTCGAGCATATGTTCAAGCTCAACGACCTGACCCTTCGTAGATCCATCGCCAAGCGGTTCTTCGAGGAATCTTTTAGGCAGTGTGTCATCCTTCCTGCTGAACCCCTCCCTCAGGTTAAAGAGCCTTTCCAGATTCCAGATCCTCTCTCCGAGAAGAAGGAAATCCTCCGGTTTATATGTCAAGCCGGTTGCTTTAGACAAAAGCCTGGCATAGTGGTCTTCGTCAAGTGCGTATGAAGTGAAGCGGCAAAGGACAAGCGTGTCCATGGCGGAGTTGAGATTCTGCTGCACGATGCAGAGCCCAGCCTTGTTAACCGAAGAGAGGCGATCGATGCGCTTGGGGAAGCCGAGAACTTCTACCCCAACCATGTACGACCTTAGATGGCAGGCTCCCCTGTTGCTCGTGGCATACGCGAGACCCATGCCCTTTGTACCGCGGGGATCGTATCCCGGAAACTCCAATCCTTTCACCTGGATCGCCAACTCTGGGCAACCGTACTTCTCAGCCAACCTTTTCGACCCTTCCGCAAGATCTGCGCCAATTCCCTCCCTGCGCGCCGTAAGCTCGATCAACTTCTTCACCTTCTTCCCGTCGCCCCATTCTATCGTTTCATGCAGAAATCCCTTTTCATGAAGCTCCATGGCGGTGGCGATCGTTCCTCCCATGGAGATTGTATCGATGCCAAGTTCGTTGCACAAGTAGTTTGCTTCTGCGACATCCTCAAGGTTGCCGACAAGGCAGTCAGAACCTAGTGCATAAACCGTCTCGTACTCAGGACCCTCTCCCTGCTTTTTTCCAGTCTTTGTTACACGGCCGCAAGCGATGCTGCAGTTGAAGCATGCCCTTTGCCTGACCAGAATCTTCTCCCTGATCGATTCTCCAGAGATTTCATTTGCATGAACGAAGCTCGGAATTGTAAAGTTCTTCGTCGGCAATATGTTGAGCTCGTTCATGAGATTCGTAAGCACAGCTGTCCCAAATCTAGGCAGAGCCTTGTCGGTCACGGGATTCTGTTCAAGAAGCTTGCGGCACTCACTTACGACGAAGCTGAAGGACTCCGGGTCCGATATCTTTGTCTTTGCAGTTCCTGAAGCTACGATTGCCTTAAGCATCTTGCTTCCCATTACGGCGCCAACACCACCTCGTGCTGCCGCTCGGTCATCATCATTCATTATGGCTGCTAACTTCACGAGGTTCTCGCCAGCAGGCCCTATGCAGGCAACCCCAGAGCCACTTCCATGTCTTGATAGGAGGATGGACCTAGTTTCGTGAGTATCCTTTCCCCAAAGGTCATCGGCGCCCAAGATCTCGAGATCCATATCCTTAACGCTGAGGTAAACTGGGCTCGAAGAGCGCCCTCGCAAGATAAGGGCATCGAGACCGCAAGCTTTCAGACGCTGACCGAAGAATCCTCCAGAGTTGGCGTCGAAGATTGTGTTCGTAAGTGGTGATTTGGTTACAACGCTGAACCTTCCAGATGTTGGCGCAGACGATCCAGTAAGTGGGCCAGTAGCAAAGACCAAGATGTTCTTTTCTCCAAGCGCGTCGATTCCCTTCTCGAGTTCGTCGTAAAGGATCTTGACACCGTATCCCCGGCCACCGACAAATTTTTCAGCCACATCCTCCTGGAGGTCTTTCCATGAGACGGAGCCTGTGGTGAGGTTCACATCTACAACATTGCCCATCCATCCGAACAATCGCGTAGCACCTGAGCCCCTTGATGCGCTTGCCATGAGGATGAGGAGATAAATGCCTTTGCAGATTCGCCTGAAATTGTTGATCTTTTACTGTCAAGCAGAAAGAGATTTTAACATCCAAGCTAATAGATTGGGCGACTGCGAAAGTTGAAGGTCAGGGTGAAGTTCTTCGCTTCCCACAGAGAAGTGGTTGGCAAGGCTGAAGAGGAGTTTGAGATCGAAGAGAGGGCAAAGTTGAAGGACCTCGTTGACCAGCTTGTGGCGAAGTACCCGAAGCTTGGAGGAGCACTAAGGAAGAACAGCGTGTACTCTCTTAACCACAAGATCGTTGGTGAGGAAGCGAAGCTAAGCGATGGAGATGTCCTTTCAATCTTTCCTCCAGTTGGCGGAGGGTGAGGACTGGGCGCCAACTGGGAAAGGATAATAGAGAATAGATAAATTAAGAGTGGGCAATGGAAGGAAGAATATCTGTGGGGCAGGATGTCCTGCTTTTCTTTGACAGCAGGCACACCGTGTTGACAAGGGTTTCGGAT
>CAZWAU010000134.1:0-8716 GCA_964631995.1 uncultured Nitrososphaerota archaeon
CGAGCTTAACGATGTGATCGCAGTGGTCTAACCATTTCTGGAAACGATGGTCGTTTATATCCCAGCCTTCGTTGCGATTGAACTCGGCACCTGGACCGACAGCGAAAGTCATTAATCCGATGACGCCGCCTTTTTCTGCAAGGGCCTTTACTTGATCATCGGTCAAGTTCCTTGGGTGATTGTAGACAGCCCTAGAGTTGGAGTGGGAACAAATCACAGGATCCTTCGAGATTTCTAAAACATCATAGAAACAGCGATCTGCAGTATGGGAAAGGTCCACTATCATGCCAATTCTATTCATCTCCCTTATTACCGCAACTCCAAATGGCGTCAATTTGCTATCGGAACGAGTCTGAACCCAACTATCTACGACAAGATTGCGGCCCCATCTAGCTAGGAGCATATCTCGATAACCAAGTCTGTAAAGAACCCTCAACATTTCTAGTGAGTCCTCGATGATCTGTACGCAGTTACAGTCCAGCACTATACCTATTTTCTTCTCTTTCTTTGCTTGGAGGATATCCTGATAACTTTTAACAAAGATCAGTTTATCTGAGTTAGCTTCGATCTCTCTTACGACAGCATCGTATAACATTAAAGCGTAGGTTAGATATCCTCTCGGTGCGTCGTAAGATTTACAGCGAACGAAGGGCTCAGAAGGCCAAGCAAAATTTTGCCAATCACGGTCCCATTCTGTATTATAGTTCAAGTCAATCGATTCCCCACCTCTAACTAGTGAACGGGCTGCGATAACAGCTAGCTCGAAGCCATCGGACATATTTATGCCAACGATATCCAATCCACCTTCGATGATCTTGGGCAGATCGAAGACCGTATCATTTGGTTTTGCGAACCATCCTGGTTGTGCTGAAGTACCAGCTCTCATTAATGCCTGTACGAAACTAGTTGTATACATATCAACAACCAAGATCTCCTTTGTAAAAGCTTTAGCTTCATCTTTAACATCCTTTGAGGCGTGGCTCATACATTTTGCACAAAAATAATATTAGATCATGACTTTTAGGATTTTCGTAAGCGATTAAAATTGATCTCGCCAGCAGCGGCCAAGTCTAACCTGTAAATGGTCCGCCTAGCATCTGCCAGGTCAGGAGTTGAAGAGAGCCACCCTTTCCTCTTGAGTTCGCTGAGAAGGTTCCTCACGTAGCCAGCTCTTAGGTCAAGCGCTTTTTCCACATCTTCTGCTCTGAAAGGCCTTCCGCCAAATCTCTTAACCTTCCGTAGGCACTCTCTACATAGGTCATGATTCATATAATCATATGAATATAAGGTATCTTGTCTTGAATAACCCTAAAGCATATTAAGCCAGATCCTAAGCTGAAAGAAGAGGGGTAGAAAATGTCTGAAGAACCCTCAAGAGAAAAGTTTGCGTTTCCAGTATTGGGCCAGAAAGCTCCGGACTTTGAAGCTTTAACAACCCAGGGAACTCTGAGGCTCTCGGATTTCCAAGGAACGTGGCTAATCCTGTTCTCCCATCCGGCCGACTTCACGCCCGTTTGCACGACGGAATTCATCGCCTTCGCTCACATCTATGACGAGCTGAAAAAGAGGAACGTCGAGCTACTGGGTTTGAGTGTGGACAGCGTCTCTTCCCACATAGCGTGGGTTAGGAACATTGAGGAGAAGATGGGGGTTAAGATACCTTTCCCGATAATAGCGGATCTGAACAAAGAGGTTGCCATGAAGTACGGGATGATACATCCAGAGCAGAGCAAGACTGAGACCGTGAGATGTGTATTCGTGATAGACCCGGAAAGTAAAATAAGGGCGATGCTCTATTACCCACTAACGACAGGTAGAAACATGCAGGAAATTTTGAGGTTGGTGAATGCTCTGCAGACGTCGGACAAATATAAAGTGGCCACGCCTGCCAACTGGAAACCCGGCGACCCTGTCGTAGTTCCACCGCCATCGACAACGGAACAGGCGGAGGAAAGGCTCAAAGAAGGCTACGAATGCAAAGACTGGTACCTCTGCATGAAGAAGATCTAAGGGCGTTGATGTCATGCCCTGCGTGTCTCCGGATGGAAAACCGACATCGAGCGGTATAATACTGCTCAAATCCTTGAAGTCGAAGGCGTTGTCTCCAGAAGAGATAGCGAATGAAACGGGCCAACCCCTGTTTCGCGTGAGGAGCGGTCTTCGGGAGCTCAAGGGCGTCGGATTCGTGGAAGAAGAGGCAGGAAAGTACAAGCTTACGAAGAATGGGGAAGCAATGCTTCAGTAGCACCTGATGTTGGTGGTTCTCAAGATTCAAACCTTCTGCGTCTTTCGTTACCAAGCTTGCTGTAATTGAGGGCATCCATTTGAACAGCATGGCTTGTGATTTCAACCGAACAAGCATGATGCTCGGAACAAAATTTTTCGCACTTTTCAGCCCATATCTTCTCTTTATAGGCAAGGCCACATTCTTCGCAAAGATAGAAGGATATGCTTTCCTTTTCAATTCTTTTTACCATACAGTAAAAGTGCAATCCTTAATTAATTAAATGTTCGCCTATAGAAATAATTTCTGGTTTTTGTAATTATTTTTAACGAATGGCAGAAATGAATAAGACTTTATCTATCTTGTTAGGCAATTTTGAAAGGCTTACCTGCACGAACCTCTAAGTAGGTGAGCTTGAACCCCTTCACCAGATATAATAGCAGAGCTAACGCTCTTTCATAGGATGACAGCTCCTTCGATTCTGGTGCGAGAGCAAGTTACAAGGAAAGATCCTCCCTTCTTGATATCACGTTGAAGAACTCTGCAACGACCAATTCCGTGATCATTCCTTGAGGAGCTTCGTCCAAGCATGTTCTAGCAGGGGAATGAAGGCTATCGGAGGTATCTAGGGCCGATACCAATATGCTTGTATCGATGTAAGTAGCCACGTCAAAACCTTTACCTAGCCTCTAGAAGTTGATTCCTTATTCCATTCAGGAAGATTGGCGATCGCCCTAAATCTCTGTCCAATAGGAAGAGTCTATCCGCGATGGTAGCTATCATCGGGGCCCAGAGCTGACTAGCTCTGCCGTAGACGTAGAAAAATTTATCATTATTCACATACATATGTATTATGATAAAAATGGCGAGGAACATAGCAGTATCGGACGACGTATACGCAAAGCTCAGCAAGGCAAAGATGGAGGGGGAATCCTTCAGCGACGTCATAAAGAGGCTCATGGAGAGGCAGAAGATCAGCGACATACCCAAGGTGTTGGAGGAAGGTGGGTGGAAGAAGGTCGAGAGAGCCTTCGGAAAGCAGAAGGAACTGGACTCGCTGAGGGCGAAGAGGCTACTGTAGATGTGGCTCTTTGACACCTCGTTCGTCATAGATCTGTTCAAGCACGACCCAAAGGCAATGTAGAAGGCGAGGGAGGTTGACGAATCTCCTTCCACAAAGGCGATATCCACTATAACTGTACATGAAGCCCTCAGAGGGCTCTATTACCTATACAGGGGCGAAAAATTGAATGTGAAGCTGGGGTTGGCTGAATCCTCGCTCGGCAGATTTTATACGATACCATACACGTATCAGGTGGCTAAAAAGGCTGCGGAACTCGATGCCTCGCTCGCAAGGAGGGGGGAGATGTTGGCCTTTGCCGACGTTGCCATAGCGGCAACGGCTATGGCACACGGATTCATCTTGGTAACAAGAGATGCGAAGAGTTTCAAGAGAATCGAAGGGCTGAAGCTTGAGAACTATTAAACAGAAATGTGAGATAGAGTTACGGGATGTGAAGCATCTAACCATTAGGGTGAAGAATGAAAGATAGTTGAAATGTGGGAAAATTTATAAATTCCCACAATCTCAATGCATTATGATGGTTATGAGGGCCTCAAAGGTAGACGCTAAGGGCAGGGTAACTATCCCTAAGGAATTTAGGGATTATTTAAAGTTGGGTGGAAGACGGGTCAACTGGATACCATTGGGAAAGAGGATAATCGGCTTAGAACTCATGACGAAAGGGGATGATGAGTTGAAAGAAGTCCTTACTTATCTTGAGGGCCTGAGTGCCAAGAAAATCGGCCGTTTCGGAAAACCCGAGTATAAGGAGATTCCCAAATCTGAGTTGTGGCTAAAGGCCTTATAGAAGTGATGCTTTACGATATCCTTCTTGGATTCGGGTATTATTTGGCGCGTACTGGACCCGAAACATCCTGAGCGGGGACCATGCCTAGAACTTGTGAGAGAATGCTTTATTCAAAAGCCTAAATTGATATTTGGGCTCAATGCTGTCGTCGTTGTCGAGACCATGATACTTCTCGTCAAGAGGTCGAAGATCGAAGCAGGTAAAGCATCCAACCTCCTTTGGAATGGTCTCCTTAGGGCTGAAAGCAGGGTTATGGTGTATCCGATCTATCGCGATACACTGAGAGGAGCTTTCGACCTACAATCAGAAAATCCTGACGTTGAATACCCAGACTGCGTGGTAGCCGCCACCATGATGGAAAACGGAATTACCCGCATTTATACAACAAACCCCAAACACTTTAAGAAGTTCAGATTTATTAAAGAAGTTATAGACCCTCGAGGCGCATGCAGCAGTTGAATAAGCCTTTAGGAGTGCAAGCGCTCTGGAAGGTTCCCAAAAATATAATTCTACTTCTTCGCTCATGGAACCCTCTAATAAAAGTCTAAAATTGTTTACCGACCATCTTCATGACGGCTAGGAATTCTCGTATTATGGCTAACTTTCATTTTGATATTGCGGAGGGGCCTCCCCTCCGGACTCCATGATCTTAGGGTACATCGCGCCCTTCTCGGCGGGCACTACGCCCTTGAGTTGGATGATGAAGTGCCACTCGTCCCCGTAATCGAAGAGAAACAGCAACCTCTTTCCAACCTTATTAAGGGCTTCATTCACCTTGGTTCCTTTCACGCCCTTGCATTTGCTTGGCTCCACCACTGATCTTGGCTCCTCCTCTTCCAAGTCCTTAAAGACTTCATAGCACTCTTTCGCATCGACCCAGCTCTTCAGATTGTCGTAGAAGCCAAAACAGTGATCGAAATCGAAGCCAAAAGATTCTACTAAAGATTCCGCCAGATCTTGCAACGAGAGCCTTTCGGGAACGGCCAGCACCCTGTAAGGATTCCCCCTAACCCTGGCATTCCAGTCACTCATGGTCGCCTTGATCAGGAATATCTTCTCGCGTCGTCCAGCTGCACGTCTCTTCACGGCAACGCCCCTCTACCTGGCTCCTGCCTGAGCATCAGATTAATGTTACGGCATTGGGTCACGCAAAAATGAATTGAATCTATACTAATGCACATTCTTAATAGGCTTGGCCAACGAGAAACTGACGGAGCGATACGGTCAGGAGAAATGGCGCCTTCCGATAGCTGAGTAGAAGAGCTCCCCTGAATAACCTTTTACCATGTATAGCTGCCTTGTCTTGGAACTTTCTGAAGGGATTTTTATAAAGGGAGGATAGTAATGGCATATGGTGATTCTATTGGAAGTTGAGATCGATAAGCAAGGACGTTTAGTTATACCGAAAAAGGTTAGGAAGAAGTACGGCCTCTCTGAGGGAGGAAAGCTAGAGCTGGTGCCTCGTGAAGATGTTATTGAATTGATACCATTAGCTGAAGAAAGCGACTTAGCGATTCGCTATCTAAAGGGGCCTTGCGAGACTGGTGACCCGAAAGCCCATAATAAAGCCTTTTCGCGGGAGAAGGCTTGGACGCGATGAGAGTAGTCGACGCAGGTATCATTTCGTAAGCTCTCACCGTCGAGCGCGTTCTGGTCGCCTGCCTTCGCCACTGGTGGTGATGATTCGATGTTCGAGAAGATATTAGCTGAGAACTGAATTTTCATACGATATGTGCGCTCCACGAATGCACCAAAGGAGTAGTCAACTACGATTTGGAAAGATAATTTTAGAATCTACACATGGTTCTTTTGGGTAAAATGATTGTGGGCAAAAGATGAAAAAATTACAGGAAATCCTTCAAAAGATAAGGGAATTTCCAGAAATTCTTATATGCGATTCATGTACAAATCTTCACTCCTAATAGTTACATACTGATGCAATATCTTGTTCAATCTTCTTAGCAAATTCTTCATTAGTGAATGCTTTTAGTCGGATTTTTGTAGTATCATAAAGATCCATTATTTCTTCCTCAAGGGCTCTAGAATAATTTGCTTTTGAGTCTATCTCATCAAGCATCTGAATCAAAAGTTTTCTTTCTTCTTTGGGCATTATTTTAGGGTCTGTCATTGCTGCAGCTCTAGCATATATTCCCTCGTCCAAGAGATATTTCAAGGCTTTGAAAGGTAATTCATAGTATTTTCCTATTGCTCCTGTTCTTTGTGTAAATCCTTCCGGTGTTGCAGCCTTAAAAGAAACTCTTACATAGATCTTATCTTTGAATTCAGCAAGCTCTCTGATATAATCAATATCGTTTCCAAGGATTATCCCATTAGTTTCGAGGATGAACAAAGTATATTTCGATTCTTTAACAAATCTTAAAACTTTCAGCAGATGTTCCTTTCCTATCGTTGGCTCACATCCTGACAAGCGAAGCTTGCTAACTTTTGGAATAAGCCTCCTCCAATACTCAGAATAAACTATTCCATCATCAGCTGCTTTAAACAAATTTTGAGCCACATCTCTTGGAGAATAAAATTCCCCGTATTTTTCTGGGAAGTCCCTAGACCAGTTAGACCAACAATAAATACAGCGCAGGCAACAACCAGCAGCATAACCTGTAGCTATCCCTCTGTAAACTGGAACGGAGTAAAAGTCAGTATACTTTCTTTCCAGTCCTTCTGGTCCCTGTCTTGTTACAATTACCTCTGTTAGCCTAGCAAGCTCAATTGGGTTAAACGGTTTGAAACTTGGAGTTAGGAATCTTTGGTATTTATCCATGTTTTCACGCCTCAATTTCAACAATTTTCCTTCTAGAATTTTGACTTAGATCGATGAAACTTAATGTTTCCCAAGTTTTTATATGTTCTGTTGAGGGCCGTGTTATCTTCTCCATAAAGCTACTTCAACCCTCCAAGCCAGCCTTAACGTTTCGAGGATAGAACGATAATACTCGTTACAATCTGCTGCTACATCTATGCTCAGCATGGCAATGAAGACTATGTGCACGTGGATACTCGCCGAGTTGATCCCCTAACCATGATTCTGTCCAGACTTAGGGCCCATTCATTTTTGAGAAGCCCCTTACGCCTATCCTCTTCCTCCATCTAGGGGGATGTCCAGAAAGTGAAAAGCGCCTCCAGTGAGATTCTGATGCTATGACCCATGCTGGAAAGAAGCTATACCGACTTTCAAATCGGTTTGGTCAGAGTACGAGGATTGAGTTTAAGTTTCTGGGCTATAGTTTCAAATAATTCTTTATGGAAATAGAGAAAAAAATGGACTTTCCATGAATTCTACCACTTATCTAATTTCAGATTTGAGATTCGTGAGAAATGTTTGATATTTCTTGTCACAAGAGTGGCGTCGTTTGCCAATACGATTCCGGCTATCATTTCATTTAACAATCCAATATGCTGACCCTTTCTCTCCAAATGCACTTGAACCTTTACGCTTTGCAGCATGCTTTCTTTGTCATAAGCCAAGAGATCTAGTGACTCGATCAATTCTTTGCAAACCCTGAAATTCTCCTCGTAATTTTCTGAGATCAGAGCACCGAACAGAAGCTCTTGGGCATTGAAGACCGTCGTCAGAGGTATTTCTTTCGATTCTTTCATCTCCTTGATCTTCTGCACTGCTTCTCCCTTTCTTCTTAACAGGGCCGCCAATACATCAGTATCTAATATCTTCATTCAAAGAGCCTCTTTACTCTCTCCTCAAAATTCTCGTCCGCTGATCTCCTCCTCTCTTTCAATATTTTTTCTATTCTCTTCCATTCGTCGTCGCTCATCTTCCAGGCCCCAGCAAACCTCATTAAGTCCGGTTTCTCCCTCTTTGCCAGTCTCTCAAACAATTCACTAAAACTTTCATCCTTTCTCTTCAGTTTTATTAGATCCCTGTATACCTCATCTTTTATGGTGACAGTCTTGAAGCCCATAGTATCTTTATGTTTAAACATATATTTAAATTTAGCTTTATTGGGGGATGTGGACAACAGGATCTTGCCGTCGAAGTTCAGGAAGGCCGCATGAAGATACTTTTAGAATCAAAACATTCCCCAGTGGAGCTGCTAAATAAGTGAAAGAAGAGATAAAATTGAGACAACTTTAATCCTTCTAGGTCCGATGGAATCTCCTGACAGAAGGATTTTTGAGATCAATATTTGGAAAATCCCTTTAGTCAACTTCTTTCTTGATTCCTATACATAATCCTTAATTTAGAAATCTACATCGTTCTAAGTGTTAAAATTAAACTTAGAATCCAGAAACGCCAAGTTAGAGGATGGTCTATTGCTTCAATATCTGACATACTACTCTATACCCCGAATTTCAAGCAATAATTTTAACCTTCTAAATATAATCCATAATGGTCATATTCATGCATTATCAAATTTTCTCTTCATTGAGAATATTATGGCGCCAACTGGTAAGAAACTGTAACCGATTCTTTGAAGGGTGGAATAGTTTCAAAGTGGTACTCAACCCCTTCGTCCCTGTCATTGAAGACGTAGACTTGTAGAGGCATATCCGTTCCGCCTTTTAGAATACAACTTACCTTACCTTCAGATGGATCGTGAACCGCCTCCACAATCCTGCAGCCACACTTATTCTTGGCATATTGAGC
>CAZWAU010000135.1:0-19555 GCA_964631995.1 uncultured Nitrososphaerota archaeon
GCCCTGATGTCCTGGATGCAAGGCTTGTAAGTGAAAGTGGAGAGAACATCACGATCAAAGGGGCGATTGGGATCTCGAGTGAGGAAGCGAAGATGAACCAAATAGATGCTGCCATAGTCAAGGGGCAATACCTGATGGAGGAGGAGCGTGCTAGTGAGCGTGCCATTCTCATATCTGCGCGCGCATCGGACCGTATCCAAGCCAAACCAGGCGACAAGGTGAAGTTGGTTTGGAGGACGGGTATGGACATCCTTGTAAGCGAGAACTTCACCATCGCAGGAATATTCGAGGACCAGATAATAGAGCAGATCGTTGACCTTGACGGTCAACCGATTAGGCCCTACGTTATACAGGAGAGGTCGAAAGTCTACCTCAGCCCTGAAAGCATCGTCATCCTCAACTGGAAGGAGCTGTTGAGACTTAATTTGTGCGATGAAACGGGCAGGCAGATCGGAAAGTTGACAAGGGTTAATGTCCAGTTGGAGGACAGCACAGTTCTTGTGCCATTCTCGATCCAATTGGCGAAAAAATGGCGTTTCTTCATATATGCATCTGATGGGAAGGAGGTCAAGCTGTTCTACTACAGGAAAGATCCCCAGCTCTCTGGTGGGACGACGATACCCATGCTCCTTGTCCTAGTGGGATTGAACGTTTTGGCGTGCACTCTTAATGCGGTCTACGAAAGGAGAAAGGAAATTGCAACACTTTCTTTAGTAGGCCTAAATCCTTCGCAGATAAGTTACGTCTTTCTAGCAGAGGCTGGATTGGTCGCCTTCATTGGTGGAGTGGCAGGATACCTTTTCGGCCTAGGTGGACCAAGGGCTCTGCTCAGCTTTGGAGGACCTGGCTTCCTGACCGAGAAGGTATCTTGGACATGGAGCGTAGCTGTCATACTGATGGCGGTTATCGTGGCTGTTTCGGCATCCGTTCTACCCGCGCTGAAAGCATCAACGGTGGCGACCCCGAAGCTTCCCCTGAAGTGGAAGCTCGATTACATTCCTGCTGCGAAGGACACTTGGTTGCTCCACGTTCCACAACTGGTTTCGCAAATAGAGCTAAGGCGCTTCTTCAGGTTCATTCAAGGAAAGTTCGAGGAGTTCCAGCTTCTCCGCACGATACCTGAGAAGATGGAGTTCAAGGAGATAGTTGAGGATTCTGACCAGGAGAAGGAGGTGAAGAAACTGCTTTTCTCGCACAGCTTTGCACAGGAAGGATCGAGGGCATTTAGGACCGAGAATGAATTGGCTCTGACGAGAAGCAGGGGCTCTTCCACGTACTCGATCGACCTTGCGATTAGGATAGCAATGCTCTACAACTACGAGCCGATGGAGGTGATAAGGAAGACAGCCTCGGCTGTTCGCCGTCTCATGCTCCAGTGGGCTGCGACCCCTTCCTCAGAAAGGTGGGGCCAGGCGCCGGAACTGGTTAGGATCGAGGATCTTGGCGTCGCCTCAAATGGCAAGCTGCTCATCAAGGGCGTAAGCATGGATGTCATGAAGGGCGAGATCTTGGGTTTGGCAGGTGAGGGCAGGAGGGCACTCATTTTGGCGATCGCCGGTTTGTGTAAACCAGCTAGTGGCTCTGTAACTTTTGGTGGAATCGATACTTTTAGCAGAAGGGATGAGGTGAAAGATGCTATAGGTCTCGTGCTCCAAGGAGATGGGCTTTATGAAGACCTTACTGTAAGGCAGAACTTGTTGCATATTGCAAGGATGGAAGGAATAATAAACTCGGTGAGCGCCGTTAAGGAAATACTTGATAAGTGCGCTTTATCACAACATTCGGACTTGAAGATGAGTGAACTAGATCCTGAGGCAAAGCGGAAGACCATGATTGCTCAGGCGCTTATCAAGAAAGTCTCGCTCCTGCTCCTCGAAGATCCTTTCAAAGGCTTGAAGGAGGCCAAGGGGGTTGAAGCTTTACTGAAACACCTAAACCGCTTTGAAGGCATGACTGTAATATGTTCGGGAGAAGATGAAAGTGAGCTTGAATTTTGCGACAGGATCGTGATTCTTAAGAAGGGATCGATTGAAAAGGTCGTTGAGAGGAAGAGGTGAAGATGGAGGATGAGTGAGACATTTGTGATAGCTGGAAAAGAGATTCGTACCCTTTTGCTAAACAATATCTGGAACCTCGGCCTTGCACTTGTGATCATATGCACTCTTGCAGGCACATACCAAGCATATCTCAGCTACCAGGGGCAGGTTGAACTTTATGGCAAGGGAGAGGGAACAGAACCGACTTCCCTCTCAGCCTTTGCCTCGAGTATTTGGGTCGTTGCGAATGGTGCGCTGCCCATTTTGTCCATAATATCGGCCTTCGATTCTATAGCACGTGAGAGAAGAACTGGAACTATGCAGCTACTACTTTCTAGGTCAACATCTAGGGGGTCGATTGTGGTTGGAAAGTTTTTGGGCGGTTTCGCCCTTGTAGCTACTGTCTCTATATCTGCGGTCCTTGTTGTTAGTGGCCTCGTGTTTGCTCTGGTCGGACCTTTCACAGTCGAGGAGATGCTAAGAATTTTGGCATTCACAGTAGTATTGCTTATCTATGTTTCGATATGGGTGTCCACGAGCATGTTCGTCTCAACGGTGGTAAAGAGTGGGACGAACTCTTTAGTTACTTCTCTCCTGATTTTCGCATCTTTTGCAGGCTGGTCTGTGACTTCAGCTGCGCTTTCCAACTTGCTTGCTCCACTTCCGCAGTTCTGGATCGGGGGCAATGCTTGGTACGATACTATCTCGGAGCTGAACGCAAAGGTTGGTGAATACATAAATTGGGTTTCTCCATCCTCAGTATTTACCGCAAGTGCAGGAGCTTTCCTCAATCCGATGGTCGATGTCCCCCCATTCGTGAAGCAGACAAGGGAGCCGGTTTTCCCATTGGGTGTCGTGGATACGATGATAAATGTCTGGCCATGCATCTCCACGATGATAACGATGCTAATAGTAACATTGATAGCCTCCTACTTGGTCATGAGGACGCGCAGAATTGAGATCGAAGGGGGAAAAGTTTAGAAAATGAGAGCTTCAAAGAGCTTGGCAATCGTTATTGTGCTCGTACTCTCTACGATTCTCCAGTTCAGCCCCAATAGAGTTTTTGCCTTAACCGAGGCTAGGGCTGATAATACAAGAGTTGTGGCAAAGCCAGGTGACAAGGTTCACTTTAACATATGGCTGAACTACACAGCATCGCAGCCTTTATCATCCATAACATACTCCTTGGAGGTTAGGAATCTGCCGATAGATTGGATATCGCATATCTGGTACCAGATCCAGACGCCAACGACGAGCGTGAAGCAGGACATAAGGGGCTTGACTGTGACCAACTACATCACCTACAGGAAGGTTGAACAGCTTGACCTCGAAATAGAAGTACCGAATACAGCTAAACCGGGTCACTACTCCTTCTGGTTCTTGGCAGTTGGGAAGGAAATTCCGAACGAAGCTGTGATCCTAGAGTTCTCCGTAGATGTTGAAGAGCTGAAGAGGGAGCTGAAGCTTTCTTGCTTGTATCCTAACTTGACGGTCGAGAGGGAAGGCACGGCAAAATTCACAATTGTACTTAGCAACACTGGGGAAACAGATGAGTTGGCCAACCTTTCGGCTGAGGCTCCTGAAGGATGGAGGGTGGTCTTCAAAGGCCAAACGAGCAGCGTTTTTGGCGTCTATATTCCAAAAGGGCAGGCTACGGAGCTACAGGTGGAGGTTGCACTTCCAGAAGGTGTGGCAGCAGGGACATATGGCATAAGGGTTTGTGCAAATTCCTCAGACCAGGTGGCAAATTCGACCCTTCAGTTGAAGGTGGCCGTGGTCAAGGCAGGGAGAGTTGAAAGAATGGTCTCAACCCTCTACCCTGAGGTGAGCGTGGAAGCTGGCAGGACCATGTACTTCCCGATAACAATTAGGAACACAGCAGAGAGCAGCTCTACATTCCACCTCTCCACCGTCTCAGCCCCTGAGGGCTGGACACTTTCATTTAGGACCGAGCCAAGTGAATTGCTTTCAGTCTCGAGCGTTTTCCTCGAGGCTGGGGCATCCGCGACACTTTATCTTGAAGCGGCGCCACCAGCAACCGTTGCGATTGGAACATATGAATTCAAGGTGAAGGTGACCTCTGAGGAGGGAACGAGCGAATACCTGACGACAAAGGCGCAGGTGACAGGTTCATACGAGGTGACCTTGGACCTTGAAACTCTCTACGCAAGGGCAAGAGCTGGAGAGTCTTCTACAGTGTCCGCTACTGTAAGAAATACGGGCAAGACGAGGCTTACGAACGTAACACTAGAGATATCGCCTCCAGAGGGCTGGCAGGTCATCCAAACGCCTAACTACATAGATATCTTGGCACCTGGAGAACGAGGAACGATAACGCTCGTGATCAAGCCTCCGAAAGATGCGGAAGTTGGTGATTACATGATCGGGGTCAAGTGCATATCTGATAGAGCCAAGTCGACACAACTTCTACTAAGAGTGAATGTCCAATCACCCTCAGTAACTCTTTGGATGATCGGGATTTTATCGATCGTTGTTGCCGCGATATTGATCGTAGTAGTGTATGTGAAGTTCGCAAGAAAGTCGTGAAGCTTTTCAAAAATTCCTAGATGGAAGAAGAACAGGGGATGCGCCGGGAGAGGGAATTTCGAAAGTGAATTCGAACCCCCGAGACCCGGTAACGGGTCACAGGCTTTCCAATGGGGCTCAAGGCCTGCGCCTTTATCCGCTCAGCCATCCCGGCGTTTGTTCGCTCAATGTGCGCTCTAAAAACGCTTTCGCATCGCAGTTCCTAGATCAGGCTTAGGTTTGCGGGTCTTTGCATTTACAAGGAGAGGACAAGCACCTTGGACAACCTCTGCAATATTTGGATAAAGCTGCTTTCTGAAGATCGGCATCCAGTATGTTTGCAAGGGAAGCGAGCCATGCCAAGACATCGGCCAGCTCATCTGCAATTGCCCTTTTGGAGCCTTCAAGAGATGCCCCTTCGAGTTCATCAACTTCCTCGCGCAACCTTCGAATCGTGCCCTCGATGCCCCTTTTGGAATCTTTCTCATAGTATACGTCCTTCATCAAGCGCTGGAACTCCGAGATTTCCAACCTCATAAACCACCTACTTTACCGCATACTTTGCACTTCGGATCTTTACTGACTTCCAGCAGGTCGAATGATATGTCCTCTCCATTGAAGATTAGGATCTTTCCCACAAGCGATGGACCAATGCCAACGATGGTCTTCAAAGCTTCCATGACTTCCAGCATTGCAAATAGGCCAGGAGTCACGCCAACAACTGGAAACCTATCGACATCTGGGGGAGGCCTGGGCATTATGCACGCTAGGCAAGGTCCCAGCCCGGGCATTATGGTAGTAACTTGGCCAAAGAACCCCTGTACGCCTGCGTGGATGAAGGGGATCTGGAGCTTTACGCAACCCTCGTTAATAATGAAGCGGAGAGACCAGTTGTCGGTCCCATCTACCGCCAGATCTGCGCCGCCCAAAACATCCAAGATGTTCTCCTTTGTTACCTCCACAGCGAGAGCTTCAACACAAATCTCTGGGTTGATGGCCTCGAGCTTTTCCCTTGCTGCTTCAGCCTTTGGCCGTCCTATGTCTTTCTGCCAACCGAGCAATTGGCGGTTTAGGTTGCTCAACTCATACCTATCCTTGTCCACGACCTTCAGATGGCCAACACCAGCCGCTGCAAGATACATCGAGGCTGGAGATCCAAGGCCACCGGCGCCAATGACAACAACCCTTGAGGATTTCAGTTTCTTCTGACCATCGATGCCCCATCCAGGAATCATGAGCTGCCTGTCGTAGCGTACGATCTCCGAATCTGAAAGTGGTTTTTCCAATGCATACCCGGCTACCAAGGTGGTGAAGGGGCTTATTTCACCTTCCGGGAGATCGCTAAGGTCAACCTGGCGCTTCTTGTATAAAGCGGAACATCGGAGCTTAAGTACTTTCTTGGTAAAGCCTGTTGGTGTTATGTATGTGGAAAGAAAAGGCGATTTTTGCCGCTATCGTGGCGACAATGCTAATACCAGCCCTTGTGACATCTGTAAAGGCAGAGCCTTCCGATATAGCTTCGAGCATAAACAACCTCATCGACAGAATCTTTGACACGGTTGAGAAAGTCGCGGGCCACTTAGCACAGAGAGCCCTGAGCGCAGGCATCTTCATAGCCAGAGCCGCCTACTTGGCCCTCATCATCGTTGGAATAGTGCTACGCTACACAGGTCTATCCTCTTTCGGTGGAAGGAACATGATAGTTGGAGGGCTGGTACTTGCGCTTGTTTCGGAGATAGCGGCTCAAACTCTCTAACTGGCGCTGGCCACAATGATTTGAAAGCGCTGCATCCAGTAGATACTCCGCTTAAGGTTTCAACAAAACCTTTATGGCATCCTCTGCTCGGTGAGCTATTTCGAATGCTTCTTTGAACTCCTCAAGGGGAAAAGTGTGAGTTATGATCGGATCGACCTTTACAGCTCCAATCCCGATGTACTCAATCGCCTTATCGTAGCTGTAGGGACCAAGGTGTGAACCAAGCACATCCAGTTCCTTCTTGTCCCCGATTATGGACCAATCGGCTGCCGTTGGCTTGCCATGGACACTGAACTCCACAAACCTCCGAGCTTCCTGATCATCTCCAAGCCCTGGGTTACTCCGCTTGGATGTCCTGTCGCCTCTATGTAAACATCGCAACCATACCCTTGGGTAAGGTCAAGGATTTTTCCAACCACATCCTCCTTTGCAGCATTCAATGTAATCGTAGCACCCAGTTCCTTTGCAAGGCGTAGGCGATTTTCCTTAACATCGATAGCTACTAACTTGCCCGGGCTCTTCATCTTGGCAATCTGAAGCATGCAAAGTCCCAATGGACCCATACCCGCTATGACGACGAAATCACCCAGCTCGATGCTTGCTCTCTGCACCGCATGGATCGCACACGACAGAGGTTCGATGAAAGCACCTCTTTCATCTTGAATTTCACTTGGGACCTTATGGACTATAGCATTGGATGGGTACTTCATAAATTCTGCGAATCCCCCATCATCTATGCCTCCTTGGAAACCGAAGATGTTGTGCACCTGGCACATCCAGTATTTTCCAGTCCTGCAAAACCTGCACTCCCAGCAAGGAACTATCTGCTCAGCAACTGCCTTGTCTCCTATCTTGAGGCCGGTTTTTTCAGCAGCCCCTTCCCCGAGTTCCACAACCTCGCCAATGAATTCGTGTCCTGGAATTACGGGGGGTTTGACATATGGTTTAGGTCCTCCCCACAGGTGTTCGGCGCCTTCATAGCATTTGATGTCACTGCCACAGATTCCGCTTGCACCCACCTTTACGACAACTTCCCCCTTACCAGCTTTTGGAATTGGCCTTTCCTCCAAACGGTACTCCCTGGGACCGTAGCAAACTATGGCTTTCATCCTCTTTCGTCTGGCTTAGCCCAAATCAGCGTTGGTTTATATGTTTGAGCGCTTGAGGAGATTTAAGCCGACCAAGCAGCTTCCTACAACAGGGTCCTTTGAGGAAAATGCGAGCAACTTCTTTGTGACAGCATCCCCTTCCACAGAAGGCTCCGCGAAGATGCAATCACTTATGCCATTCATCATGCCCTCGAGTTCTGGAAAAGACCTTGGAAGGTAGACGAGCCTCATCTCGTCCCTGTTCCTGATGCTCGCAAGCTTATCATTATATATCACGAAGTTGCTCCAAAGAAAAACATTGTTTTTCGATTTTCTCAACTCCTCAGCCTTCCTCCTGTCGTAAATTTCCTCACCAACGACCAAGTCTCTGTAAAGGATCTTCATTTGAGGCTCATGGGGATAGATGAACTCAGACGTATCGATCACGATCGCAATAGAGACATCTCTTTTAAGAACCTCCCTTACACCTTCGTTGTAAGGCCTGCAAATTCCAAAGACCACCTTCTTCTCCGATCGCTCTTCCGCCAAGAGCAGCTCCTTCTTATCGTCTGCCTCCAAAGACTTGGCGCTCAGAACCCCTTTGAAGTTCATGAGCAGGCTTACAGCTTCCTCCGCTATGCCTTTTTTTGTGAAGTTTGACTCGCTCATATCCGCTCGAATCGAGCTACAGAACCGTATTAAGGTTCTTCAAGAGTAGACTTATTACTCAATAAACCATCACCATGAGGATGAGAAAGGTTGAGCGAGATTACCGAGGTTGTGGAATCGAGGAGCACAGTCTCGAAAAAACCCATAATATTGGAGGGGTTTCCAGATGTTGGGCTTGTGGGTTCGATAGCAACGTCCCATCTCGTGAACACCTTGGATTTTGAGCAAGTAGGGCATGTTGAGTCTGAGTACTTCCCTCCAATGGTAACGATACGCAAGGGAGATATGTACGAACCTGTAGGGATTTTTTACAAGAATAACGTATATGTGGTAACATCAGAGCTTCCAGTTCCTGTAGCAGGCGTTCACAGGATAATGAGCAAGATCGCTAATTGGATGAAGAGCAAGAGTCCTTCTGTGATACTCTCGCTTGGCGGAATACCTGAGCCTGAGAGGATTAAGCTTGACGATCCTTCTGTTTTCGCGGTCCCAAGTGGAAAGGAAGCGGCAGAGGTGCTCAAGGGATTGAAGGGTATCGAGCTGCTGAATGAGGGTTTTTTGGTAGGACCAAAAGCGATGTTGCTTAAGGAGTGCAGGAAGATCGGGGCGCCCGCGATCGGCCTCTTTGCACAGGCGTACTACAAGTTTCCGGACCCAGGTGCTGCGGCAAAGATACTGACCGTTCTATCTACCTTTGAAAACATGAGGGTTGACATAGGTCCCTTGATGGAGTCCGCAGAAAAGATTCGGGTGCAATACAGGGATCTGATGAGGAGGACCGAGGAGGAGATGAATCGAATGGAAAAATCAAGGGAACTTGAAATTCCAGGTTTGATCGTTTAGAGGTGATCGAGCATGTCGGGCGAAGATTTCTTAAGTGAGATGGAAAGGATGGAGAAGAGGATGAGGAAGATCTCCGAGGATATCGCTAGAAGTGTCAAGGAGTTCGAATATTCGAGCGGTTGCCTGGAACCACTTTATGAGGTTTCGGAGACGCCGGAAGAGGTTATAGTGAGCATCGACATGCCAGGTGTTAAAAAGGAAGACATCTCCTTGGAAGCTACAGAGAACAGGCTATATGTCGATGCAGAATGCAGAAGCTCGATCTCAGTTAGGAAGTGGGGCGTCAGGAGCCAGGAGAAGACATTCAAGCGGTTTAGGAAGGTCATAACTCTGCCTTCGTCTGTGGATCCGGACAAGGCGAAAGCCTCCCTGAGGAGCGGAGTACTGAAGGTAAGATTTCCTAGGAAAAAAGCAGGCATAAGGATAGACATAGAGTAGAGAGTGCATGCAAAGAATTCGTAAGACAGGCGCGTTGGCCATGTGAAAGGTTGGCTGTAAAACAAGATTTCTGCGCGCTTTTGAGGACAAAGCGTTTATCTATCCGAACATATGCGATATGCCTAACGCAGAGAAGAGACTGCATTTGCCGAGATTTGGCTACAGTGTAGTGGGCCTGGATGAGACGAAGGCCGTAAAGGCTAGCCTGAGAGAGGTAAACGTCTCTCCAAAAAAGGCAAGGGAGCTAGTCAAGGAAATAGTTGGAATGCGCCTCTCGGAGGCCAAAGAATACCTTGAAGGGGTTGCTGAGATGAGAATATCGGTTCCCTACAGGAGGTACAACAAGGAGGTTGGGCACCGAAGAGGCCAGCAGGGATTTGCATCAGGAGGCTATCCGGTAAAGCCTGCCAAATATGTGCTTAAGCTTCTGGACCAACTGGAGGCGAATGCGGATTACAAGGGGCTGGATGTGGAACGACTGAGGATCGTGCATGCATCTGCCCTTAGGGGAAGAAAGATAGCGAAATTCATTCCAAGGGCATTCGGTAGGTCCTCCCCATACATGAGGGAGTTGGTGCACATAGAGGTTGTTGCGGAAGAGAGGTGATATGGGTTTGCTGAGGAAAAAGGTGCTGCAGGAAGCGAAGCTGAGGGTTAGGGTCCATGAGTTCCTCAAGCAGCAGCTTAAGGATGCGGGTTACAGTGGCATGAGGCTTGTCAGAACGCCCATTGGAACGCAGGTATCCGTTTTCGTTCACCGTCCTGGATTGGTGATCGGAGCTGGGGGGAAGAATATCAGGGATCTTAGCAAGATCCTAGAGGAGAGGTTCGGGCTTTCAGACCCGCAGGTCGCCATAGTCGAGATTGAAGTTCCGGAGCTTGACCCGGGTGTGATGGCTGCAAAGATAGCGGATGCACTTGAGAAAGGGGTCAAGTACCGAAGGGCCGCGACATGGGCGATGGGCAGGATAATGGCTGCTGGGGCGATAGGTGCGCAGATTGTAATCAGGGGAAAGCTCACATCGGAAAGGTCTAGGTTCGAGAAATTCTCTTGGGGCTATGTTCCATCTTCAGGAGACCCTGCTCTGAAGCAAGTTAAAACGGCAGTATTAAACGTCCTTTTGAAACAAGGGCTAATTGGCATAAAGGTGAAGATACTTCCTCCAGGCGCAACCTTTCCAGACGAGGTCAAGATAAAGGAGACAAAACCACCCGAGGGAATTGCTGTTGTAGAAAAGGCTGCAGAGAGTAAGAGCGGTACTGAAGAGGTAGATGAAGAAAAGGATGAGCTTAAGGAAGGGAACGAAGGAGGCGGTTAGGTTTGGCACGCATGAAAGCCAAGCAGATAAGGGAAATGGATGAGAAAGCCAGAAGGGAGAAGCTCCAGGAGCTCAGGACAGAGCTGAGAAACTTGAGGATGAGCAGCTCTGCGGGATACATAGATAATCCAGGCAGGCTTAGGGAGACGAGAAAGGCAATAGCAAGAATCATGACCGTTGAGAGAGAGTTGGCAAAAAATGTCGGACAGAGGCGATGAAGGTAAGGACCTTGCAAGGAGGGAGCTTGTGTCGCTCGAGGTTGAAGTAGTTTCCTCGGCAGATCCGACGCTAGCGGGCATGAAGGGGATAGTAGTTGACGAGACAAAGAACACATTCAAGATACGTTCCGCTTCCGGGGACAAGGTTGTCCCGAAGAAGATCACGGTCTTCAGGTTTACACTTCCATCGGGCAAGAAGGTAATGCTGGCAGGCCGAGCACTCTGCCTTAGATCCGAGGATAGACTCGCAGGGTGATGCTCATGGTCAGGGACATAGGCCTTAAGGGTTCAGGACCGGAAACGGAATGCAAGGACGAAAAGTGCCCATTTCACGGAAAGGTCAGGGTTCGAGGAAGGCTGTTTGTTGGAACGGTTGCAAGCGCCAAAATGACCAACACCGTCGTCGTTGAGAGGGAGATGCTGAAGCGCATACCAAAATATGAAAGGTATGCAAGAAGCAGAAGCAGGATTTCTGCCCACTGCCCACCGTGCTTACAGGTTAAGGTTGGGGACATTGTCAGGATTGGGGAGTGTAGGCCCTTGGCCAAGACCGTCCACCATGTCGTTATCGAAAAGGTGAGACCGAGTGTCGACCAAAAGTAGAGCGGTTTCTGCCAAAGGGGTACTGGAGTACAGACTGAGGCACTGCCGGGGGATCCCGATAAGGGCAAAGCTTGTCTGTGCCGATAATAGTGGCGCCAAGACTTTACTTCTGATCCAAGTCTCAAGGTTTGGAGGAAGGCTTAGGAGGATTCCGGCTGCAAATGTGGGAGACTTGGTTACAGTTTCTGTCAAGAGCGGGACACCAGAGCTGAGAAAGCAAATGATGCGAGCAATCGTGATAAGGCAGAGGTTCCCAATCAGACGACCCGATGGCACTAGGGTTTCGTTTGAAGACAATGCTGCCGTACTCGTTACGCCTGAAGGAGAGCTGAAAGGTACTGAGATCAGGGGGCCTGTGGCACGTGAAAGTGCTGACAGGTGGCCAAAGTTGGCTGCATTGGCTAGTCTTATCATCTGAGGGGGATTGTATTGGAAAGAACAGAAACTAAAAAGCTTCTCTCGGTACATCTTAGCGACGAGCTTAGGAGTAAGCACGGTAGGAGGTCCTTGCGCATTAGGAAAGGGGATGGCGTGGCGGTCATAAAGGGAGATTTCGAGGGTGTTGAAGGAACGGTGATGAGGGTTGACACAAGAAAGGGATTCATATTCGTTGAAGGAGTTAGCAGAGAGTCTGCTGATGGGAAACAGGTTCTAGTTCCTCTCAGGCCCTCAAGCCTTGTGATAAAAAAGCTCAAACTTGATGACAAGTTCAGGCAAAAAAGGCTCACCATGAAGCAAACTCCGGAGGGGAGTTAAAGTGGGAAGTAAGGGCGGATCGAGGCACCTTAAAAGGTTGGCAGCTCCTCGGAGCTGGTCGATACGGAGGAAGGAGAAGAAATTCGTCGAGAAGCCAAGTCCAGGACCACACCCGATTGCAAGCTCAGTAACGCTCGGGCACCTTCTCACTTCAACGTTTAGGTACTGCAAGACATCGAAGGAAGCTAGGAAAGTTTTGAGGGAGGGACTTGTCAGAGTCGACGGTCAGGTCAGGCGAAAGACGGATTTCCCAATCGGATTGATGGACGTTGTCGAGTTTCCAACTTTGGGCGAAGCTTATAGGATTTTTGTAGGTACAAAGCAAAGAATATTTCCAGTCAAAATTGGAGTAGAAGAGAAAAGCTTCAAGCTTTGCAGGATTGAAAATAAAAAAACCGTTAGGGGAGGGCTGGTCTCCTACATGCTCCACGATGGACGGACATGTATAGTGCGAGAGGGGCAGGAAGTCTTTGCGCGAGGTTGGAGCCTCAAGATCGGCCTGCCTGAAGGTGACCTTCAGGGTCATGTACCACTTCGGGAAGGAGCTGTTGCTGGTGCAATTGCGGGTAAAAATTGTGGAAGGTGGGGAGTTGTTGAGGGTATCGTTCCTCAAACCGAAGGAGCGGAGAGCCTAGTAAGGATCAGGGCTTTCCAAGGAGGAGATTACCTGGCGCCATTGCGGTATGTTTTCGTCGTTGGGGATTCGAAGCCCTGGATAAAGCTACCAACTGGAGCCTCTGGTTAGAATGATCGCGACGATAATTGAACAGGAAAGAAATCCAATGAGGCGGATGAAAATTGGAAAGGTTGTAGTTAACATAGCTGTTGGAAAGTCTGGCGAACCATTGGAAAAGGCGAAGACGGTGCTCAAGAAACTTGTAAATACAAATCCTTCGGAGAGACAGGCAAAGAAAACCATACGCGATTTCGGAATAAGAAAGGGCGAACCGATAGCCGTCATGGCTACTTTGCGGGGCGCTTCGGCTGAGGCTTTTCTCCGGAGAGCTCTTCAAGCACTGGGCAACAGAATCAGCGCCTCAGCCTTCGACGAGAATGGGAACTTTTCATTCGGATTGAGGGAACACATCGAGCTTCCTGGGGTACGTTATGACCCTGAACTTGGAATTTATGGAATGAATGTGAGCGTCAGCATAGTTAGGCCAGGGTATAGGGTATCGTTGCGGCGGAGGAGGAGGGCCAAGATTGGAGCCAAGCATAGAGTAAAAGCGGAGGAAGCGATCGAGTTCATGAGGAAGTTTGGCGTTGAGGTTACATAGGTGATGAGGATGGTAAAGCAAGCCAGGAAAGTCAGGAAGTTTGGCAAGGGCTCTAGGCCGTGTGTCCGTTGTGGCAGTTATGGCCCGATTATTAGGATTCATGGTCTCGGGTACTGCAGGCACTGCTTCAGGGAGGTGGCACCTCTCCTGGGATTCAAGAAGATGAGTTGATCGATGATATGGTTCTGAACGACCCTTTAGCAGATGCGATGTCGACGATAGTAAACAATGAGCGAAGGAACAGAAGGGAGTGCATCGTTAAGCCGGCTTCGAGCCTGACAAGCAGGGTGCTTCGAATATTCCAGAAAAACGGCTACATCGGAGAGATCGAGCTGATAGAAGATGGAAGGTCTGGAAAACTTAGGGTTCAATTGCTTGGAAGAGTAAATAAATGTGGTGTGATTAAGCCTAGGCATTCTGTAAAGGCAAAAGGATTCGAGAAGTGGGAAAGGAGGTATCTTCCAGCTGCAGGACTTGGAATACTAGTGGTGTCTACACCAAAGGGCATCATGACGCATTTAGAAGCAATGAGCCAGGGGCTTGGAGGAAGGCTGATCGCATACGTTTACTAGATTGGAGGTGCCAAGCTTGGAGCGCTCTTTGAGGATCCTTGAAGGAACTGAAGTTTCAATCGAAGGTAGCGTTGTAACCGTTAATGGTCCATTGGGTTCGATTTCCAAGGACTTTGGGCACGCTCGGGTGTCGATCTCAAAGAGGGAGGGGGAGGTCGTTGTGACGACAGATGCAAGGGGGCGCGCAGGAAAATCGATACTGGGCACTATTACAAAACATGTGGAGAATATGATGCTTGGCACGACCAAGGGATTCCAGTGCAAGATGAAGATCATACATTCCCATTTTCCCATAACCCTGAAGGTCGTCGGTGACAGGATTCAGATAAGGAACTTTATGGGGGAGAGGGCGCCAAGGGAAGCGAAGTTAGCAGATCGAAACATCAAGGTCGAAATACAAGGGGATGATGTCGTTCTGAAGGGCATCGATCTGGAGAAGGTCATGCAGACCGCTGCAAATTTAGAAAACGCAACAAGGATTTTGGGGAAAGACCAGAGAATCTACCTCGACGGGATATATATCGTGGAGAGTGGTTATCAGGTTGAGTGAGGGCAAACCTAGAAGGAGGGGTAGAAAGAGGAAGCCAAAGTTCATTAGGATAGAGAGCTGGAGGTACAAGCGCTTGGATGAGGCTTGGAGAGCTCCCAAAGGAATAGACAGCAAAGCCAGGAAAAGTCTGAAAGGATGGCCACGTAAACCATCGATTGGTTATGGAACTGAAAAAGGGCTTAGGAAACTGCATCCTTCTGGTAAAGTTGAAGTGATCGTGTCAAACGTAAAGGAAGTTGAGAAGCTCAGGGGCCTCGATGTTGTTGGAAGAATCTCAGCAGGCGTTGGTAGGAGGAAGAAAAGGGAGATGACAGACAAGGCGAAGGAGCTGGGAATCTTGCTTCTGAATCCTTTGAGGGAAAGAGTACTGGAAACAGAATCAGGAACTTTGGGTGGTTGAGTTCACATGCGGTCGGTGGAGCTGGAGGAATAGGATATGTCGATTAAGACTGTGAAAAGGATGGCAGCAACGATGCTGAAGGTAGGAGAATCTAGAATATGGATAGACCCAAACAGGATGGACGATGTGCAGTCCGCCATTACGAGGGAAGACATAAAGAGATTGATTCACGAAGGGGCGATTCAGAGGCGACCTCAGGATACCCCTTCAAGGGGAAGGACGAGGATAAGGCTGGAGGAAAAAAGGTCTGGGAGGCACAGAGGTTATGGGAGCAGGAAGGGCCCGAAGAAAGCCAGATCTTCCTCGAAGAGGCAGTGGATCTCAAAGGTCAGGGCCCAAAGAGCTTTTCTGGTTGAATTGAGAAGAAGACGGGTGATCAAGCGCGAAGACTATCGGTACCTCTACAGGAAAGTGAAAGGTGGGCAGTTCCAAGGTGTGAGGGCGCTGAGCGCTTTTGCTTCTGATGTTACTAAGAGGGGAACTTGAAGTTGAGGACAATTCGCAAGCTAGCTTTTAAGAGGAGAAGAGCTGGCGTCACAGATTACGCGCTGAGGACGCGGCTCCTAAAGAGCAGGCTTCCGTTCCTGGTCGTCAGGTCTTCGAACAGGTATGTTTACGCCCAAATCGTGAGTCCGACCATTTCAGGGGACCGAACATTTGCATCTGCTTCAAGTAAGGAGCTTGTGAAATTTGGTTGGAGGTTGGGCTTCGCCTCGACGCCGGCAGCATACTTGGTTGGGTACCTGATAGGCCTAAGGGCTGCCGATCTGGGTATATCATCAGCAATTTTGAACATGGGCCTATCCACGCCCACCAAAGGCAACAAGGTCTTTGCTATTGTGGACGGTGCGATTGAGGCTGGGCTTGATATTCCACGTCAGGAAGAAGCATCTATCCCGAAGGAAAGGCTCTATGGAAAACATATAGCGGAATACATCGAAAAAGTTAGGGAAAAATCTGAACCTTCTACACAGTTCTCGAAGATTATTGGCGAAACGATCGATATTGAGGCTGAGGTGCTCAAGGTGAAGGAGAAGATGAAAAGTGCTTTGAAAAAGGAGGTGGCATGACGGTGTCTGCGAAACAAGCAAGAGAACGTGCGACTGAGCAGTGGACTCCCAAGACAGAACTCGGAAAGCTCGTTCAGGAAGGCAAGATAACTTCACTCGACGAAGCCTACGAGCGGGGCATGAAGATAAGGGAGCCACAAATCGTTGACATGCTTCTTCCGCGCATAACAGAGGAGGTCGTAACAATCGACTTGGTGCAGAAACAGACCGATGCAGGGGAGAGAAATCGCTACAGGGTTCTTGTCGTGGTTGGAGATGAAGAAGGCCATGTCGGACTTGGCGTTGGAAAGGCTCGGCAGGTGAGGGACGCGATCGAGAAGGGGGTTAACTCGGCAAAGCTGAACATCATCCCGGTCAGGCGTGGATGTGGATCCTACGAGTGCCGTTGCGGACAGCCCCATTCCATACTATTTGCCGTTTCAGGCAAGAGCGGCAGCGTTAGGATCTCACTTTACCCAGCTCCAAGAGGACTTGGTCTTGTGACTGGTGAAACTCCGAAGATCGTCCTAAGGCTCGCTGGAATAAAGGACTGCTGGAGCCGTTCGGAAGGGTCGACCTCTACAAAGCTATCTTTCGCAGCCGCTACGTTTGATGCATTAAGCAAAACGATCTCGGTCTTGACCCCTGACCTTTGGTCAAGGTAGGAGGGGCAGTGAAGATTTGTATGAGCTAAACAGGAGACGAGGAAGTAATTCAAGAGAAGAGCTGCTGGTTGTTGTCCGCGTAAGGAGTGGCATAAATAGAGACACGCGCACACTTGAAACTTTAAGGGCACTCAGACTTGAAAGACCCCAAACAGCGGTTTTGCTTTGGGGGACACCACAACTTAAAGGGCAGCTGGCCAGGATTAAGGATGTGGCTTTTTGGGGGCCAATAGAAAAGAGCACGCTTGTCCGCCTGTTGGAAAAGCGAGGCAGGATGGTTGGCGATAAGAGAATTTTAGTGGATCGTCTGAAGGAGCGTACTGGCTACACTTCTATCGAAGATTTGGCCGACGCGCTCCTGACTGGAAAAGTGAAGTTTTCAGAAATAGAATGCCTAAAACATTTCTTCAGACTTTCTCCAGTCTCATGCGGCTCTAGAAAAAGGAGCGATGTAAAGCGTGGACTACTGGGCTATTTGGGCAAAAGGGCCGATTCGGTTCTAGCGAAGATGATTTGAGCAAGTGCAACGCTTTTATGCGCTCCAGAATGTGGTGCTAGGTGAAACCGTGCGACGTTGATGGGAATTGGCTAGAGAAAGGAGCTGCGCGATCTGGTTATCTAGGAATGGTCCTGGAACAAACATGAATGCGAGTTGAGGGAAGAAGGATGCCGCATAAGCTAAGGAAGGTAAGGAAACGGAGGGGAAGCCGCACTCATGGGTTTGGCATATCTGGTCAGCACAGGAAATCGGGGATGAAGGGAGGAAAGGGAAAGGCGGGTACGCACAAGCACAAATATGTTCCCCCTGGACCGAAGTTTGAGGGCAAGTATGGCTTTAAGAGAAAGAACAGGGTACAGGGGAAGGTTCTGAACGTGGGTGAAATCGACGAGCTTGTGAAACGGTCTTCGATACCGATCAAGGAGGAGGGCGGAAAGGCATTTCTGGACCTTAACGCGTTAGGCTATACCAAGATCCTTGGCAAGGGAACGGTGAAAAAGGCCTACGTTGTTGCAATAGAGTCCTGCTCTAAAGCAGCTGCCAATAAGATTCGTGATGCAGGAGGGGAGGTAAGGATTCAAACTGGTGGGTAGATTTGGGAAGATTTTTTGATGCTTTCAGGCCGATAGCACGCTTCCTACCCGAGGTTTCAAAGCCGACGGGCAGGGTTGGTTTCAATGAGAAGCTCTTCTGGACCGGAATAGTGCTGATTGTGTACCTGGTCATGAGGCTCATTCCTCTTTGGGGCGTTGGTACTGCGGGAAGTGAAGACCCTTTCCTTCCGATCCGTGTCGTTTTGGGAGGACACAGGGGCGGTCTCCTTGAGCTTGGAATCGGCCCCATCGTAACGGGCGGCCTTATCTTGCAGCTCCTAATCGGGGCGGGCATGATATCGTATGACAGCTCGAATCCTGATGATAGAGCGATGCTGACAGCTGCCAGCAAATTCCTGGCACTCGTCATGACAGCGGTTTCGGCTGTAGCTTTCGTCGTCGGAGGTGCATATGGGTCCCTCTCTCCTTTGGTAGGGGCGCTTGTCATAGTCCAGCTTCTTTCCGCAGGTTTGCTGCTCATGCTTATGGACGAGATGCTCCAGAAGGGATGGGGGTTAGGAAGCGGCATAAGCCTCTTCATACTCGCGGGCGTTGCGCAGGAGTTCTTTTGGTCTACATTCAGCCCGATGCCTGCAGGCGAGCAGGTGAGGGGCGCTGTGTTCGCCTATTTCCAAGCAATTCTTTCAGGCCAGAGCCCTTTTACCTCCTTCTACATGAGACAGGCAGGATTACCAACTATGTTGGGGCTCGTGACGACGATCATAGTTCTAGTTGTTGTCATCTACCTAGAGGGCGTGAGCGTCAAGATTCCAATAGTGCACGCAAGGTACAGGGGGTTTAGCGGGCAATATCCTGTCAAGCTACTATACGTTTCAAACATCCCCGTCATACTTGCCTCCGCACTTTTCGCAGACATATACTTGCTCGCTAATGTCATAAGAGGGATGCCAGCGATATCCTCCTCCATAATTGGGGAGTTCATTGGTAAATTCAACGGAAGCCAGCCGGTAAGCGGCCTGGTTTACTACATATCACCTCCTAGGACGCTTAGCGAAATAGCCCTTGATCCGTTGCGCGCCGTCATCTACTTGGCGATCCTGCTTTCTATCTGCATGGCTTTTTCTATGGTATGGCTCTCAGTTTCGGGGATGGACGCCCAGAGTGTGGCTGCGCAACTGGTTGACTCGGGCGTTCAGGTTCCTGGGTTCAGAAGGGCTACGCAGCCCATCAGCGCTCTGCTGTCGAAATACATTCCAACCGTGACCATCCTGGGAGGATTTCTGGTAGGTCTGATAGCAGCCATTGGAGATTTCCTAGGTGTCTTCGGAACAGGTACAGGAATACTACTTTCTGTTGGAATTATATACCAGTACTATGAGATAATAATGAGGGAGAGAATAGCTGAGCTACATCCTGGCCTAGAGAGGCTACTTGGAGGAAAAAGAGCGGCCTGAAACTTCCGCCATGCTTTAATACCTTCGTACTTCTGCTGAGCGTACTGGTGCTTCATAAATGGGCTTGGTTTCGCCAACGCCTTGCATCCAAGATGAATTATGGATGAAGAGTTTCCAGGTGGAAGGGGGAATGTGAGCTGAGCCAGCTGTTACCTCCTGTCTCAACCGGTCTCTTGGCGCTGGCGGTCTTTGGAGTTACGTTGTTCCAGATGCTCGTTTCGAGGAAGTTAATGGACCCAAATCTGAGGAAGGAGATAGATGATGAGGTCAAGGCATACAGGGC
>CAZWAU010000136.1:0-7084 GCA_964631995.1 uncultured Nitrososphaerota archaeon
GTATTGGATCACCGTATCCAAACCTTCGGCTTTTTCCGGTTTGAAAGTCTGGACCATGCCTTCGAAAAGTTGTTTCAGCGTTAGACTCTCTATATCTCCAGCCGATCCCAATCTTTTCGACCTCTCCTATCTGAGCGCGCAACTTAGCTGAAAAGCTTATTGGTGGAAACGACTAAAAGCAGCTTTCCACCTCGATGGGATCGCGCAGTTTACGCGACATCTACATTATTTCGAAGGAAATTATCGGTCGAAATTTCATTTTTTATAGAATCTTGAGTAGTGGCGGGCCCGAGGGGACTTCCAGACGCTAACACTTCGAACCCCTGATGTACAGCCTGGGCCTACGCAGCTTGCTTGTCTGCATCTATTTGCCCCTTCAGGATAGGGGGCTCGGCGCTCTGCTCTGCCGCCATATCCTGACCTAACCTTCTCCATCATCTAGGAGTTTTGGCCACGGGCCCATCTTTTAATTCGCCACCGCCTGATTTATTCTTAACCTCTTCCGCAAATCTGAGTGCTTTTACAATCCTGAAAGCCGGCTGTCTTGGGGCTGAAAAAACGTCCAAGAAGCATGTACGCAGTTTTTCCTGCTGCTCAGAGCACAAGAATCTGATTCGTAAGGGAGGTAAGCCATGAATCTAGAAAAATGTTAGGAAAACTTCTACACCCGTCTACATCGATTTCTGATAAAGTTCAATTTATCCTTCATTTTTTTGTAGAGACTTAAATTGACGAACTTGTCTTAACTGCACGCTTATAAGCAGATTGAGCTTACAACATTAGGACAGTTCGAGTTGTCTCCAAGGGTCGAGATTGCGCAGGGAGATCTTTACAGGCAGTTGAGCCATCCAATCAGGAGGAAGATCGTCTCACTCTTAGGCAGTAGGGGCTCGATGTCGGCAACAGACCTTATGCTTGAACTGGGCCTTTCTGCTGGAAACTTCTACTACCACCTTCGAATCTTGAAGGGACTCGTGGTCCAGGACGAAAAAGGTCTTTACACCCTGACCGATGCCGGGGTGCTGGCTCAGTCGAAGGTCCTGTCTTGGCAGGAAGTTCCTGAAATGGAGTTTCCAAAGATAATGGAGAACCGATTTTTTTCACTCTTCAGCTTCTCAAATGCTGTTGATCTTATTCGTAGCAAGGCAGCCTATGTGCTTATCCCACTCGCGATCATAGAGGTTGTTCTCTATCTGGGAAGCGGAACTGTGCCGAGGGGGTTCCTCATAGAGAGGGTTCCTTCGCAGGATTTTGGCGACATCTTGGTCGGGAACGCTGTAAGTTGGATGTATGTGATAGCAATGTGTGTTGGCTTTTTGGTGGCGACCAATAGAAGGATAAGGATGACCTGCCTGGCAGGAAGCTACTTGTTTGCGCAACTTCCTTTGCTGCTCTTCGGATCGACGGCACCGATACTCGGTCTCGTCTTGCCAGCAGGTTTTTTGAACACACTCTTTCTTGTATTTCAAGCGTGGTCTCTGATGATCTTTGCTGCTGGTTTCAGCAAGTCTGGAAATCTTTCGCTCTTGAGTGCAGCTATAGTCACTCTAGCGGTAGCTTATGTAAATGTTGCAGTAGTTATGTCGCATCTTCCTCTTTTTGCATAAAGCCTCAAGTTAAGCCAAGTCCGATTAAAGCCCATATGCAAACATGAGTAATCAAAAGCTCTATCAGCGTTATTAGAGGTTCAATTTCTAGAGTAAGGCGATTCAAGGCGCTTGGAAATCCATGAAACTGCATCGCTGTCGATGCCATACCGATCGAACCTGACTCTCTCCCTGCTGTCCAAGAGGGCGGCCGCCCTATAGCTGGCGATAGCATCGGACCTTCTCCCCTCAAGATCATATATGTGCCCTATCCAGATGTTGCTCCAAGCCTTCCTCGTTTTACCAGTCTCAAGATTTGAAAGATCTGACGCGCTCCTGAACGCATTGATCGCCCCTTGGTAGTCTTTATTTTCGTATAAGCAAAGGCCAAGGATGAAGTGGGCCTCTGCATCAGAAGGGTTCGATTGCAGTGCTTCCCGCAGTTTCTTTTCAGCCTCTTTGTATCTTCCAGCATTGAAGAAGGCATATCCTAGTGCATCAGGTTCGAGCTCATCTATCTTGCTCTTCAGTGGAAGGATACCATCAGGGTCTATGATGATGTTCTCCTTTGGCGAACTTCCCGTGAAGACTAATTCTGCCTCAACAGTATCTTCTTTGATCGCGTCAACCTTGAGCGTCCCGTCCTTGTATGCAACTCCAATCTTCAAGGGCATCTTCGCATCCCCAAAGCGCTTTACTTTGAGCCGCAGCATGTATACACCTTTGTCAACCTCAGCCTCAACTTGATCTGTTATCCTGTAGTCCAGTTTCTTGTCTGTGTATAGCCACTGGTCAAAGAACCAATCCAACCTCTGTCCGCTAACACGTTGGCAGGTGCGAGCAAAGTCCTTTGCTGTAACTATCTTGCCGCCGTATCTCTCAAAGAGCGCTACGACGACCTTTTCAAAGGTGAAGGCCCCGATGAGGCTCTCAAGCATCTTGATGACCGTGTAGGCCTTGCTGTGCGCTATTATGCTGTTCCAGTCGAACTTTGCCTCTTCCAGCTTATCGAGCGACTGCATTATGGTCGTGTCTACACCGAGAGCTACGCCGATGAGATATTGCTTCCAGGGCTTGCGGCGCAGACCCTTGTCTTTACTCCTCTCGTACCTTTCGCCCATCCATTGAGACATACCAAGGGTGAGCCACTTGGGATAATCGCACGGATCACCAACATAGACCCCCCAATACTGGTGCGCTATCTCGTGAGCCAAGATCCGGCTTAAGTATTCCGAATCTGCCTTTTCAGACTTTATGAACACCATATTGCTGGAAGCATAGCTTCCCGAACAGATCTCGCTTCCGGGCAAGATCGCAAGGTTTACCCACGGGTAGAAACCAATGTCTTTAACGTAGAAGTTCAGCACTTCCCCTGCAGCCTTTAGAAGGCTCGCAGACATTTCCTCCTTCCCAGGAAGCGAGCAAGACAAGACCTCCACCTTTTGGAACGTTTCGGACTTTATTGAGAACAAGGGGCTCATCACCAGCCCAAAGCCCCTCGCACCATAAGAATCGAGGTGGACAGTCCTCTTTGCGCCCGAAGCTTCCTCCTTCAAAACGCTTCCGGAGCTTGCCAGCACTTGGTCCTCCGGGACCGTTACTTTAACCTTATAGGATGCTGAGAAAAACTCCCTTCGCTTCGAACTCCTGAGCTCTTTCTCAGAGTGGCCAATGACACGTGGATAGTAGCTTGATGATTCGAAGAACGTGTCCTCCAAAAACACTGGAAGGCTGTTTGTCTGCTTTGGAAACTTGCTCAGAAACTCTATGCTCAGCTCCTGGTCTGCGTTCGGCTTGAGCTCCTTTTCCAATCGCACGACAAGGTAGCTTCTATCAACCTTTCCGCCTATCGTTGGAAAGTCGAAATCCGCCCCAGCTCCTGACTCGTACTTGACAGCTTTGATTTGCGTCTCCTTTCCAGAGCCCTGGATATTAAAATCCAGCGTTAGGATCGCCTTGTCCAAGCTCTGCGCAAAGGTGTTGCGTATCTTTATTCTCTCCTTTCCTTCCAGAGTACCCTGTGCAGGATCGATGTCCAAGACTAGTTCATATGAGTGGTTGACAGGCACTTGTCTGGGACGGCGCATCAGCGGCAATCTTTTTTCGCCAGCTAAACCGACCTGTCGGCCATTCAGGTAAAAATAAAACTATCGCACCTTAAGTCCTTAAAGGACGATATCCATCCCCTGAGACCTCAGGAATCGAAGAAGCTCCGACTTTGTGGGCATGGCCGTTATGGCCCCGATCTTCGTGACAACGAGCCCCCCAACAGCATTGGCGACGGTAGCGCACTTCTCTAGATCCCATCCTTTCACAAGACCCTGCAGGAACCCTGCTGCCCAGCCGTCTCCAGCACCCGTTGTGTCTACAACAGCTACCTTAAAGGCCGGTTTTATTACCTCAAATCCTTCTCTAGACCTCACGTAGCAACCGTCGCCACCAAGCTTGATAGCTACAATCAAAGGATCGTACTTCTTAAAGAGCTGATCTGCAGCTTCCCGAGGAGTGACCTTACCGTAGAAGTATTCCATCTCATCCTTGGCAAGGAGAATAATGTCGGAACTCTGGAATGCGCCATAGCAAGAATCTCTAAGTGAATCTGGACTTTCCCAGAGATCGAGCCTTATATTTGGATCGAAAGAAACCTTCACGCCAGCCTCCTTAGCAACATTAACTGCTCTCTTCACGCATTCCCTCAGTGGACTGTGCGAAAGGGCAACTCCGGAGTAGTGGAGGACCTTCGAGCTCTCGATGTATTTCGGATCCAAGTCCTCAGGTGAGAGAAGCGTGTCGGCAGTCTCGGCCCACGGCTTCCTGTAAAAGAAGAAAGCTCGTTCCCCATCCTCGTGTCTTACGACGAAAGCCAAGGTCGTCCTTGCCTTCTTTACCTTTACATGGGAAATATCGATCCCGTTCTTTGAAAGTGTTTCGAGCAGGAACTCGCCAAAAGGATCGGCGCCTACGGCGCACAATGCTCCTACCTTGCTTCCAAGGCGTGATGCCCCAACGGCAAAATTGAATGGGGCACCTCCAAAGCATTTTTCGAATGCAGGTACTTCGGAGTAGTGACCTGGCTTTGTGGGAATCATGTCCACCAATATCTCTCCTATGGCCAATATGTCCAAGATTGCGAACCCGGGATTAGCTTGTGCTCGTTTCCGAATAAGCCTTTCCAATGAATTGCCACCTGAAGTGCCCGAAAGCGGAGCAGGCAATGCTGTAAAGCATGCAAAAGTTCATCTACGGTGAAGGGCTGAGTAGCCGGAGTACCCAATGGATACCCTAACATTTGTCGCCACTGTAGTTCTAGTGACAGCCTCTGGAGCCTTGGCACCTGGACCCCTTTTCTTCGCAACAATCTCTTACGGCATTAGGTCTGGAACAAGGATCGGCCTTCTGTTCTCGGCGTCTCACTCCCTGATCGAGCTGGCCTTCATAACATTGCTCGCTTTTGGATTGTTTCCCTATGCAGGAGATTTACTCGTCAAAACGGTCATAGGGGCGGCTGGAGGAATGCTCCTGCTAGTCCTCGGCGCAGCGCAGATCGTCAACTCTCAAGCGAAAGGATTCGCGGAAAATTATCACAGAGAAAGGAGCCTCCTGGCAGTTGGATTCGCCCTAACAGGTTTGAATCCGCTATTCATCGTATGGTGGTTGACGGCTGGGGCAAACCTGATCCTCTTGGCTCTTGAGTTTGGAGGGTTTGCAGGAATCTTCCTGTTGTACTTCTCGCATGCCTGGATCGATGTCGTGTGGCTCGTAACAGTTTCCTACCTTTCCAAAAAAGGAAAGAATCTGCTGGGAGGAAAAGGATACAGGGCCATCGTTATTTTATCTGGAGCTGCTCTGATATTCTTCGGATTGCGCTTTTTGTCCATCTCTATTTTCCATGTGTGAGTTTTGAAGAGTGTTGCAATAGAAACAAAGAACAACTCTTATAACCAGTAATGAGCACCAACCGGCCGCAATATGATGGCTGGCGGAGAAGGGGTTTGATGGAAATCTCGCCTGAGACTTTGATATTCGTGCGAGACTTCGTCATATTCTTGGCGATATACCTCACGGTATCCCTTAGCCTCAACCTGGAATATGGCTATGCAGGCATCCCCAACTTCGGAAAGGTCTTGGCCGTGGCTGGTGGAGCTTTCACGGTTGGCGCGCTTCCTGGCAGGATTGTCGTTTGGCTCTTCGGGATAGGAGCTGGACTCGATTACATCATGGACAACACGGCCGTAGTTACAGAGGTGAACCGTGTGCTCATCGAAAATCCGGCTGTCAGCCTGGCGATCTTCTTCATCACACTGGCTGTGGCTGGTGGCATTGGTGCCGTTCTGGGTTTACTGTCCTGCTATCCGGCCATAAGGTTACGCGAGGACTACTTGGCGATCACATTGCTGGCGATGGGTGAAGGTATCCAGGTCATAGGTTACAACTTCCAACCCATCGTCAAGGGGAACATAGGTGTCATGGTGCCCGATCACTTTGCCTGGGCAGGAAGTTACCGATACGTGGCAATAGCTGTTTTCATTGTTGGTGTATGCGCTGCTCTGCTCCTATATGTGGAGAGAACTGTGAGATCCCCTTTGGGCAGGACGTTAAGAGCTATCAGGGACAACGAGGATGTGGCAAAATCTCTAGGTAAAGATGTCACAAGGATGAGGATGAAGACCATCGTGATATCCGCGACGATGGCCTCAATCGTTGGCGCATTGGATGCGTTCAAGTCAGGAGGCGTGATTAGTACGAGCTACCAGAGGGTATCGTGGACATTCTGGCCTTGGGTCATTGTAATCCTTGGAGGAGCTGGAAACAACGTTGGTGTCCTGGCTGGAACATTCATATTTTCAGCGCTCAGGAGGTTCATAGACTACTACAAAGGGTATATGGCCCCATTTCTCCCATTCAATGTCGTTTGGCTCGACCAGCTGCTTCTTGGAATATTGCTGATAATGATACAGTTGTACAAGCCCGAAGGTCTTTTGCGCGAAAAACCTACGCCAACTCTGGGTTATGACAGGCTGAAAAGGTTCGTGTCTCAGAAGAAAGGAAAATCGGACTCAACCTAACTTGGTGTTCGATCAGCAAGGCATTATGCGCTTTCACTTTTTGCCTGGCTTCGAGAAGCTTTCCTTGAAAAGATGCCCCGCCAATTCACACCGAGTATGCCATTGGGCGCCAAAAGCAATGTGACGATTATGGCTACAAGGGGAACCAAGGGCCTGTAAGGGATCACCCATGGACCTAGCCACGATGCTATGTAACTTGTTCCAAGCACCTCGGCAAGCCCGACCAAGTACCCACCGAGAACTGCGCCATAAAGGTTGTAGACCCCGCCAACCGTGCTTGCTGCGAAGACGCTTACTATGAATTCCGAACCCATCTCAGGATAGCCTGGCCACCAGAGGGGCAGAAGGGCTCCGGACAAAGCTCCAAGTCCTCCAGATATGAACCAAGAGAATGCGTAAACCCTATTGACATCTATGCCCATGGTACTGGCC
>CAZWAU010000137.1:0-15124 GCA_964631995.1 uncultured Nitrososphaerota archaeon
GTTTCAATCGTGCACACAGCTTTGCCTTGCTCTACGGAGCTTCCGACAGGCTTGTACCTTAGAAGGATTATGTCACCAGCCATCTCGGCACCAAGTGAAGAAAGCCCAACCCTGACTTTCCCATCTTCTATCCTCGCCCACGTGTGCCCATGGCGCCAGTAGTAGGCATCCTGCATGAACTGGAACCCCTCAACTATTTCCGCCATCTTCCATTACTCTCCTTGGCTGCTTTTTCCCGATCGGTATGGTGAGCCCGTCTTTTGAATGTTTTGAACAGCCGCCTTTACAGCATAAGGCCTCAGGTCATCAGCCACAATCCTGCCCCTCAGTTCCTCGACCATCGTTGGGACATCGATCTCCAGGGGGCACTCAACTTCGCACCTTCCGCAGCCAGAGCATGCCCACGCTGCTCCTGCAGCCCTTTTTTCATTTCCTGTGAAATATGTCCATATGGCTCCTATGCCTCCAAGGTAAACTTCGCCATAATCGCCACCAAGAATCTGGTAAACAGGACAGGTATTGAGGCAGCTTCCGCACTTTATACAGTACAGCGCCTCCCTGAAAACCGGATCATCCCTCATCCTGTTCCTGCCATTATCAAGGAGTATGACATGGAGTTCGTTTGGACCGTGAGCTCCCAGCACAGTCGTAAGCTCTATGTCCGCTGTTCGACTCGGTCCTGTAATTATCGATACATAGCTACAGAGCCTCTGGCCCGTGGCATATGTGGGCAGGATCTGGAGGAGCGTAGAAGCATCTGCGAGCATTGGAACAAGCTTTTCGATTCCAGCCACGACGATATGGATTGGAGGAGCATTGGAAACGAACCTTGCATTGCCCTCGTTCTCAACGATTACGATGCTTCCGGTTTCTGCAACGAGGCAGTTTGCCCCGCTGATTCCAACATCCGCTTTCATCCATATGCTCCTTAGCGACTCTCTTACCGCCTTAGTGAGTATGACAGGCTCAGGAGGAAGATTCTGGTGGAGAGCTTTGGAAAGTATTTCCGCAATCTTCTCCCTTGGCAGGTGGATTGCCGGAACGACCGTGTGCGAACCCTTCATGCATGCAGCCTGCAGTATTCTCTCTCCCAGATCGGTTTCTACGACGGTCTTGCCTTTTTTCTCCAAGTACTCGTTCAAGCCGATTTCCTCAGTTGTCATCGACTTTCCCTTCACTACAAGATTCCTTTCTCCAACTATCCTGCAAACTATCTCATTTGCCTCTGATGCATCTGATGCGGTATACACAGCTCCGCCAAGCTCTTCCAATTTCTCCTTGAACTGCCTCTGAAGGTCTTTTGAATTTTCGATGGAGCGTTCTCTCATCTCCCTGAGCCTCTTCCTAAAGTCGCCAAGCGTCCTGCTCGAATCTGTAAGGAGATACTTCTTGGAAACGAAATTCGATGCAGCCTTTTCAAGTGCTTGTCTTCGTTTTACATCGTCCAAGCAATCGTAAACAGTGTTTGAGAACTCCTCATACCAATCCATTTTTTCACCTGATGTGCTCTTCGACAATCTCGACGATGTCTAGAAGCCTTATGCCGTAATCGCCCCTCTCCATCGATCTTGAGAAGTTAAGGTAGCAACTCGGGCAGCTTGTCACCAAACTTTCAGGTTTTAGGGGAAGGATGTCCCTCGAAATCCTTTTGGAAGCTATCTCTATCGCCAGCTCCGGGAAACTTGAAGGCAGCAATCCTCCACCTCCACAGCAGTTGGATCGCTCACCTGCAAACGTTGCTTCGACGAGCTTGACGTTTGGGATCGATCTGAGGATTCTTCGCGGTTCCTCGTAAACCCCGCATTTCCTCCCAAGTTCACATGGATCGTGAAACACGACCGATGTTTCACCTTTTCCAGTAAGCTTCAACTGGCCACAAGTTATGAGCTGGTCTATCAGCTGGGTCGAATGCAATACCACGAATGGCACCTTGCAACCTAGGATTTTCTGGTACCTTTTGGTGAACGTTGCATAGCACCCAGCACAAGGGGTCAAAACGGTTTCCGATCCCTCCAACTTGCGGATCAGTCTTCCAGCCAGTGTTGAAGCTTCCCCTGGATCTCCTGAAAGAACCAACGGAAGGCCGCAGCAAAGGTCTTCCGAAAACTCTATGAAATCAATGCCAGATTTGTTGAGGATTTTCCTCAAAGCGTTTTTGATCTGAGGGAACCTTGCATTGATGGTGCATCCCCAGTAAAGGGTTAGGGGCATATTCCTTCACGCCCTATGGACGAGCATTTAAAACTCTTCTCTATGTTTTCCGTAAGCCGAGAAAGCCATTTTTGTGAGTGGAGCCCCATAACTTGCGATGATGCTTGCAGCTTAGGATACATTCCTTCTGTTTCACCTCAGCACTGGTCTTTTGAGCTAAGTCATTTGAAAAGGTGCTGGTCTTCAATATGAAATACAGGATGCACTGGCTTTGGAAATATGTCAATCCTGGCCAAACATAATCTATGGTAGTTTCGCGCAGCGGAGGAAGAGCAGGCATAGGCTGGATTCTTCCAAAGCTTAAATGCGGCCTCTATAAAGTTCCTTGGAGAGCTCCAATAGGAACCTGCCATTCTCAAGCATGCCCTCGTCATTGTTCAGATATACATACTTTCTCGATGCTCTCGAACCATCGATCCTTTCCATGATGCTGTGCAGCTCTTTGCAGGCGTATACATGATTATACCAAGCCGTTCTTCCATGGAGCCTAACATATACAACACAATTTACCGCCACGATATCCCTTGGCAGGTCTGGAGCATCAACGGAGCAGAAACCTATGCCAACATCCTTAACCACTTCGATGTGTTTCCACCAAGAGGGATCTCTAAATTCAACTATAGCTCTATTTCCAATATTAAGCTCTCCAAAGAACCTCGACAAAGCGCTATAATTACGATCCGAGTATGTGAATGATGAAGGCATCTGGAAGAGCCAGAAGCTTATCTTGTCTTCCACTTCTGACAAAGAATTCTTGAACCTTCTCCAAAGATCGATGGATTTCCCTCCCAGCTTCGCGTAATGCGTTATCGACCTGTGTACTTTTATCGAAAAGTCAAAATAATCTGGTGCAAGAGACCAAGTTTTTGCCCAGCTTGCCAAAGGGAATCGGTAAAAACTGGCGTTGACCTCGACTGTAGGGAAGCCCTGTTTCAGGTACCATTCGAAGGGTGTTGGCCTGCCTTCGTTCCAATAGTAACTGTAGCCCGAGGTTCCGACCTTAATGAGCACTTTCCTAGTATTCATCTTCTTGTTGCCCAATTAGCTCCGCTTCTCGATAAGCAGGATGAAAATAGTGCAGGTACCAACTAGCTCGATCCATCTTGCCCGAGCACTGTAAATGGTATCCTTCTACCTCTTCCGTCGTAAATAGTTATGCTGCTAACATCCACGTAAGGATAGGAACATATAATCATAAGCCCACCGTAGAAGTTGTTAAAATCGGAGGTTGAAGGTTCTCGCATCCCAGATGGGTGGGAGTGTGCCGTACCCACAACAGACATGTCCAGAGGAAGAAGGTATGGCGGAAATGCCGAGAATCCTATAGCATGAGTAGCTCGAGGTGGGATGACAAGCTCCCTAACATCTATAGTTCCTTTCTTAAAATCTATCTTGCCCCTGAGAAGGAGGATCGCTTCCCTTGGGTGCATGTGCCTAGAGTATGCTAGGATTCCTTCGACAACGTCCTTTTGAACTCTAATCTCGACCATGTACAAAACACACCATCAATGTTCCAATTCGACAAACATAAGCGTTGTTGGAGCAATCTGCTCGCAGTATTTAAATCACCTTTGGCATTTCAGTAACCAACGTGAGAGGTGCTCCATTTGCAGAGCGAAAGATTATACAACTTCATAATCATCGTATCGGATACGTTCAGGCACGATCTTTTAGACGGTGGCTTTTTTGTAAAGCCAAATGTCAACTGCCATACCCCTTCCCTCAACAGATTCTCTAGAGATTCAGTGGTTTTCAAAAGGGCTTACCATGCTTCCTTTCCAACAGTACCAAACAGGGCCGACCTTTTGACAGGTAGGTTTACCTACACTTACTACGACTGGTCACCCCTTCCAAAGGACGGGATTTCACTTCCAATGATTCTAGGCAGGAAAGGATATGTTACCATGCTCATCGCAGACACGCCGCACATTCTAAAGGATGGTTACAATTTCGACAGGGGATTCAGCGCTTGGGTTTGGATCAGGGGTCAGGAGAACGACCGCTACAGAACATATCCGGAGAAAGTGAACCTTCCATGTAGACCCGAGAAGCTCAGAGATGTGCAGACAACCATCCAACACATTAGGAACAACTACCGAAGAGATCGAGAGGAAGATTGGATCCCTGCAAAAACAGCCATGGAAGCTGTCAGATGGCTCGAGGAAAATCATGGGAGGCGATTTTTACTCTACGTCGATTTCTTTGATCCACACGAACCCTGGGATCCACCTGAATCATATGTTGAAAGATACAACCCAGGATATACCGGTGAAAAAGTGATCTATCCTGCATATGGTCCAAGTGACTACCTCGAACCCGAGGAACTGACCCATGTTAGAGCGATGTACGCTGCTGAAGCCTCTTTTGTCGACAGGTGGATAGGAAAAATATTTGAAACCGTTGAGAGGCTCGGCCTCTATGAAGATACCTTTACGATCTTCACCTCGGACCACGGCTTCTACTTGGGTGAACATAGCCTTGTTGGCAAATCTATAATTTATGGAGAATACCATGGCCTCGCCCCCTTGTACGAAGAGGTATGCCACATACCGCTCATGATCAAGCCTGCGGACTCTTTCGAACAAGCGAAAAATGGAGTTAGGCACAAATGTCTTGTCCAAACGCCCGATATAGCAGCTACGATGGCCGATTTAGCTGGAATCTACGAACCGAGGATCCAAGGTAAATCGCTAGTGCAGATAATTAGGGGGGAGGATAGCGAGGATTTCAGGAAAGTAGCAGTTTCAACCCCTTCTCTGATAGGTGGCGTTGGTTCCGGTTTGAGAGCAACAATAACTTCAGGAGAATGGTCTATGATATTGGTACCCTTCGCCGATCTATCAAATCTTGAAGGAAGAAAACACACAGTCATTGTTGATGGCAAACAGAGGGAGATAAAGCCATTTGGAAGGATATCAACAGAGCTTTACAACTTGGCTCTGGATCCGAAACAGAAATGCAATGTCCTCGAGGAAAATATCGAATTAGCTAGGGAGCTTCACACGGAATTCTTAAAGAACCTCAAATCCTTAGGAACCCAAGACAAAATAGTAGAGCCATGGTTAAAATGCAAAGGTATCTGACTCAACCTTACCAGGCCAATAAGAGCCCTTGGCATGGGTGGATCTTTTGCGCAAATTGACCGAGCCTTAATGTTGCCCCTCAAAATTAAAGTACTCCATAAATAAGGCCCTTGTAATCTAGAGAATCTGTCCAAGCAGAGAACTTCCAACGGCAATATAAATGGCGCCTTTAAATTCGTCAAACAGAATTGGTAGCTCTCGGGAAACTTCGCTACACACTGCCCTGAAGGATTGGTACATGGTTTCCGGTGATACATTCGAGGTTGTAGTAGATGGTTATCTCATCGACATCGTTCGAGGCGATCTGCTCATCGAGATTCAAACCCGGAACTTCGCTGCGATCAAAAGAAAGCTCGTTGACCTCGTCGAACACCACAATGTCAGGTTGGTTTACCCAATTCCTAAAGAAAAGTGGATAGTGTATGCAGCGCAAGATGGACAAGAGCTAATCGAAAGGCGTAAATCTCCAAAGCGAGGGCATATCGAGCAGCTATTTAGCGAGTTGGTCAGTTTTCCAAAATTGGTGCTCGATCCAAATTTTTCCTTGGAGGTTTTATTGGTCAAAGAAGAGGAGCTTAGATACAGAACCGTTCTGAAAGGTTGGTCTTCCAAAGGGTGGAGCCTTATCGATCGGAGATTACTCGAAGTTAAGGAACGGGTCTTGTTTAGGTCCAAATCGGATTACCTTACACTTCTACCGCCTAACCTACGAAGCCCATTTACGAGCTTGGATCTATCAGATGCGATCCACCAGCCCCGTTACTTGTCGCAAAAGATGGTCTACTGCCTGAGAAGTATTGGAGTTATAGATGCTGTTGGAAAGATTGGTAATTCAATACTTTATGCTGCTTCGAAAAGCCATTCATCAGAGGACATCGATCGTTCACTCGATTGACCATAAATAGGGCTTGTGAGCTTCGATCCGGTGCCTTATCTGAAATGCATAGAAGGCAACTCATATTTGGCCTGTATTCCCTTGACATACCTTGTCATAGCTCTTCTAAAGTACCTGCCGTATAGGGATGAAAGTCTCATGGCTTCATCGGGCTTGATGTCTATGAGGTTGTCCCTCTCCTTCGGATCTTCAGCAATGTTGTAAAGTTCGTCTGGCTGGCCCTCCGGCCTCTGAATGTAGCTCCAATGGCGATCTCTCACACACCTGTCTATCCCTTCATGATACCCCGTAATAATGGATTCCCTGTGCATATCCTCTCCTCCTCGCAGTATGCTCACGAAACTTTTCCCGTGCATCGAGGAAGTCTCTTTTTCCATTCCAAGCAGCTCGAGGAGCGTGGGGGCAAGATCCTGGAATTGAACCAGAGCCTTAACCCTCCTTGCTCCTTCGCCACCTGGCAGCCGAACTAAAAATGGTACCTTGAGCAGCTCATTGTACATTCTGTCAGCCCCCTTGAGGAATTTTCCATGATCTACAAGTGGATGTCCATGGTCTGATAGGACTACGACAACTGAATCTTCAAGGTATCCCAGCTCTTCCAGAGTGTCAACGAATTTACCAAAGTTGCTATCAACGAAAGATACCTCGCCAGCATAAAGCCCCCTTATGTACCTTATCTCTTCCTCGCTGGCCCATTTGGATGCTTCTCCGCCCATGGGCAGTATGAGCCTCTTGCCTCTATACATTCGATCGGTATATGTATCGAATTCGTCTGGCGGATCCCAAGGTTCGTGTGGGTCGAAGCAATCAACCCAAAGGAATATCTTCTCATGCTCCCTATTACGTTTAAGCCATCTTGATGCTTCAGCAAAAACCCTTGAGGCGAACCAATCTTCCTGTTTTTTGAACTCATCTGTATTTGCAAGAAACTGATGCACTAATTCTCTCCATTCTTGGCTGTAATTGCCATTTACGTAATCCTCAACATTTCTTCGAGATTTCGAGCTTACATAAGCATCATACTCCTGACCCCTAATCCACAAGAAGCTGTGAAATCCGCGATGGAAGTTCATCCCGGGCCTCATGAAGTGATATGTGTCCGAGACAAGGCCACATACGTATCCCTCAGGCCCGAGAATGTCAGTTAGGGTGATCTCTGCGGGATATGGCCTGAGTGGTTCCCAAGGCCGGTATGGCAACGTCCTTTGCCCTGTCATCAGGCTGCATCTTACGGGAATAGTTGGAAGTGCCTCCGGGTAGGCATTTTCAAAAACAACCGACTGCTTAGCAAATGCATCTATGTTTGGTGTGGAACAGGCCCTAACATCTTTAAAAACTCTTTCTCCACCGTTATAGAAACTCACATGGTCCTGCCTCAGACTGTCGAGCATGACAACGATCAAGTTCATACGATCATCAAAGGACCGCCTATTACAATGAGGATTTAAGTCATCCGTTCGCTATCGAACCGCCTTGCGCCTAAATGCATTCATATCAACTGTTCATAGCAGTGCGGGTCTCAATAAAAATCAAGTTCTAACTCAATTTGGATTTTTCTAAACCCAAATTTTTCATGAGTCAAGCCAAAGGAAAAAAGAGAAATAGGTTAGGTTGATATTTCTTGCATCTTTGCTAAAAATTGTCAGATAGCCAAAAGCAACATAACTAATGGCTGCAAAGCACTTCAAGTGCGCAATTCATTGCGTTTCTGATTGAACTCCTTACCTCCGCGTAGTGTGTTGCTAAAAGCCAACTGGATTCTGAGAGGATGTCCGAAACCACTTGGATCGATGCCAGCTTGGCACCTCTGTATCTTGCGACAGCAAGAAGTGCCGAGGTCTCCATGTTGACGCCAAGTATTCCTTCCTCCCTGAACTTTCGGAGCTTCGCCTTCGTTTCTCGATAGACGCCATCGGTGGTCCATATTGAACCTCTATAATATTTCATGTTTTTTCGATCAAAGCAATTCTCGATCCTTTTGCGTAGCCTGGGAGAGCACTCAAACTCTACACCTGGAGGATAATAATGGTATGAAGTTCCTTCATCTCTCTCCGCACCCGTTATTACGAGGATGTCACCTGGCTTAAGATATGGCTGGATACCGCCAGCTATGCCTACTTCGATGATCTCCTTTGCTCCTGTTGCGATCACCTCTTCGAGAACCATGCAAGCTGCAGGAGCTCCGATCAAGTTGCAGATCAGTGCAACCGGCGTGTGCCCATAATGTCCTATCTGCAGAGGTCTTTGGCCACTATACCACCATTTAATTGCCTTGCTTTTAGTGATCTTCTGGAGGTATTTGAAGTTGCTCAGATCGTAGACCATCACCAAACGTGGAGGTATTTGAAGAGTATTCCTCTTCAAATTACGAGTTCTAGCAATGTAATCTATGAATTGAGAAGGGGTGAAGACCGGTTCCTCCCCCATTTTATCGCTCAACAGATCAGCCTCTAGAAATGTTCTGTGGGAAATGGCCTGCCAGCAATGGAGTTCTGCCCCTGTCAGGAATCGTTCTAGGGAGCCAGTCTGGACGCTTGCTCACCTTGTGTGCCCCAATTACTCTTTGGCACATCGTGGATTATGATGTTCAACCACTCTGGCTTCACGCCTATGTCCTCGAATGCTTTAGTTATGCCTTTTATTAACTTCTCTTTCTGTTCTGAGGTTCTTCCTTCCCACATCTCAACTATAACAACAGGCATATCCTTCATTCACCACACCAAAGTTATCGATTCCAGAGCCTATAAGGGTATTCTTTACGCTATTTCCCGTTTAAGCCCAGGTTATCGAAGTCCGTTAGCACGAACCCAGTCTCCAAAAAAGTTTGCAACTAACGTAACGTATGCATTTGCCTAGGGGAATGATCGAGCTGAGCATTGATTGTAGTGAGCGAAAATTTAAGTTTAATGATGCTATATCTTGGAGTTTGCTAAATCGCGAAGCTAGCATTTTGTTGTAGATGTACTTCTACCAATCGCAGAAGGTTATAAAGATTCCACAATGTAGAAAAAGGAAGGATTGTATTCTATAACTCTAAGCATTGGGCATTCCCCTAATCGTCGTTCGATCGTATTCTTTGCATATGCCCGCGTTGAAATGGAGCTGCTCAGGATCGCATAAAAAGATTTTTCAGGCTCATTGTTTCCATTTGGTGGCCATGGGTAGATCGATTCAAGATAAAATTGCCGAAATGCACGTAATAGATACGCATGAACATACCTATCCCTACGAGGTGATCTCAGGCAGGGACTTATCTATCGTCGACATTTTGGAAGGTTCCTACGTTTTTTGGGCAACCAGCGTTCCAAAAAGGGACGATTACGAGGCACTTGCGAAGAATCTAAAGAGTATCTCCGGAAGCACTTTTTACAAGTCTTGCAGCATCGCAATAAGGGAGATATATGGAATTGATATAGATCCTCCAAAAGCTGAAAGTTTGGCCAAAGCATCCAAATTAGTGCACGATGCCTACCTTAACAAAGACTGGATTAGGAAGGTTTTCAAAGAGAAAGCTCTTATAGACAAGGCTCTTCTTGACCCATATTGGAACTTTTGGGGAGGAAGCTTCGATACAGAGCTTTTCTCACCAGTATTCAGGATCAATATGCTGCTTTTTGGTTACAGCAGAGATGCCAAGGACCACAATGGCAACAGTCCTTATGTATTGGAGAAGTACTTCAACATGAAAGTCGGGTCCTTCGAGGACTACATTGAGCTCATTGACAAATCAATAGAGGAGGCCAAGAGAAGAAATTACGTTGCAATCAAGTCAGCACTTGCGTACGACAGATCAATACTTTTCCAGGAAGTTGATGCATCGGAAGCCAAGCATGTCTTTGAGAAAAGTGGTTCAGGACTGACAGATAGGGAAATTAGGCTGTTTGGCGATTTCGTTCTTAATAGAATAATCAGCAAGGCTGGAGAGTTGGAACTGCCGGTCCAGTTCCATACAGGCTTGGCCCTCATTGAGGGCTCGAACCCCATGAACCTTGTGAATATTTTGAGAAAGTACTCCAATGTCAATTTTGTATTCTTCCATGGAGGGTATCCTTGGATAAGGGAAACAGCTGCCTTGGCTTTCAGCTTTCCAAATCTTTACCTCGATCTGTGCTGGCTTCCCATAATATCCCCTTCAGCTTGTAAAATCATGCTTAGGGAGATCATCGAGCTTGGCCTATCAAGCAGAACGATGTGGGGAGGAGATTGCTGGGTTGCTGAAGCTACTTATGGAGCATTGAAAGTATTCAAAAACATCCTGGCGGAAGTGCTTCAAGACATGATCTCCAATCGTTACTTGAAGCCAGATGAGGCTTTGGGCATAGCGTCAGGAATCCTTAGGGAAAATGCGGCTAGATTTTTTAATCTGCTTTAAAATTGGTACCAATGCTGTATCATCGATTTTCGCGTCGCTATAAATGAGTCGGCTGTTCATGAATTAGTCGGCTTAAGAAACATTGCTACCCTTTTTGGCCGAGATCATGCACAGAAGACGTATTATCGAGGCCTTTTGTTTTTCTCATTCACAATCTTGGGTTGAAAAATCGTTGCGTTCTTGCGCGATTCGATATAAACGGAGGCCCTAATATTTTCTGTGCGTTCGCTCTTCAGTTGGAGGTATGTAGCCATCTCCTTGTTCCAAGCTAAGACCTCTTGCCCAAAAGCGATCCCTATCCATAAAAAGCTGTTTTTCGAATAAATCCGGCGTAATTCGTTCAAAAAAAGACTTATTATGTCCTTCCGACACATAATGGAGAGATGTTGTATGATCGATGTGCTAGAGGTAGCGGTTGAAATCATCATTACAATAGTAGGCGTCACGATTTCCGACGCTATCTCACACATCATCAGGCAGAAGATTTCGGATAGGAAGGACAGGGAAAATAAGGCGATTTCCTGAGGACTTTTACCAAGTGGCCAAACAACTTTCGATATAGCGATGTAACTACTTACTTACTTGCTTGGTAGATTGGTCACAGAATTCCATATTCTGCCAAATGAACAGATGGTATGCAAGTGTGTCTAGGGGTAGCGATTTTAAAGGGGGACCGAAACCAACTTTCTCAGATTATTGAGGAGCCTCTCAAACTCCTCATCATTAATCCATTCCACCCATAGGTAGTTGATTATCTCTTCTTTACTTATCCCAATTCTTCTCGCTTCCTCTACAACTTTTTTGTATGCCTCGATCTCCGTTGGCCTATCTACGTAGCTATACCTTTGGTCAAATAGTTCCATTCCATCCATAAGTTGTCTGATATGAGTAAGCTCGTGTATCAAGTCGAGGTATATCTCTCTCTCGTCGGCAGACTTGAGATAGGATGAACTGATGATTATCGAGCCAGTTTTGTCGTCGACATGAAGGTAGCCTTTCCTGATGGACAACACCACCTTGGTGCTCGAAAGTATTTTCTCCGTCTTGTCGCCAAACATGGACCTGACAACTTTGACCTTTTCGAATCCTTTGAATATCTCGTTGAAAAAGCAGGAGGAGGATTTTGGGTTCCTGTTAATAGTTACACCTAGGTCCATTTGCTGGCAACAAGTATATTGTTGGATTATAAAAGTTTAATAAAGTTTCCAATTATAGAAAAATTAATTCACGAAGGTGCAAGCACCTCCTTGAGGTAGACCCTTCTGAATCCCCTTTTCTTGTAGAAGTTCTCAACGGAGTCTGACAGAAAGGTTTGCAATGTGAGCTTCTTGCCTTCACGATTTGATAGTTCGTGCGCAAATCTGAGCATTGCACTCGCTACGCCCATATTCCGAAATCTTGGAAGAGTTCCAACGCAATAAGCTCCATTAACACCATTCGTGCCATATAGCGCCAAGGTCCCTACTGGTAAATTTTCATACCTCGCCAAAATCAATTTCGTTTTTTCATCCGAAAAAGCTCTTTTTGAAGCTCTTACTGTAGGTTCGAAAAGACTCATATCTTCATAAAATGAAAGCAAGTAGATTTCGCACCACTTTTCGATACCTTCTTTTCCAATAATCTTAACTTCAACTTTTTCATTGACTTTGAAGTATGGGGACGTAATTTCCATAATTGAGAGTCGATCTTTGATTTCGTAGCTTCTTGCCATCAAGAATTCACTAATGGAACGATACTCAAAAGAGTCCTTAACGAAGAAATAGGAGGGCAGCCCTTTACTTTGAAATACCTTCTCGATTTTCGGAATTAAAAGTTTGACATCCACTTTTGGCGAAAGGATTTCAGAGTGGTTGAAAAGTGGTTCCTTGAAGTCGCTCGAAAGCAGAGCATAGCACTGATTCGTGAACCAGATCAGCCTTGACCATTTCGACCACCACTCCAACTGGTTTTGCTCATAGTCATCATTAATGACTTCAACCAACTTTTTCACCACCTTTCAATTTTTGTAGGTCCAGAACTCTTGTTTGCCCATTCCATGCATGCTTTAAACGTAGTATATACAATCCGCATGATAGTGGATAGTATGGGCATTTAAAAGCATCAAGTTTACTTTGGTTAATAATTTCCAGAACTTTCTGTACAATCGACATCTATGGGCACTTACATCGATATCAGACAAGCCCTTCCATAAATAAATTACCCATATTGTTGCTTTACAGACTTTATTTTAAAGCAAATTGGCAAAAAAAGAAGTTGATCGCAGCACAGAAATTTTTCCTTTCGAACGAACAAAGCTGGACCGATGAATTCCTTCCTAAACATCCTTGCGCATATACTAAACCATATATATTTGAGCCACATTTTAAAGATCTTGAACATGTTGCGCGATTGCCACGCCCATAGCAATGGCTCTGAGAAAGCTGAAGAAGTTGTAAGAGCTATGGAAGAAGCAGGTGTTGACCAATCGGTCATAACTTCGCCTTACCCAAGGAAGAGAGGAACGGGGATCGATCCAAGGCCAACAGGGTATATGCAGTTCTCCTACTCTGGAGTAGATGAGCAATCCCAGCTAGAAGCCATAAGGTTCATCTCCAACCTGCAGGCTGAGTTTCCAGATAAAATAGTGGCCTTTGCATGGATAGAACCGAGGCTCAAAAATGCGCCCAGTTTAATAGAGGAAGCTGTTACGAAGTATGAATGCAAGGGCATCAAGATGATACCCGACCACTGGTACCCCTGGGAAAAGGAGTTTTTCCCTGTATATGAGAAGATACAAGAGCTGGGCGTTCCAGTACTATTCCATTCAGGAATATTATATGGGTTCAAGGATTCCTCAAGATTCTGCAGACCGTGCAATTATGAGGTTTTGGTTAACTTCCCGCAAATTAGGTTTGCCTTGGCACATATGAGTTGGCCTTGGACCGACGAGTGCATAGCGCTCTTCGGAAGGTTTAGGGCGAACCTAGAATCTAACCCATATGCGGACAAAAGAGCAAACAAGATGCAGCTATACTTGGACACAACCCCTGGAACGCCAAATTTCTACCGAAGGGAGGCGTTCAAGAGAGCTCTGATGTTCGGCGCTGAAGATTACATGCTTTTTGGAAGTGATTCATCTGCAACCAACTTCAGTTCAGCAAAGGAAACATCTGAGATGGACAGGGGCATAATCAGGGAGCTCGGTTATTCGGAAGACACAATCAAGAAGATACTGAGCGAAAACTTCAAGCGTTTCATAAAAGGATAAATGTAATGTACAAAAATTCTCATCTAACTGGTCAAGCATCAAACTTCTAAATTGTATAGCTCTCTAGGGTTTCTGAAGAACCATTTCTCAGCAATGGTCACAGCTTCATCTTCCGTTATAAGGCCATCCTCGATGCGTTTCGCAAGGACCTTCGCGATATTCTCCCTGGCCATGACCAAGTGCCCATATACCTTTTCCACAGGCTTGTGGTAGTCTCCACCAAATGCTATTATCTTATTCGTAGGAACGAGATCGATCAATTCGTCCATAGCGGAGCAAGCAATCTTTGGGGAAAGTATGTGGCACCAACAAAGGTTCAGCCAAACATTTGGAAAGTTTTTCCCCATTATGGCTGTCTCCCTGACCCATGGCACGCCCATATGGTAGATGTCAAATTTCGTTTGCGGATGCCTCATTATCATTGGGATCATGTGGGTTGGGTCGAGAATTCGGAAATCCCCCCAAACTCCTGTGTGGACTGCAACGACCATTCTAAGTTCAGATGCGATTTGCAACATCGTATCTGCAATGTATGAGCGAAGAGGATTAATTTCTGGAAGTTGCATTTTGTCGTCCCTCATGATTGCGTCGAAAAGAGCGACAGCCTTTCCCCTTTCTGGATCACCATACGGGTTTGAGACCATCTTGATTCCAACGGCGCCCCTAGATCTCCAGCCTTCCATTCCTTTCTTCACAAGATCCAAATAGTCGTCAAGTGTTTTTACCTTCACGTTGAGTAACGAGGCCCTGTCCTCTACGATTTTTTTCGAGCGCACAGCTGCATATGAGTCCAGCAACATCAGAGGTACGAGCAGGTCAAGGTCATAATCAAGCTTGTCAGAATCTGCTTGGGTAAGAGCCACACGTATCTTGCATCTCTCACGAAGAACCCGGTGATAGATGCCTGGCTTGTTCTGCTCAGCCATCATCTTCGAAAGTTCCTTGTAATTACTATCATCTATCCTATCGAAGCCATAGAACTCCTTCATTGCGATGAATGCGGCACGAGCGTAGGAGCCATGTTTTATGTTTTCCAGAAATGGAAAAAACATTTTCCATCTTTTTTCTAAGGGGATTCTAGGATCCTGTATTGCCTCAAATGTCTGCTCAGGCATTCCTGAAGTTATCATGTCATATCTCGTGTAATGACTGAAAAGGGTAAGTGCATCTACATTCTGTTCGTTGTACAAATTCTCAGGAGGCAAATGTTCATGGGCATCTATGATCTCGAAATCCTCGAAGATCTTCACAAGATTTTCTTCCATTGGAGACAGTTTCATTTTACCTTTAAACCGTTCCTTTCATAATTAAAGTTT
>CAZWAU010000138.1:0-10975 GCA_964631995.1 uncultured Nitrososphaerota archaeon
GTATGGTCCTCTGTATACTTCCGACTATGTTTTCGAAGAAACCGTTACTGTTTTTTCGTTCGTCTCAGAAACCTTCGTAGGGCAATCCGCATCGAAGAACATTTAAGGAAATCCGTGGAGCTTATCGAAGTCACTAGTAAGAATTTTGAGGATGCTTGAATTTTTTTTAAAAAGCAGAAGGAAATGGATTTCAGCTTCACTGATTGTACGAGCATCTCTATAATTAAAAGAATGAATATTAGAAACATTGCTACTTTCGATAGGGGCTTTCTCAAAGAGGTAAATTTAATTGGAGAAAAGTAGGTGTAGCCATGTTGAATTCAAATTTTTCCGGGGGCTTTGGCTCTATTTCAAATTAGCCTAATTGGGTTAACGATGGGCTCTGGCGATATTTTACACTACGACTCACATGTAGTCCTAATTCCTATACTCTCTGTACCTCTCCATCTATTAGTGAATATTTAGATCCAGTAAGTCGTTTGGCAAACCAATACACAAGTGTATTTCCATCCCTTCTCTGTGCTGGATATGGAGAATTGAAAGCCTGGCGAAAAGCCCTTGATCCTCTTCAATTGATCCATGTAATCTGAAAATAGAGCAAAGATCCTACAATCCTTTCAAGTTTTCTTTTTCTTGCAAAAGGCATTCATCGTTTACATAATGGCCTTTGTTTCGAATACCTTTGATATCTTTAGCGACTTCTTCTAAGATCATATATAACGATCCTCCTCTGGCTATCTTTCTGAGCCCATCTCTGGAAGTTTTTGGACGAAAACTTTCCACACCAGAATATTTATCTTATCCATACTTCTCTGAAGTTATATACTCAAACTTTAATGGAGGAGAAAGTGATAAGAAAGCTTAAAGCAAATTGATTAATATGGATAACAGAATATATAGACGAACTTAGCTCTCTTTTCCTGCAAACCATACGTTTCCATGACAACTGGAAATAGCAAGCTCAGAAATGTCAAGCATTTTGGAGCGTGGATGAAAGTCATAGACTGAAAATTCTTTAACTCTATGCAAGAGAAAGCCCCTCGATCTTTGCCTTGCGCTCAAGGTATGATGTTGAAAATCTCGCCAGTGCGCTTAGAACTATCAGGAGAAGGACGAGCGCTCCGAACTCCACCTCGACAGGCCAGACAGTACTAGTTCCTAGAATAAAGTGGCGGGCTAGGTCGATGCCATGTGTCATAGGAATTACAAACGCGAGAACCTTGATTGGATCTGGCATGAACTGAACTGGAACGAACATGCCAGTAGCTATCTGCGTTAGGAATTGAAATATCGACATTATCGCTGAGACATTCTTCAGTATCAGGAGGGCACTTGTAATCAACACGCCAACCTGACACAGAACAAGAAATGTGAGCATGACTGATATGCAAGTCATAACTATGGCTGTGGGGGAAGGTGGGATGCCAGAGAATAGAACTGCTATGGCAAACATAGGCAACAAGCTGAAAATCGTTCCGATGATCGCCTGCGAAAGCGAGTAGGACAGAATGTAGTAGTATCTTGAGACCGGCGAGGCAAAAGTATACTCGATCTGCCCTTTGGTCAACTCATCGTGAATCTCCCAGGCTCCCCAAGTTGATGCACCCGAATATGTCTGGAAGGCGATCCCGATCAGAAGGAAGACGAAGTAGTTTGCACTACCAATTGTACTTTGGAGTTTTCCAGGATCCGCTACCGTTACAAAAACCAGAAGCCCTATTCCCCATACAAAACTCATTAGAATCTCTAGCGTGAAATTTACTTTATATCTTGTTATCTCCTTGATCCTCCTCCAGGAGGACATGAATGTTAGCCTAAGGAATTGGTTCATGCTCCTCCTCCAACCATCATCTTGAAAGCCTCCTCAAGTGTCAAGTGCTCTATGCCCAAGGCAGGCCTTTGACTATTTACCTTCAGGATCTCTACCACCTTGGGAAGCACCTCATATGCATCATTGCAATAGATCCTGAAGTTAGAGTTGTCTTTATGAACTCCCAGAACCCCTGGAACGTTCGCAATTAAGTTCTTAATCTCTCCACCGATTTGGTTCCCCGTTACTTCTATGACCTCGGTCTTTGTGACAGAATTTCTCATCTCTTCGGTTGTTCCCTCGAAAAGTACCTCGCCCTTGTTGATCATCACGACCCTATCGCTAATCTCCTCGGCCTCCTTCATGTTATGAGTCGTAACAACAAGGGCGACAGATCTACTCTTGGCATAGCCCTTCAGGTACTCCCTAACCTTAGAAGCTGCAAGCGGATCCAGGGACTTCGAAGGTTCATCCAAAAAAGCCACCTTTGGCTCTGTGATTAACGACCTCATGATGACGAACATCTGCTTCTGGCCGCCCGAGAGAGTGATGAAGTACTTGTCGAGGGCATCCTTGAAGTCGAACGCATTAGCTAATGCCTCAATCCTGCTGTTTGCCTCAGTCCTACCAATGCCGTGGAAAGCATTAGCAAAGAAGAAAAGGTTCTCCCTTGTCGTTAACCTGAAGTAGGCAGACCTCTCGCTGTCCTGTCCAGCGTAGCCCATTATCTTCCTGACCCTGTTGGCTTGGGAAACAACATCGAAACCAGCAACCCTTGCTCGACCTTTGTCAGGAAGGAGCAGAGTACTCAGTATCTTGACAAGCGTTGTCTTGCCTGCGCCGTTTGGCCCCAGAAGGCACACTATCTCGCCCCCCTTGACGTTAAGGTCGACGCCACGAAGCGCTTGGGTCTGTTTGTCGCCCGAATGGTATGTCTTGTGAAGCCCTTCTGCCTGAATAGCGAAGCAAAGGTTCATGGATGCATCACCACTTTGGAGACCAACTTCGGAGTAAGGCATTTTAAGGTAAACTCACATTTTGTTAGTATCTTCTCATTTGAAAGTACTGCAGCTCTTAAGGCAAATACATTTGCATTTAAAAAATTCCTAATCGAATGTAATTTCATACCAAGCTGGTCGCTTAAGCATCGTTGGCAAACTTTTTTATTATCTTTGAAAATACAGTTAAATAGGATGATTTTCTGCAATTTCTGCCTTATTGTCAATGAGGTCGATAAATGCTTGTACTGTGCAGAATAATTATGCATCGTGGAAAAAAGTGGCCAGATTCCTGATCACCATTTGAGTCAACAGAAGCAGATCTTTTGATTGGAGCACTATTCAATTCCAACATGCCGTTATGATAACTTGACTTTGGCGACTGCCGGTTTAGGATTCCCAATAGATACATGGTCTGAGTTGATCTTTACCACCCATGTAAATCGATGAAACTTTCCAGCTATCTCAACGATACGGCCTCTCCCCCAAGATCATAAATCACCAACCTTCTACATTTCATCGGTCACTTTGGCCATCATTTTCTCCATCTTTCTATCGAATTCCTACTGGCGCAAATGCTCCCTCTTCTCTTCCTTCTCGAAGCCTGTGCCATAATTACCAATACAAGAACGATCTTAGTGCTTACGAAGGTTGCTACCACGAGCAAAACAGTGCCAACCAATGAGCCGACATAGTGGTCACTTGGCCAAGAGGAGAGCCCACGATGCCCCTGAGATTGAGGTCGATTCTAATGAATTCGAAGAAAGCGGTGAAGAGCCTCTCTGCCCTGCCTGGTGCGTTCATGATCCCCAAGCAGGCTAGCATAACTATGATCGAAAGCAGCGCTGCTGAGGCTATATTGGAGAACCCTTTCCGGTCATTCGAGATTAATCTCCCGTATCCGAAACAAGTAGATACCACCAGATCCTGACAATGGTGCTTATGGGCTCCGATAGATTGAGGGAAAACACCGTTCACATCTGCCATGTTCGTCTGCAAGTTCCGAATGCTTAGGCACAACCCTTGAGCCTTTTACCATTTGCATCAAAATCGGCCTCGCCTATCTCCTTTTGCCATCGGATCCTTACGCTAATTTCGAAACTTCCAATTAATTCTTTCCAACTTTAAAGGACTTCCACATTCGATATTTCAGTTTTGTGAAATTGCTCAGCTATAGAGAGTTGACAATAGGAAAAACAACCTCTTATAAGGGGGCGACCGAATGAAATGTTTACCAATTGGTAAAGATGAGTCACGAACACAAGGACCATGGCATCCACAAAGGGCACGCCCACCACATGGAAGAGTTCAGGAGAAGATTTTTGGTCTCCCTCGCCTTGACGATCCCGATCCTTTCCCTGTCAGAAATGGTCCAGATGTGGTTCAACTTCGCCCTTCAAATTCCGTTCCAGAAAGAAACGTTGTTTCTTCTCTCCCTGATCGTCTACATCTATGGCGGTTGGCCCTTCATTAAGGGCATGGTTTCGGAATTGAAGGACAGGTTGCCTGGAATGATGACACTCATAGGTATGGCGATATCGGTTGCCTTCTTCTACTCAGCTGCGACGGCCTTTTTGATAAGTGGAAAGGATCTATTCTGGGAACTTGCCACGCTCATCGACGTGATGCTTCTTGGGCACTGGATAGAGGCAAAGAGCGTTCTTGGAGCATCGAGGACTCTTGAGGAGCTTGTAAAAATAATGCCAACGATGGCGCACGTTGTTAGAGATGGAGAGCTTTTGGACATGCCTGTTTCGAAGCTTATGGCTGGTCAATTAGTTTTGGTCCGCCCTGGGGAGAAGATACCATCCGACGGAATCGTGATAGAGGGCGAATCATACACTAACGAGGCTTTCTTGACAGGTGAATCAAAACCGGTTCATAAGGGGGTAAACGACAAGGTGATGGGCGGGGCCATAAATGGGGATGGCATCCTGAAAGTTAAGGTTGAGAGGACGGGCGAGGACACCTACTTGGCACAGGTAATAAGGCTTGTAAGGCAGGCCCAAGAAAGTAAATCTAGGACGCAGGATTTGGCAGACAGGGCTGCAGCCCTTCTATTCTATGTTGCCCTTGGATCTTCCTTGATTACTTCTATAGCTTGGTTTCTTGTTGGGAGCACAGATTTTGCACTCGAGAGGACCGTAACCGTTCTGGTCGTGGCTTGCCCGCACGCCCTTGGTCTCGCGATACCTCTCGTTGTGGCACTTTCCACCTCCATAGCGGCGAAAAGCGGTATTCTGATCAGGGACAGGAGAGCGTTCGAAATGGTGAAGGATGCGGACGCTATCGTCTTCGATAAGACGGGCACGCTGACCATTGGGAAGTTGGTAGTCACCGACGCGATATCACTGACTTCAGAAAATGAGCACCTGAAATTCGCTGCAAGCGTCGAATTCAATTCGGAACACGCGGTAGCGAAGGCAATAGTCGAATATGCGAAGGAAAAGGGCGTAAAGGTCATCGGTTCCAATGTTTTCAAGGCGGTTCCTGGCATAGCCGCTTTCGGAATTGTAGAAGGAAAGGAAGTATACGTTGGTGGGCCAAACCTTCTGAAAGAGATGAAAATCGAAGTGAAAAACAGGGAGATTGAGGCACTGAGAGAGAAGGGTAAGACAGTTGTCTTTACCTTTGTCGATGGGAAACTCGTAGGTGCGCTGGCTCTTTCGGACAAGGTGAAGGACGAATCTATCGAGGCTGTAAGAAAACTCAAGGAGATGGGGTCAAAAGTCTACATGCTGACAGGCGATTCCGAGGAAGTTGCATCTGAAGTTGCAAGAGAATTGGGCGTCGATGGCTACTTTGCGCAGGTGCTTCCCGGTGAGAAGGCGGAGAAGGTCAAGGCCCTGATGGGCGAAGGCTACCGTGTTGCAATGGTAGGTGATGGCATAAACGATGCTCCTGCATTAGCAACAGCGGACGTGGGTATCGCAATAGGGGCTGGAACAGACATTGCCATCGAAAGTGCTGACATAATCCTCGTGAGAAACGATCCAAGAGATGTTGCAAAGATAATGGAACTTTCAAAGATGACATACTCCAAGATGGTCCAGAACCTTTGGTGGGCAGCAGGCTATAACGCAATCGCAATACCGTTGGCCGCGGGTATCTTGACCAACTTCGGTCTGGTACTTAGTCCTGCGTTTGGAGCTATGCTCATGTCGATGAGCACAGTCATAGTTGCCATAAATGCCCAGACTTTAAGAAGATACGCGCCAAAAGGCACATTTGAGGGCAAAAGCCGCATGGTTAAGGACCCTGTATGTGGCATGAAGATAGAAATCGATGCTGCCTTCAGCAAGATAGAAACTGAAGGGCATACCTTCTACTTCTGCTCAAGCGAATGCGAGGAGGAATTCAGGAAAGCCCCAAGAAAGTTTATGAAGCTGGAAGGTAAGTAATTGCAATCAAAGCTTCAACAGGAAGCTTCTAGTTCGATTACCTTTCCAATTATGCTGGAAGTTCCTAAAAACATGACACCAAATGCAAAGAAATATAGTATGGAGGAATGACATCGCTTTATGGGAGAACGTAGGGACTGCCAAAGGCATTCTGATGAGATTAGGAGGTCTTGGCAAAATCCCGAAGAGATTCTGGCAAATGTTGGCCTGAAGTCGGGCATGATTTTCGTCGACGTAGGATGTGGGTACGGTTTCTTCTCAATCCCAGCAGCTAAAGTTGTAGGGCCAGGAGGGAAGGTCATATGCATAGACATCGATCGGGAGTCCATTCGAATGCTTAGAAATTTAGCAGAGGCAGAAGGCCTGGAAAACGTGGAAACGATCGTTGGAAGAGCTGAAGAGACGATCCCTTGCGAAGGATGTGCTGACATTGTTTTCTTTGGAATAGTGCTACACGATTTCCAAGACCCTTACAAGGTTCTGGATAATGCAAGGCGGATGCTGAAGCCAAGTGGCATCTTGGTTAATCTCGATTGGAAGAAGGAAGAGATGGACATCGGTCCTCCAGTCTCAATCCGCTTCGACGAAAAAACAGCTTCAGATATGATCTCCAGCCAGGGATTCGAAGTGCTCAACATTTCCAGATCTGGAAAGTACCACTACATAATTACGGCTATGAAGAATTGAGAGCGGTAAAATTGATTTCCTATCTCTTTATTGACAAATTACCCAGTCCCCAATAAGTATAAATATAACTTGGTTTGACAATGAGTAGGAAATGGAAGAAGTAACTAAATTTTATGTTTTGCCCAAACTGCCATACAAGTACGATGAGCTGAAGCCCTATATGTCAGAGGAACAGCTGAGGATTCACTACGAAAAGCACCACCAGGCATATGTCAATGGCGCGAATGCCATACTGCAAAGGGTGGATAAAGCACGGAAGGAAGGCACTGACTTGGATATGAGAGCAACGCTTAAGGAGCTATCTTTCAATATAGGAGGGCATCTCCTACATTCGCTTTTCTGGGGAAACATGGCGCCAACTGGTAAGGGTGGAGGAAAACCGGGTGGATCTTTGGGCGACATGATAGAGAGGGAATTTACGAGCTTTGACAGGTTTAAAAGAGAGTTTACCCAAGCTGCCATCAGTGTGGAAGGATCTGGATGGGGAGCGCTGGCATTCTGCAGACAAACTAAACGGCCAATGATCATGCAGATAGAAAAGCACAACACCAATGTATATCCTGATTTCAAAATATTGATGGTACTTGATGTGTTTGAGCACGCATATTACATCGATTACAAGAACGACAGGGCAAGGTTCGTTGAAGCATTTTGGAACGTGGTCAACTGGGACAAAGCAAACGAGAGGTTGGCAGAATAACAAGCAGGCGTATTATCACCTAGATATAATGAAATTTTGAAGAATAACGTCTTAGGTGTACACTTGACTTGCGGGCTCATGCCCAGAATAGATGTGGCTGAGAACCTTCATTAAGACAATCGCTGAAGGTCATATGCATTCCTGTCGCTCAGGACATACACATTGGCCTAGATTGCAAAGAGGAAAAACACGCCTCAGGTGCAAATCGTCCAAAGCCCGAGTAAGTACCAAGCGAAGGAAAAGAACAGTCCAGCAGACCAACTTGTTTTCATCCAATTTTTAACCTAGAATGTCAGCTATCATGCCGAAGTTCATAATTTGTTCAGGTTTTAAGCTATTCAGAAGAAAATCTATCCAAATTAGTTAGTAATCATTGATTCGATTTACCACTTCTTCCAAGGCCGGATAGGAGCTGTTGCTCCCTGGGTTGATGGCTGTCATATTGGCGCCCATCTGGCCAAGTTGCATGGTGCAGCTGAAATAGGTGCAACTATTATGGTTAGAGGAAAGGGATTTATTTACCTAGGGTACCAGATAACGGTGGAGTTATATTATATGCCAGATAGGTATCTAAGTGCAGAGGGAATGCGAAACTGGGCTCAGTTGAAAAAGCTTGAGAATGAGAGGCACAGCTTGGAGAGAAAGATAATGGAGCTCACGAAAAAGCTTAGTGAAGTCGAAGAAGAGATTCACAAGCTTGGCGGATTGTAGATACATCAACTTATTCTGAAAAATGAGAACTACTCGATTCTAAGATCGTTGGCTTAACATTACTTTGAAGCTTATTTATCTCTCCTTCTATCCTTGATACTTCTGATTTACCGAGGTGCACTTCAATCGAAATTTTTGCTAGGTAAGTTTCACCAGCGCCAAGTTTCACGACCCTCCCTCTTGCCCTCTCGAATTTTTTGTTATTTGGATAGTTTGTTGCTGGCTCGAGTCCAACAACATATCCATCCTGGACGCTTGACGTGCATTTCCAGAGTGTGAAGTAAGGTAACTCACTTTTCGAGAATGAGATACTCGAAGCCTTGTCACCTTTCCTGTTTGTCAGCATCACCCTCGTCTTTCCTCCCTCGTCCCAAACTGGCTCGATAAAGTATACCTGTTCGATGAAACCGGGCTGTGGTGGCCCGAAGGTGTTCCATCGCTCAACGCCCTGTGCAGCCCTGGCATCTCTTGGAGCAACAGACCTGACAGCTGCTACAAGCCTGGATCCATCCTCTAGGAATGGTGCACCATAGTTGCAGTGATATAGGAGCTGCATCTCCCAGGGCGTTGACCTCCTGTTCTCTACTATGTCCTCGATGCTTATCCAGTTGCATCCTAGATTTGTTGAGATCTTCGTTGTCATGTGAAGATTGGCGCCAAACATCGACCTTTCACAAACTCTTCCTACTACAGAAAGTTCGTAAGGTGCGTTAATCCCAATCTTAGCCGCAACGTAATCAGCTGGAGTATTGGCAATCTTGCCGTGCAAAGTCAGATTGGTCCTTTTTTCATTGCCCATGTTGTCCACTATCGTATCCTCACCTGGTGCGCCATTGCTTTCAAGCCCGCACCTTACGATCCATTCGTTGAATCCATCAAGGAAACCAAGGCCTCCCCTATCCTCGAGCCTAATGTGGCGCGGATGCACTGGAATTTTGACTGGCGATTCCCACCCCAAGGGATTGTTTTCAAACACTCCTTTCCAGATTCCCATGCCCCTTGTTGGAACAACCGTAAACGACAAGCGTCCGTTATTCACCTCAACTATATCTACGCCATCTTGCAGGCCACCTCGAAGTCGCTTCTTTTCGATGCTCCAATCTCCATCACCAAGCGGAACCTCTTTGGATGAGATTCTCCAGTCCTCCTCATACACATCCTTTTCAACATCTGTAAGGATTTTTACGATCTCCCTCATCATATTCTCGAATTCCCTTGCGTTTGGTATGTTAAAATCTTCTTTTATCTTTGTCGCAACATCAACTTTTCCATTTTTAATACTACCCCCGAATATCTCATGTTGCTTTCAGACTTAATTTATATCCACCATCTGGGTTTGATGAGTTGAGTTATTCGTCGCTTTCAGACTTTCTACGAATCAGAGCTCTTAGCCCCTTGAATTCCTTTTCCCTTCCAGATTCCTTTACCTCTTTGCTTTCTTCCTCGATTGGGTTTTGGCCCTCTTGGTGCTCCTGGATGGCCTGCTTGACGCCTTCCAAGAGTTTCCTATAAGAAGAGTTGAGTTCAAGGTTCTTCATTAAAAGTTCCCGGTTTTGTTCCTCAGACTCTTTCAGTTTCTGGGTCGTCGTCGCTATCCTCGATTCCATATCTTTGATCTTCTGTCTCAGGCTCTCCACCTCCGGTCTCAGGCTGTCGAGCTCCATCTTCATTGAGCGATTATCTTTGTTTAATTCTTCGTAATTTTCAAGAAGGGCTCTGTTTTCATCCTCCAGACTCGCGTATTTCCTATTCTCCTCTTCGTACATACCCTTTGTCTTTTCCAGTTCAACTTTAAGACGCGACATCTCTTCCAATGTTTCTCTGTGTGTCTTGTTAAGAGCATCGTATTCTTTTTGTAGGCTCTCATATGCCTTGGCTATTTTCGTGAGCTTCTTGGCTTCTTCCAATTCCTTTCTTAGTTCTTTTACTTCTTTTTCGTAATCGTCCCTCTCCTTCGATATCTCCTTGTACTTCGATACGATATCTTTTTGTGATTGGATGATTTTTTTGTCTTCTTCGTACATCTTTTGGATCCTTGCATACTCCTCCCTTAATTTCTTGTCTTCTTCCAGAACTTGCTTTAGTGTTTCCTTCTCCTTTAGAAGATCTTGGTAAGATTTGTTTATCTCGCTTTCCCTCGATTGTAGTGCTTGAAGTTGTTGCGATATTTTTCCTATCTGCTCATCCTTTTCTTTCAATACTGCCTCGAGCTTTTTGACATCTTCCTCGAGAGCTCTATTGGATTCTGCAAGCTTCATGACAGCTTCTTCTTTGTCCTTCAAAGTTGTGCTCAGGTTGTTCCTTTCTAAGGAGACGTGCTCGTACTCCCTCTTTAGAGATTCATACTGTCTTAGGAGGCTATCATGCATGGCTCGCGCTCCTTCATACTTTTTCCTGAGCTCCTCTTTCTCACTGCGTTCTTGCACCGTTTCCCCAAAGACGATCTTGGTCCCGCACTCCGTGCAGTAGAGTTGTTTTTCGGTAGCTTCCTTCCCGCATCGGCTACAGAATACCACCTTTCAAGCCTCCACAGGGAATTTGCTCAGCCCTTCTACAACATTCGGTGGTGCTTTAATGTCTTGCTATGGGGATGATGGGTAATACATCATGCTTTGTCTATATAGGTCCGTCGATAATATCAAAAATTATGCGTGGGAGTAATATGAGC
>CAZWAU010000139.1:0-8202 GCA_964631995.1 uncultured Nitrososphaerota archaeon
TTCTTAGCTCGCCTTAAATCCAAGCTCGCTTAAAACGCTGGCAACCCTCCTGAAGCTCAGGCCCTCTACGTAAGTCTTGACAGCCAAGGCCTTGATAAGAGGTGGAGTCCTCCTCCGGGGAAAGAGATTTCTATCGCTGAAAATAGCTACAAGACGGTCCAGGCTTATCTTCATGATTCTCATACTGATGAGGATAGGCCCGGACTTAAGTTGACACTCTCCCTTCCTACGTTTTACCTAGACTTCTGGCAAGCATGCCCGCTTTGGAAAATCTCCCTATCACATCCATCCTAAATGAAAGCTGCTGCATGAGGAAGAGCTTATAGGTGCCTGGAGCCAGGAGCTGGACGCGATAGAGCTCTGAATGACTTCGTTGCCATGATCCAACATCAAATCGGATCTCAAGAGCACCTTGGTCCTTGGCACCGAAGGGCCGGTGGCGTGGTTATAAGGAGCCTGAACTGTGCCTTCGAAGATGTTCCCCTTCTTGCAATAGCGATTGTGTGATGCCATTGGAAAAGTTGGCCTCGATCCCAGGAGTCGGAATGAAGACAGCAACAAAACTTATCGAATACTTCGGTTCAGAGGAAGAGGCTTTAGAGGCTATCGAAAACATCGATCTCCACTCCCTAACCTCGAGCGGCATGAGTGCGCGTTCAGCTCTCAACATAGTTCTAGCGTTCTTTTCTCAAAAGCTTGGTGTTTCGCCAGAAAGCATCCTGAGAACCCAAGATGCAAAGGCACTCTATTCGGATGCGATAGGCCTTTTCAAGTCGAAAGTTGTAAATCCGCTTTCGCGCGAAAGGTTCGACCTTTTCTTCCCTCTCCCACTATCGAAACTCGATGTAATCTTGGAAAGGATCGAGCTGTCAAGCCAGGCTGTAAGGCTTGTCAAAGGCTTAAGCGAATCGGATCTCCACGAAATAAACGAGGCCCTTGCATCTGTACAGCCTATCTCAAGCTCTACGAGATTGAGAGTAGATAGGACGATCATAGTCGAATCAGAAGACGATTATGCACGATTGAGGGAGATGGGAGTTGAAAAATATTGCCAGCTCGAAATGCTCGAGGACAGCGAATCACTTCGTGACCACCTAGAGTCGGAGGAGCACATCATACTTGTGCTGAAGCGCAGCATATACGACCTAGAGGTCGAGACAGAGTTTGTAGAGGTGTTCCACGAAGTTCCTTCCCTGGAAAAGCTCTTGCCCGAGATCGTTACGCAACTATTCACGCATAATTTCAAAACTGTTCAAGCATTGGTTGCTCTCTCGAAGCATTTGGAAAGATTTCCAGACCTTCCTGCAATTCTGAGAATAAGGTCTAGGATCGATGCCGAATCTTTGGGTTTAATAATGGAAGCGGTCGATGAGGTTGGAGCCGGTCCAAGAAGTGGAGGTGGGAGGAACGTGGCGAGGATCGAAGGGGCTCTTGCCAAAGTTAATGAAGCCGTACGCGAATCTGAGATCGCTCTGAATGCCGAAGTTGAGAAGTACCTGAGCACGTACGAGGCAAGGGTAAGTGGAGAGACGATCGCCAAGCTTCTCAGGGAAGCTTCTGCCAGCAGCGTTTCGTCTGAGAGGCTGCTGGCCATGATCCCAGGGGAGGTCTTGGAGATGATACGGAACATGGTACATCAGGCTGGGCGCTCTCTCAGGGAAGCTCTGTCATTGGACGCAACAGAAGCCGAGTGGCTCGAAGGAATCTTCCCCGATTCGATATCTCTGCCAATAGAGGTATCGGAGAAGGTCGTTGACAGGCTGAAGATGAACCTCTCCAAAAAGCTCGCATCATTGAGATTCAAGGTCCTTTCCGAAGTCGCCCAAAAGCTTACGCCACTGGTTCAAGCTTTCAGAGATGCTGTTTCTGCCGCTTTCGAGCTCGATGCCTTTCTGGCCATTGGCAAGGTAGGATCGAGCAAGGGTTTTTCAATTCCGAAGATCGTGGGGTCCGAGGCAGGGATCTGGTTCAGAGATGCGGCCAACACACGCCTACTGGCCATAGAACGTAGCTCCCCCATACAGACTGTAACATATGGCCTCGGTTTTGGTTCAAAGCTTGTTGGTGGAGATGGCGAAAGGGTCGTTCTTCTTACCGGTGCAAACAGCGGTGGGAAGACGATGCTCCTCTCGACCATAGCGCAGGTCGCGATGCTCGCTCAGTCTGGGCTTCCGGTCCAAGCTATTGAAGCAAGTGTTTTTCCATTTGACCAGATATTTTTCTTCTCCAGGCCGGCAGGCATGAGAGATGCTGGAGCTTTCGAGTCGGCATTGACAGCTCTCGTAGAAGTTGCTACAACTGAATCCTCAAAACTAGTTCTAGTTGACGAGTTTGAAGCGGCAACAGAGCCTGGAGCTGCAGCAAAGGTTCTAGCTTCTGTGATCGAGATATTTGCAGGACAAGATAGGAGCTTGGTTGTAGTCGTAACCCACCTAGCGCAACAACTGCTTGAAAGCGTATCGCTTCCTCTGAGGGTGGATGGCATCGAAGCTAAGGGTTTGGATGCCAACTACAACCTGATCGTCGACAGGTCCCCGAAGATCAACTATCTTGCAAGAAGCACTCCCGAACTCATCGTCGAAAGGCTACTGCACAAGTCAAGCGACAAAGTCAAGAAGATATATGAGAAAATTCTTGAAAAGATTAGGTCAAGCAGGTAAACATTTTGATCAGATAAGTATGGACCTCAGCCACTTTTCCCTTCTTTTCTTGACCCTTAGCTCGCAGAACGGACCTCCCTTCCTCAAGCACGAACCATCGGTGCACTCGACCCCACCTATGTCATAGATCCTTTTTAGGAACCCGGCAATGTATCCTTTGTAGAGCTGGCATGCATCGCCTGTGCTGTCGCTGCTCAGAAGCGGAGAGTTTTCGATCCTTATCGTCCCCTCGATTCCACCAAACCTATTGCCGCAAAATGTCACTTTGCCCCAGCCTGCCGATTGGGACTCGCTGATGAGAAATTTGGCTATCCTTGACCTCTTGGTTTTCATCTTCCCGATGAGAAATGAGGCCATCTCTTCTCCAGCTTCTTCGCCAAGCCTGTACCAGATTTTTTGGCTCTCTACACCAGCAGCTCTATTAACAACTTCCATGACCTTTGCGAGCGTCCGCGCTCTTACGAGGACCGGATCGCCAAGGATGCTGGCCAATGATGGAAATCCATTGCTCGCAACATCCTTGCTCCTCAGCTTTATCAACGAAATCATTTTCACAATACCGATCCGCTATGTGCTAATAATATGCCGTACGTTATGGGAAAATCAAATCAAGGAAAGTTTCTTACAAAAAGAAGGTAAGGTCCATTCTAGGCAGAAACATAGACTGAATCAATGGTTCTTGAGCATGCATTGCACCTTAGCTTCCCTAAAACTCCAACAGCCAATACTACTTAAAATAGGGCAAGCACTCCACGTTGTGAGTCCAATTGGATGAGGCTGAGGTTCGGGAGATGCTCGTCGGGCCCATTAGGGCTGTGCTTGGAGAGGCTGGACTCATTCCCCTTACCGATCCCCAAATAAGGGCAATTCCTGAGATCTTGAAGGGCTCGAATGTACTCCTTGTGGCGCCAACAGGTACTGGAAAGACCGAGGCTGCCCTTCTTCCGATCTTCAGCAAACTTCTAGAGGAGAAGACGCCCTTCAAGCCTGGCATAAAGGTCGTCTACATAACGCCACTCCGCTCCCTGAACAGGGACCTTCTTGACAGGCTATCTTGGTGGGGATCGAAGCTTGACATCAGGGTCGCTGTCAGGCACGGCGATACCGATCAGCGAGAGCGCTCGGCTCAAGCCGCATCTCCTCCTGATCTGGTCGTCACGACCCCTGAAACGCTGCAAATAATATTGACTGGAAGGTTACTTAGGCAGGCCCTAAGGACTGTAAAATGGGTCGTCGTTGACGAGATACACGAGTTGGCTTCTGACAAGCGGGGGAGCCAGTTAAGCGTTGGTTTGGAAAGGCTTCGCAGTGTTGCTGTTTCTGATATCCAGATCATAGGGCTCTCTGCTACTGTTGGAAAACCAGAGGAGTTGGCCAGATACATGGTTGGCGAAGCTCGAAGCTTTTCCGTTGTAGAGGTGCCCGTTCCGCGCGAGATGAAGATCTTGGTCGAGTTTCCAAAACCTTCGAGCGAGGACATTCTGTTGGCTGAGAAGATAGCTGCCCATCCAGAAGTTGCTGCTCGGGTCAGAAAGATCGCAGATCTAATCGCAGGTCACAAGGCCGTTCTACTTTTCACAAACACTAGAGCAACAGCTGAAACACTAGGCAACAAGTTCCTAGTGCTTGGCCTTGATACTCCAGTGAAGGTTCACCATGGCTCATTGGGGAAAGGAACGCGCATTGCCGCTGAGTCTGGCTTGAAGAGCGGCGGCCTGAGGGGTGTCATCTGCACATCAAGCCTCGAACTTGGCATAGATGTTGGCCTAGTTGACCTCGTCATCCAGTATGGTTCGCCAAGGGAAGCCGTACGCCTTGTGCAGAGGGTCGGAAGGAGCGGCCACAAGATAGGGTGGACGGCTGAGGGCGTGATCGTGGCCATCGACTCCGATGATTTCTTAGAATCGATCGTTATAACGACGCGTGCCCTCTCCGGGATGCTGGAGCCCGTCCTACCACCTCCAAAGCCCTACGATGTGCTTGCCCACCAACTAGCTGGCCTACTATTGGAGAGGGGAAGGTGGAGCTACGAGGACGCCCTGAGCTTCCTTCGAAGCTCTTCTGCCTACGCCAGCCTTCAGGAGGAAGAGCTCCAGGAAGTTCTGGAGTTCCTGTCCTCCAAGCTTGTCCCACCAGTTGTTAACAACCAGCGAACCTCCAGGATTTTCACGCGCCCGAGGAGCATAAGACAGCTTTACGAATATTACTTCAACAACCTCTCCACGATTCCAGAGGTAAAGCAGTACGCTGTTGTAAACGAAGATAGTTCCGAGATAGTAGGAACGCTGGATGAGGAATTCGTTGCAGAGAAAGGCGTTGCTGGCATCAAGTTCGTGATGGCAGGAAGAGTATGGAACCTGATACAGGTTTATGAGGGAAAGGTCCTCGTCAAGCCAGCTGATGACGCGATAGGAGCTGTTCCATTCTGGGTTGGGGAGGAGATACCAGTTCCATTTGAGGTCGCGCAGCAGGTCGGATCACTCAGGTCTTCTGCATCCTCGCTCCTTAAAGAAGGCAAGAGCTTGAGGGAAACCTCCGACATCCTGAGCTCAAAATATGGTGTTTCCGCCGAAGCGCTTGAGATGGCGCTTTCAGAGCTTTTCGAAACTGTTGCATCGGGCCTACCAGTTCCAAGCGACAGGCTCGTAACGGTAGAGTCCTGGGGCGAGTTCGTGATCTTCCAGTGCTGCTTTGGAGACAAGGTGAACAGGACGCTGGCCCGTTTGATAGGTTCGTCGATGTCCAGCGAGCTTGGAGCCACAATACAGGTCGACCACGACCCTTACAGGATAGTGGCAAGATGCAGGATGCCAGCCAGCGCTGCTGCTAGCTATCTAATCAAACTTGCGAACATTGACATAGGCTCAGCTCTACGCATAGGAGTTGAGAACCTGGGCCTTTTCAGGCGCCGTCTCCTGCACGTTGCCAAGAGGTTTGGCGTGATAGCAAAGGATGCAGACCTATCCTCTACCTCAATCGCCCAAACTGCAAAAGCTCTAGAGGGGACCATCGTTTACGAGGAAGCTCTAAAGGAATTGATCCACATGGATTACGACGTAGATAAGACAAAAGAGGTCTTGGGGATGATCTCCTCTGGCTCAATCAGCGTGGAAATCGTTGGCGAAAGATCGGAGCCGACACCCCTGGCGCGACCCGCCATTCTCGAAGTTGGGAGAAAGATCGACCTGATCCCACCAGAGAAAGCTCAGAGAACATTACTGGGCTTCGCAAGGGCGAGGCTCCTGAACGAGGAGATCGTCCTGTTCTGCACAAACTGCAAGAAATTCGTGGTACGCCTGCCCGTTAGGGAAATCAAAATTCCCCTGAAGTGCTTGGATTGCGGCTCAAACCAGGTGGGCGTTTTACCATCTGAGGAGGATGCGCGCACGATAAGGTATAGGCCTGGCCTGAGACGTTCGCGCGCCATGATGAACAAGGCCATAAGGAGCTGCACACTTCTCTCGAAATATGGACAGGATGCAGCGATGGCGCTCGCTGGTCGTGGCATAACCATTAGGATGGCGGAGAAGATCCTAGAGGAGAAGGAAAAGTTTGGCAAAGATCTCGTAGAATTGATCGTAGAAGCTGAAAGGAAGAGCTTGTCGAGGATGTGGGCTGTTGGCAAGCGCAAGGAGTAGGAAAAGCTAATTTATTTCGCGACTAAAGCTGCCATTGCAAAGGTTTTTAACCAAGGCGAGCTCTTAAAAGTCAGGTCAAGAGGCTACCTAAATGGCAAGCGATACCTCGCAACCTGAGAAACAGCATGGTTCCAATGTAATCTTCATCGGAAAACGATCGGCCCTTGTTTATGCGGTTGCTACGCTTATGCAACTTAACAGCGGAGAAAAGGAAGTGAGCCTTAAAGCGCGAGGAAGAGCCATATCGAGGGCTTGCGATGTGGTTGAGATACTTAAGCGGAGGTTCCTTGGTGACAGGCTTCAGGTGCTGGAGATCAGGATCGATACTGAAACGATGCCACCAAAGGAAGGCTTCAGGGAAAGAAACGTATCAACGATAGACATAGTTCTGGGTAAGACCGATTAGGAGAGTGCACACATAAGAAGAGTGTGTGCTACAGCCAAAATCTTTTCTAACTCCCAAATTGGCAAATGCCCGCCATTTAGGACAAGCACTGTTTTCCAGCCCCTCCTGGTCAAAAGAACCTTTCGGATGCTGACCATAGAACACTAGAGGGGCAGGACCATGACATATCCATCTGTTCCGTCAGAGTAGTAGGCTGAAGCCCTTCGAGCAACCTTAAAACCAAGCTTCTCATAGAGCTTGATGGCTGGTTCGTTGTTTACCCTAACCTCTAGAAAACACTCCTTGAGTTCGGCAGCCTTCATCCTTCTCAAAACCTCCTGCATCAGCTCATAACCTATCCCCTGCCTCCTCCTCAGCTTGTCGACCGCCAAACTTACGACATGACCTTTTCTCACAACACCGAAGGCTTTTGCCATCGACATGCCCAGCTCCACCCTGCACATCACGTACCCAACCAGGCGATCTTCTTCCTCTGCAACAAGGAAAAACTCCCCGTAGTTGTCAAGAAGGTTCTCAAAGAACTCGATGGAGTAATTTTCTGGAAGGCAGGACCTGTTCAGGGCCACGATCTTCTCGAGGTCTGTCTTCTTTGCTGGCCTTATCACGAGCCCTACGGATAGCACCAAGGACAGCCGTCTTGGCAAGCTCCTGGTACAAGGTATTTAATACTTCAGGGTCCTTGTTCCACTTCAGCCAGAGATGACGAGCCATCGACAGCAATCCCGATCTTGCTCTCCCTTCCCATGTAACGGAAAGCGTTCTGGAGCCCCTCGTTAGCTGTATCTGCTGTCCTGAAGGCGAAAACTTTCTCAGAAAAATATGTAGGCATCGCGGAAACGATCGAGATTCCATGCTTCTCCCTAAGCTCTAGAAGCTTCATCGCTTTGTATCCTTCTAAGGAGAAGTTTTTGCGTATCTCGCTCAGAACATCCCCCGCTTCATTGAAGCGGTAAAGCAGGTTGAAGAACGTGCCTCCTCCAGGGCCATCCCTGCACTCGGCCACTAGGACGATCCTCCCATCCTTTTCGATAACTTCCACGAAATTGAAGAGCGCGTCGCAAGCTCTCAAGAGGGTCGAATCGAACGGCAGACCACCAGAGCCCACAAGGAGAATGTCGGCTTTCTTCGGAGCACGGAAAAGGAAGAGCTTGCGAGCTAAATCAACAGACCTTTCGTAGACCTTTTCCAGCGTGCCCGCGAATGCATCATGGATCGTTCCGCCTCTGCTCGGCACAACCGCCAGAGCCAAATCGATTTTGGCCATCGATGCTGTCTCCTTCAAATCGAGATGCACCATGCCTTGATCTCGCCTCTTGGCATCCTTCTTAAGGGCGAGCCTTCCATTCTGTGCAATGGTTGATTGGCTGCACATGCCCAGCGCAACGCTCCAAGGACCACCGAATCCATAGAACCAATTTGCGCAGATCTCTCCAATCACAATCCTTACATCCGCATTGACAAAAGACCTGTTGAGCTCTACCTTCGTGCCAAAGCTAGT
>CAZWAU010000140.1:0-6789 GCA_964631995.1 uncultured Nitrososphaerota archaeon
CAGAAATAGATACATCCAGGAGTGGCATACGTTCGCAAAACAGAAGTATGCTGACGCAATAGAGCTAGCAAGGTCCGCAGGTGCAGATCTCGTAGCTTCCTTCCAAAACCAGATAGCACAACTGAAAACAACTGCTCAGAACAACCTGTATACTGGCATTGGAGGCGGCCTTGTCGTGGGCTTGATCGTAGGGTTTGCATTCTCGCTCTTCTTGTCACGAAGAAGGGAAATGGCTGCTGTCAAGAAGTAGGGCAGCAGCTCACATCCTTTTTTCAAGCGAGTCAACGTTTTTCTATCTCTGAAAGGAGTATTGGGACAGGAGAGCCGCCAAGGTGGAGGCAAAGGCATGGTCGCCGTAGAGCTAAGTCATATCACAAAAACTTTTGGAAAGACGACCGCTGCCAAGGATGTCTCTTTCCAGGTCAGGCAGGGGGAGCTCTTCTTCCTTCTTGGTCCAAGTGGCTGCGGCAAGACTACGATCCTTAGGATCATCGCTGGATTTTACAAACCTGACGAGGGGAAGGTTTTTTTCGACGACCATGAGATGAACTCTGTTCCTACACACAAGCGGAACGTCGGAATGGTGTTTCAGAACTACGCCCTTTGGCCCCACATGACTGTTTACGACAACATAGTTTATGGACTAAAGGTGAGGCATGAACCTGCAAGCGAGTGTGTGAGGAAGGCGAAGGAGGTGCTCAGGGTAGTGAGGATGGAGGAGCTTGCATTGCGCTACCCTAACCAGCTCTCTGGTGGCCAGCAGCAGAGGGTTGCCCTTGCTAGGGCACTTGTCATAGAGCCGAATGTTTTGCTTCTTGACGAACCTCTTAGTAACCTTGATGCCAAGCTAAGGCTTGAGATGAGGGGGGAGATAAAGAGGATCCAAAGGGAATTGCGCATAACTTCGATCTATGTGACGCACGACCAAGAGGAAGCGCTTTCGATGGCTGACAGGATGGCCATAATGAACTTCGGAAGAATAGAGCAGATCGGTTCTCCAATGGAACTGTACAACAATCCAGGAAATAAGTTCGTTGCAGGTTTCGTGGGAGAAACGAATTTCATTTCGGGCGTAATAGAAGATTGTGCTTTACCTGATGGACATTGCTTGGTGCGCCTTTCTCCAAAGTTGAAAATTCGGGCAAAAAAGGAGAAAAGCTTAGGTGAGGGGCAGCATGTTGTCTGCTCCATAAGGCCGGAGATGATCCAGATCCACGATAGGGCACCTGTTGAGAAATCGAATACATTCGGTGCCAGGATCCTTTCCCTGGAGTACTACGGAACGGTAGAACATTACTCACTCGAGGTCGAGAATGGTTTCGTGATTAAGGCCACGAGGTATAGTCCAAGGCTTCACGAGAGGAAGCCTGGCGATCTCGTATACTTTTCTTTCTACCCTGAAGACGTAAAGCTGTTTCCAGAATAGGAGGACTGGGGCTGTGCTTCGAATAAGACTTGGACAGGAGATCGATAGGGGTTCCTTCTTAATTTTCCTCCTAATAATGGCCTTTCTATCCGTTTTTCTTATCTATCCGATAATTTATGTATTCGTTAACTCCTTCTTCATCGGGGGCAATATTTCTCTCTATTACTTTGAATCGATGATCCAGGACCCACTGTACAGGGAGAGCATTGTAAACAGCCTCACAATAGGCCTCACTGCTACAGTGCTTACATCTCTGATCTCCATTCCCCTCGCCTTTCTGATGGTGAGGTATGATTTTCCGCTCAAGAGGCTTGTGCAGGGCTTGCTGCTCGTCCCCCTTGTCATGCCACCATTCGTTGGAGCGATCGGCATGGTGCAGCTGTTCGCCCGATATGGAGCGGTCAACATCCTGCTGATGAACCTAAAGCTAATCTCAAGGCCCATCGACTGGTTCGGAGGTGGCTTTTGGGGCGTTGTCCTGCTGGAAGCCCTTCACCTTTACCCATACCTTTACCTAAATGTGGCTGCTGCACTTTCGAACATCGATCCTACGCTAGAAGAGCAAGCTGAGTGCCTCGGCTCAAGTGGTTTCAGGCTCTTCAGAACGATCACCTTCCCCTTGATGCTCCCCGGATACTTTGCAGGCGCCATCATAGTCTTCATATGGTCCTTTACAGATCTTGGGACACCACTAATCTTCAACTACAGGAAAGTAGTTCCAGTTACGATCTTCTCGATGGTGCGCGACATATGGCAAAACCCGATGGGTTATGCGTTCACAGTCATGACACTCTTCATATCAGTCGCGTCGATCGTTATCGCTAGGAGATACATTGGGTCGAAAACTTACGAGATGATGAGCAGGGGGCACTTCACCCCTAGGATCTCCCGCTTGAGGCGCTGGAAAATAGTGCTTGTATACATCTTCCTAGGCACGCTGATTCTGGCTGCCCTTACGCCCCAGATCTCGGTAGTCCTGATATCCTTCGCTGAGCAATGGTTCTTTTCTCCCCTTCCCCAGTCTTGGACGACACGTTTCTACGAAACCGTGGCGACCCATCCATTGACCGTTGGTAGTATCCGGAACAGCCTTTTCTACAGCCTATCAAGCACCGCCATAGACATCGTCCTTGGGTTGGTTATTGCTTACCTCCTTGCGAGGAAGAGGTTCCCAGGTAAGGATGTGCTCGACTCCACGGTCATGATGCCCCTTGCCCTTCCCGGCATCGTCCTAGCTTTTGGATATGTTACTAGCTTCTCTGGAACGATTCTGGATCCGTTCATCGATCCAACGGTCCTGCTCATCGTAAGTTATGCTGTGCGGAGGCTTCCTTATTCTGTAAGGGCTGCATATGCTGGCTTCCAGCAAACGAGCGTCTCTCTGGAAGAAGCATCCCTAAGCGTTGGGGCTTCCCCCATCAGGACGATAATTAAGATAACATTTCCGCTGATACTCGCTAATGTGATCGCTGGCGGCATAATGTCCTTTTCAGCTGGAATGATGGAGGTAAGCGACAGCCTGATCTTGGCGATGAAGGACCAGTTCTTCCCGATAACAAAGACGATATATGAACTCGACCTAAGGCTTGGGGACGGGCCTTATGTGGCAAGCGCGCTTGGCATCGTTGGCACCATAATCGTTTCAGCTTGCATCCTAGTTGCAAACAGGCTGCTGGGCAGGTCCATGGGTGAGCTCTTCAGGGCATAGAGCAGCAATAAAGCAAAGGCAGAGCTAGGGTTGAAGAGCTTACTTCGCCAAGTTCACTGGAGCTGCCGCTATCGCTGGGATCTCGAACTTCCACTGTCCGTCTTCGAATAGAGCTGACTCGATTGAATATCTTTCTGCTGTTCTGATGTCAAGCTCAAAGAAAGAGAAGCCCTTTATGAAGTCTTTGTGGGCAAGGTCCGTGAGGAGATCTAGCAGGGAAGACAGCTCGCTTGTCGGAAGGTATGCCCTGATTATGAGACTATTGAATCCAACCTCCTTCTGATATGTCAATGCGAATGGAAGCCCCTTCAGCCCAGCGGCGAACGTTCCCAACTCCCTTCCGCTCGGAAACTCCACCCTCAGATCTATGAGTCGGGAAACTTCTGGCGGGAATGCAAGTATCGTCGGATAATGTCCTCTTAGCACTCCAGATCTTTCAAGCTTCTCATACCTGTACTTCACTGTCGGAACAGATACTCCCGCCGCTTTTGCAATCTCTGAGAACGCAATTTTTGGCTGCATCTGTATCTGTTCAACTATGAAAATGTCGAGCTTGTCACAGATGTTGGTATAATCCCTAGGATCTTCCAACTCAATGGGCGGACTCTCAGTCAATCTTTTTCGCACATCGCTCCACTTGTAAACCCATACCTTCGCCGAAGGGTCGTACCACTCGAGGGATGGACCACAAATATGCTGCTCGCCAAGTAAATGAAACGTGAAATCCTTGATCAAACCTTCCTGTTGCATCTTGCCCAGAAACTGCCTGAGTTGCCCGACGGACTTCTCAGGGATCCTCCAGATGAAAAGGTAGCCTAGGTTTGGAGTCAGAAGCCTGTAGAATTTCTCGAGGTATCTGATCGATTTGAGCTTGCTCAGGACGACATCGTGACTATTCACGCGAGGATATATAATAGCTGATATTCTCTTCAAACCCACCTTGTTTAATGTCAACTGAGGTTCAAACTCTAGGTGGCACTTCTCCTCTAGCATCTTCATCCTGTAGTAGATCGTAGATTGGGGGAGGCCTAGCCTTCGCGCAGCTTCCATCAGATTTCTTGGCCCAACATCCATAAGATTCTGAACAATCTTCACGCCTATATTATCCAAAAACTTGAATGAATCGTGAAAATCCTCAAAACTCTTTACGAAGGAGTAAGGATAATCTAATTCGGGCAATGCATCTTCCTCAGTTCGTATATTCCACTAACTAAATAGAAAACTATATAATGTTAATCTATTCCAACACAATACAGAGTCATTTGTTTATATTGGAGATGGCTTCATCGGACCCAACGGCGCGCACCTCACCCTTCAATGTTTCTTGAATAAGGATTCATATATATAATTTTTCCTAACTTCCTTATATTATTGGGATTGTAGAATTTTAAGTGTCTTTGCACTAATAAAGTAAATTCTATGAGGAAATGCTTTATATGACTTTAAATTAAGTATTTAGAAGATTTGAACGTTAATATTCTTCAATAGAGCCAATCTAATCTATATTTAAGTCTTAAATATTGAAAGGTCAAAATTCTGACAGAATTGAAAAGGGAGAGTTGGCTCAGGCTTTCCTTGTTTTGTTTTTCTTCACTCAGATCCCTTTACATAATTCCAACCATTTTTCGCATAAGGTAGTGGACCAGACATATAGCGTAGGTCGCTGGTTGTCTTGCGGGCGAAAGCATGGGGGAATCTATCTCCAAAGATGCAAGGAGGCTGGGCTTTAACGAATCTTCCCTCAGAGCCACATTTCATGTTCTCAGGAGCGCTGTTTCCTCCGGGATTTTCCCAGGTTTTGTCGCTCTTGTTATACGGAAGCAGAAGACTGTAGCAAAAGCCTGCTTTGGAAATAGGATGCTTATTCCTGAGAAAAGGAAGATGGAGCTCAACACAATCTTCGATGTGGCCTCCCTTACAAAGATCATAGTCACGACAACACTCGTTATGAAGCTTGTGGATGATGGAAAGCTCTGGCTTGGAGCTCGCGTCTCCGAACTATTGCCAGAGTTCTCGTCTGAAAAAAAGAAAACCATCACCATCAGGAATCTCCTAACCCACACTTCAGGCCTTCCAGCTTGGGTGCCATTCTTCAAGCAGGCTGTAGGGAGGGAAAATGTGCTCCGCCTCGTCCTCTCCACCGATCCAGAGTGCCCTCCAGGAACTAGGGAGGTCTACAGCGACCTTAACTTCATCCTGCTTGGTATGGTGGTTGAGGAAGCTCTTGGAAAAAGGCTTGATTTGGCAGCACGCGAAAAAATTTTCCTGCCGCTTGGCATGGTGGACAGCTTCTTCAATCCTCCTCGCCACCTTTGGGAAAGGGTTGCCGCAACAGAAAAGATGACACAAGAACCCAGGTTGGGAAAGGTTGTACTTGGTGAGGTCCACGACGAGAATGCATATGCAATGGATGGTGTCGCAGGTCATGCTGGACTTTTCACGACAGCTGGCGACCTTGCAAAGTTCTCAGCCATGATACTTGGTCTAGGGACCTTTCGAGGAAAAAGGGTGCTTTCTTCACATGCTGTACGATTGATGACCCGTTGCCAGAACTTGAGCGGCTGTTATGGTCTTGGCTGGATGACAAACAAAATGGGAGACGCTGGAGACCTTTTCTCAGAGCTTTCATTCGGACATACGGGCTTCACTGGGACATCGCTTTGGATCGATCCGGAAATTGAGATATCAACTATTTTGCTAACAAATGCTATCCACCCAAGCAGAGAACATAAAAGCCTTGCCGGTGTGAGAGCGCGCTTCAACAACGCCGTAGTGGCATCGATGGAAGGAGCATGAAATGCCAAGAGTCAGAGCTCCAGAAAAACTGATCGAGGAGATACCGCTTAGGAAACTTATCGGACAGACTCTGGCTGTTTCTCCGGAAAGCTATTCTGAAGAGCTTCTCAAGCTGCTTGAGGAAACGCATGCAGGGTCTCTCATCTTTGTTTCTCGAGGAGTTAAGAGTGGGAATGATGCAAGGAAGCTTACTGAGAGCCTTCAGCAAACTTCCGAAAAGGATCAGCATGCTATTCCCCTTTTCATATGTGCTGAACAGGAGGGTGGATTTTACAAGCTCCCTCCAAAAGCAACACAATTCCCATCCAGCATGGCAGTTGCTGCGTCCAGGTCTGTGAAGGCATTGCTATGACATGGCTTTTGCTTTGGCCCTGGAACTTCGCTCAATAGGAGTTAACATGAACCTGGCTCCAACTGCCAGTTTGATACACAGTTCAGACGATCCACTTGGAATCGATTCTTTTGGCGAAGATGCAGCGCTCGCGACAAAACTTGCCAGCTCTTTCGTTAGAGGCCTGCAACATGGAGGCGTATCTGCAGCAGCAAAACCCTTTCCGGTGCTCTGTGGTGCTGCACAGGAAGGCGAACTTGTCGTACCGCAGCCCATCGATAGGTTGCTTTCACTCGATCTGAAACCTTTCTCAGAATGTTTGCGCGTTGGTACCGATGCTGTTCTCATCGGAAGGGCCAAGATCCCAGCTGTCGACCCGAACGAAGTTTCAATCCTTTCGAGCAGGTTCGTAATGGGTTTCTTGCGCAACAGACTGGGTTTTGGAGGCTTGGTTATGGCAGACCTAAGGGGCAAAGGTGCTGCAAAACTCGATGCAAGGAAGGCTCTGGAGGCAGGCAACGACCTTTT
>CAZWAU010000141.1:0-3276 GCA_964631995.1 uncultured Nitrososphaerota archaeon
TCTTGCCCCTTGAAGGATTTTATGAGCCACCCAGGTTCTTCAATCCTGAAATTCCCGAACATTGGAGGTGTGACCTGCATCCTCGTTGGAGCCCCAGGGGGAACATGATCGCCTTCAATTCCACTCACGAAGATACAAGACAGGCATACATACTTAATTTAGCGGATGGGAAAGAGCACTCCATGCCCTGATTCGGGCTATAGAGTTAGGATACATCCTACTTGAGCCAAAGAAGGCGACATGCTGGCCCAGAATGGGACCATGATATCATTTCACGATTCTTTCAAAGGGCAGCACCCCATCTTCAATCATGATCTCCAAAGTGGATTCTTTTGTCTCTGAATCGTTTCTCCATCAGTATTTCCTTCTCTACTTCCAATTTCTCATGGATTCTAGCATCTACCGGTTTAAAGCATACTTATATAGAGAGGGACGATACTAGAGATGAACTGGTTTGGCCGAAAAAGTTCCAAGATGGCTCGAACACATACTCCTGCCTAGGTTGAGTGAAATCAGTGGAGAGATGAAGGCATTGAATGCTAGGGTTGAAAGCCTGAGCAGCAAGATCGATAGCCTCAGAAATGAGGTGCTTGCAAGGTTCGAGGCTTCAAATACTCGCGTAGAAGCGCTGGAGAAGACCGTTAACACAAGGGTAGAGGCATTGGAGAAACGCATACCAATGATAGAGGATTTAGCAGATTTGAAAGTTCGGCTGGCCCAGATCGAACAAAAACTCGCCAAATCAAAATAGAGTAAGCTCGTACTTCTTGCACCACAAGGGAGGAGGACGACAGGCCCACCACGTTCATCGTTAAGCTCCAAAAGAAGATCCCCAATCCGTCAATGCTAAGGCCAGGAAGATGACCAGTGAAGTCAAGGTCAGCAATTTTCCTTTGTTACCAACCACAATTATGGTAGCTATCCTATCATTCCTGTGATCATTTGTAATTGCTCTAAGTGGCTCCAATGGCGGAATCTTCATGTGCAGGTACGCTTGAGGCATATTCTCGATGACCATGGGTATTCCCATAATTACTGTTGGGATCTATGCTTGAAATTTTCAAGCTTTATTATTGTAGAATGCTTCAATATAGCTGGGTTTTCTTCATTACCCTCTTAAGTAAATTCTCTAATCCGCTTTGTCGATCTCCAGATTTTTCTTCTTTCTTCCTAGGTAATGATACCTGAATGATCGAAAAACATCTCGATCGGCCTGCCAAGTGTCGCCTGTGCCCTCAGGAATGCCAAGCCCTGCAGGAAATTGCTTGTTGGGCGCTATGATTCGCATCTTTTCAGCCAAATCCTTATGGCTTTGAGCAATCAATATCTGCTGGATGACATCCCCCTCTTTATGTTTATATGCGGTATTGTGCCAACCACTTAGCTTAGGAGAAGATGTATGAGGGCGTTCACTAGGGAAGAGCTCTCCGAATATAATGGGAAGAACGGTAATCCGAGTTATATAGCATATAAGGGAAAGGTATATGACGTATCGGCCAGCTTCCTTTGGAAGGATGGAAGGCATCAAGTTTTTCACGTAGCTGGAGTTGATTTGACAGATGCTTTAGGGCAAGCGCCACATGGCGTAGAAGCAATCGAGAAGTTCCCAGTTGTCGGAATCTTGGTGTAGGTATGATTAATATTAATGAGACTAGAGTTGATTAAATATCTTATATTTTCCTAGGAAATGTGATTTTGAAGGATATTAACTCGATGCCCGTTTGCTGTCGATCGGGAACCAAGGGTCCATCGCTTTACAATATCAGGATCGTGACCCTGCTGCAGCACATCCAACTCCCTCAACTTCGACATCGCTGCATGCCACTCCTTTAGGTCAACGTCACCTATCGAGATGCCCCATCGATGTTCTTAAAAATGTAAGCTAAATGACCGCTAAGCGCCACACGCCCAATATCAGTATCGACGATGATCGCCTGACTGCATGGGGAATGACGACCGAGCCATAGTGTCCTAACCCCCCGGTACAATCTCCTCATCCTCAACGAAAATCGCCAGGCTGATTCTTAACCTCTTATGAGCCCCAATAATCTTAGAGCCAATTTGCCGCAAGGAATGGTTTTCCTCAAGCGTAAAAGGCAAAAAGTGGCGTGAAACGAGAGCTTGGAGGGGATTTCTGTTGAGCTAAGGCCTAAAAGAGAAAGCTCTGCCAAACGGTTTGTGAAACCAGGGTTATATCAGGCTGCAGTAAGCTTTATCAAGTCTGGAGGGGAGCGAAAGGAGAGAATCGGGCAAAAGCATGGAGGCATAAGGGGAGTTGAAGTACGAGTATACCGTCGAAACCGAGGACCTGGCGAAGTACTATATCATGGGTCAGGTTACGGTTAAGGCTCTGGATGGAGTCAGCGTGAAGATCAAGAGAGGGGAGTACCTGAGCGTGATGGGCCCATCTGGAAGCGGAAAGACAACATTCTTCAACATGGTCGGCGGTCTGGACAGGCCCACTAGGGGCAAGATATACATCGACGAGGTGGACATTGCCAAGCTTGATGCTTACGAGCTTGCCTGGCTTAGATGCAGGAAGATAGGATACATCTTTCAGACCTTCAACCTAATTCCTGTACTGTCTGCGCTAGAAAACGTAACGCTTCCAATGATCTTCGCGGGTGTGGGTAGGGAGGAGAGGACTAGAAGAGGAATTGAGATTCTTACAAGAGTTGGTTTGGGTGACAGATTGCAGCACAAGCCAGCGGAACTTTCTGGTGGACAGCAACAAAGGGTCGCGATTGCAAGAGCGCTTGCTAATAACCCCGTTATAGTTTTGGCTGACGAACCGACGGGAAACCTCGATCTTCATACTGGTTTGGACATAATCGGACTTCTGAGAACGCTTAATACAGAAAAGGGGGTGACCATCATCACAGCAACTCATGACCTAAAAATGATTGATGTCAGTGATCGCATATTCTGGGTTAGAGACGGAAAGGTCGACAGGATAGAGACGAGAGCTGAAGTCGCGGTAGGAACATTAGAATAAATTCTAGGAAAAATTCTATTGAACATAATAACAGATAGGTTTAGTACGAGAAACATATTTTAACAATAGCCTGTAATCATTTTTGGGTGACATTTAGCTTACAAAATTCAAAGAATATGTATTAGAAGAGGTGTATGATAATTAGATGTCTTGCGTGATAGGATTTTGCCTTTGGCTTGCTTCTCTAGACAACACATAATAATGGTTTGTGCTTAGCATTCGTTCCTCGGTATGCATGCTAACGTACTCGAGGCTGGCTAAGAGGCCATCGATCTTCAGGT
>CAZWAU010000142.1:0-10005 GCA_964631995.1 uncultured Nitrososphaerota archaeon
GTAGTAAGGAGCGACGATCTTTGCTAGGACCTCAGTTCCTTGTGCAGGCTCTATGGAAGCCCCTCGCTCGTACAATGTGATGGGCATTACGGGCATATTCCTTGACAGGCGCTGACCGGGCAGAATGTAGGCCGGGTCGAAAGGGCTGTCTCCCTTGAATTTTACACCCCATTCCTTCAGAGCAAAGTCCCTTCTATCAGAGGCAAGGCCTGACCATCCTGCTGAGATAATGGCTCCTCCAGAATCAAGATGGGCCTTGACTTTCGACTTTGCATTTTCCCCCAGCGTAACGAAATCTGGCAATATCAGTAATTTGTAACCTTCCCAAGGTGAAAAGTCCGATAGGATATCAAACTGCATTTTCAACTCGCAGCATATCCTGGTAGCACCCTTGACTGCGTTAATGCTGCGCTGATGGGCTTCATAGTCTACTGTCTTGAAGCCCGGTTGTGGTGCCACGATGGCCACATCGGTCAGAGGTTTTGCCCCATCAAGCCAAGGTTCAAGTTTTTGAAGGCGTGTATAAATTCTCTCAACTAGGTCAAAGACAGCCCGGTTGATATCGCCTCTGGGGTGGTAATGGTCTCCGATTGTAGTGCGCATCCCGTTAGCCAGGCCATAGAGGCAATCGTACTCTAGGCTAGCTTCGGTGCGGATTCCACCGAAGTCTCCCCAGCCCTTGTGGAAGCGGCCCGTCATATTGACCACGGGCTTGCCGAGGGTGCGCATGTAACGGGCATATACCGGCAACATCTCATATCCCCATCCCCCGGTTGGAAGGCATTCGAATTCCAAATAATTGCCTATGTCCTGCTGGTCCTCGTAATCCATCCCGTTGAAGTAGAGAAGGAGGTCGCTTCTAATCGCTTTAGCGGTTTCCGCAATGCGACTGGCCATTCGAACCATTGAAAAACGCGCGAATTCATCGAGTTGCTTCCTGTCCATCCAGTCGATTCCACGTTCTTTCATCTCCCGCACACACTCAACACCTATACATGGTGGTGTTCGCATGCAATCGAGGAACAGACCGGAAATAGGATAGTTTCCGACCACCTCGCGCACCATTACTAAAATATGCTCCCTGTATCCAGTGTTGTAACACATGTTCCTGAAGAAATGGTCAAGGCGGTTGGGTTGGTAAGTGTAGCCTTCCGGCGTCAGAACGCACCACTCCCTGTGCCGCAGGGCCTCCTCGTGGCTTAATCCAACATTGATGTAGGCCGAAAGGGCAACACCATTTTCTTGGCAGGCTTCCGCGATCTTACCAAAGAGGTCGTATTTCAAAGAAGGGTGGCGGATTCCAACCTTGGTATCATAGTAGGCCATTCCCAAGTTGCACTTGGCTGGGAAAACGATGTAGTCGACGCCACATCTTTTAATGTGGGCGAGGAATGCATCAACGTCGAAATTTTCGCCGACATCTGGGCAAGCCGGCATGGTGTGAAAGTCGAAAAACAAACACCACTTCGGATTATGCATGACGATCTAAGATGCACGCTAAGCAAATAAGGTTATCTTCCATTTATGATAAAAGTTTGAGCTTGTATGCATGAGTGCTCATGTTAGTGCTTCAGATGACAAAGGGACCAACATGCCTCCACTTTGACATTGGTGAGTTTGATACTGCTATCCAGATCTTTCGTGGTAAATGGCTACATCGATGGCAGGCGATCGTTTAAAAAAAATTTCGAGCAATCCAATCGGTCAGAACAGTTATATAACTTGGGATTTCAACCGAACATCATGTCCGATGAAAAAAGGGCTCGCATAGCATTCATTGGTTGCGGTTCCCATGCCACCACTTCATTGTATCCCGCGATCCACACCATACCCCAGATTGAGCTTTCAGCGGTCTGCGATTTAAAGGAAGAACTCGCGAAACGCAACGCTCATTGGTTTGGAGCTGGCAGATGGTATACAAATTTGGACGAGATGCTCCGGAAAGAAAACCTGGATGGGGCGATCGTCGTCGGACCACCCCAGATGCATTGCGAAGTGGGAAAGCGATGCTTGGACGCTGGGCTCCCGATACACGTTGAGAAGCCATCGGCGGTTTCGTACAAGGAAGCCATGGAACTGGCCGAATATGCACGGAAAAAGGGACTCTGGGGTTCAGTCGGATACATGAAGCGCTATTCAACGTGCTATGGCATGGCAAAGGCCATCGTCGAAAAGGAAGACTTTGGAAAAATATCCATGATCGAAGTAAAGTTCTCGAACGGGCCTTATCCCTCAATCTGGGGGATAAAGGAGAACGCTAAGGCGTTTCTCGTCGGACAGGTCGTCCACATATTCAACCTAATTAGATTTTTCGGAGGGGAAGTGGGCGAAGTATATGCCAAGTTAAATCAAGTTACGTCCGACAGGTTCGGTTATGCAATTACAGTTGAATTCAAGAACGGAATAATCGGAGTGATGAACCTGAACGCTCTCGAACTCCCGGAGTGGAGTGCAAACGAGAGGCTTGTCGTTACGGGCTGCGACAACTGGCTTGAAGTCGAGGACATGATCCACCTTCGCTATTACCCGAAAAACCCACCAGTAGCAGGTTTCCCGGTCGGAGGAAGGAGGCAGGCGATCGAGTGGAAGCCTGATTGGACCGAGATAATGGCGACGAAGGCGGAGGGCGCATTTGGCTACAGGGGCGAGTTGGAGGGATTCGCGCGTTCTTGCTTAGGGCTGGATCGGCCAAGGTCTGACCTTTGGGATGGGGCAAAGGATCTTTTGATTTCGGAATCCGTCTGGGAGAGTGCCAATTCTGGTAAAGCCATAAGGATCAAAGGTCTCGCAGCAGAATGAATCATATAAGGTTCAGAAAGGACGAGAATCGGTCCCGGATTGTCGTTGTAGCCTTATTGATGAGTGACTCCCTCAAGTCAATGAACTTTTTACATTTTTAGCTTCATCAAGCCAGTCAATGAACTCTTTGTTGAACCATTTCTCAGGCTCGGCTTCTAAGATCGTCAGAGTGTTGTCAACCATATCCCTTGTACGAATGCAGCGTAGTGTTGCAGAGCCGATTTTGCCAAATTTAACAAGGCCCATATCTGCAAGCCTGTCGCCCATAGCCTTGAAACTGTAGCTGGGCCAGACGCCGGGCTTTCCCCATCTTCGAATGCGGTTCGATAGCCTCGATCGCTCATCCGCAGGAATGCCGCTCAACGCACGCTCCACGACCAGGCATTCGACGTAATGCCCCATCGTGTTCACGGTGAAGTCAACTCCAATGAAGCAGTAGGCGGCGTTCCATCGATAGAGTTTCTCCCACGGACTTTCCTTGGCAAAAGCGGTATCTCCGAAGACGCACATTCGCAGTCCAGACTTCCCGTGGTCGCGGGTCAATTCTTTTGAACGCGCGCCTATTGCAGAAACGGAGTGGGTGGGGTTGTCGCTGCGGACGCTTCCAGGACGCTTGCGGAATACTTCGGTGATGAGACCGACGTAGGAAGGTGAATTGTCTATGTCCCAATCATCGAGTTTTAACGGTGGATTCGTTTCGTGCCACCACAAGGTTGGTACAGCAACTGTGCCCGTAGGCCCAACAGCATCGAGAAATCCATCTATCACGGTATCGGCTCCTCCCACGACGGTACCCATGCTGCTGAGAGTGCTATGGAACATGACAGTATCACCAAAAACCACCCCGACGCTTCGTAAAGCAGCTGCCACGTCGCGACGACTTACTTTGACGTTTCTGTCTCCGACTTCCGGTTTCAAGCTGAATCACCTTACGCTAGATGGAGGTTTGTCCCAGATGGTAGCCTGCGACGTTTATGTCTGTTTCTTCTTGATATTGCTTAGTAGCGCCTAAAAAGTGCTTTGGGAGAGAAAAGATCTTTGCCCAATCAACAAACTCATAATCTTTTATAATCTTCTGGGCACGTTCCACATAGTTTGGTTTAAAAGTAACATGAAATCCTGTTTACGTTTGAAGAAAATGAACTACCTATGGTAAGATAACAACTTTTCCACTTTTTGCTGATTCCTCCGCGGCAGCCATGACTCTCACAGCCTCCTTACTTTCTTCCGGCGTGATGACCTCCGGTTGCTTTCCGGAGAGGGCGCACCTGACGAAGTAAGCCAGTTCATCCTTAAGAACCCCTACGCGCTGGCCGTGGATTTTCGGCCAGTAGTAAGTGTCGGGCATTCTCCAACCTTTTTCATCATTTATTGCAATTCCTTGGTCAGATCCTCCAACGTAGATCGCACCTTTTGTCCCTATTATTTCCATCCGGCTGTCGATGTCAAATGGAGTTTTTTCTGGCAGGTACCAGACGGTTTCAACAACCCCAATCGCGCCGCTTTCGAATTGGAGCATCGCCCAACCAATGTCTGGGTTGGGAAGGTTGCGCGTGCTTAGGGTTTTAGCATAGACGCTTTTGATCTTTTCTCCTGAATACCAGAGCATCAGATCTGTATCGTGAACACCGTCGCCCAAAAGTGGTCCGATCTTGGTCAAAACGGTTTCGCTTATGGCAGCTGGTATGTTTCTCCTAGCATAGAGTGAAATGGGCTTACCAATTTTTCCTTCTTCTATATTCCTCTTGCAAATCACGTACCTTGGGTCAAAGCGGCAGATATGCCCTACCATGAAGACGGCCTTTGTCCTTTTAACTTCCTCGATGATTTCATCGCAATCTTCGGGGGTAGGCGCCATGGGCTTCTCCAAGAAAACATGCTTTCCTGCCTTCAATGCGGCTATCGTTGGTTCCTTATGCGTTTCAACATGGGTAACGATGCTGACGGCCTCGATATCATCATCATCCAAAAGGTCTTTGTAATTCGTGAAAGTTTTAGGGACGCTAAATCTCTTAGCAAGATCGTTGAGGCGCCATTCACGACGTGTGCAGATACCAACGACTTCGACGTTGGGGAGAGTGGTCAAAACCTCGAGGTGCTTTTCTCCAAAGAAGCCTAAGCCAATAACCCCGTACTTCAACTTCCTCATTTTGAGTCTTTCCTTTCAACCTGGGTATTTCAATGGAGTGCGCTTTTTACCCGCCTTTCTGAAAGCGATTGCGTCATCAACTATCTTGAATATATCCCACTGTGGGTCGTAGCCAAGGATAGACCGCGCTTTCGCTATGTTATGCGTGAAATCATAGAAATCGTATTCGAATTCGACGATGGGAAGACCTAGCCTCTCCGAAACATACTTGGACACTTCGCCGTAGCTGAAAGGAGCCGGGCCCGCGATTGTAAAAGCTTCTCCGATCGCCGATGGATTGCCGAGCGCAAGGAGGATTCCCTTTACGGCGTCCTTGATTCCGACTACGTGGCGAATCCCAGGCTTGCCACCCGGGTGGACTAGTTTGGCTATTGCATCGATGCCATTTTCGAAGTATTTCTTCTGTTCTGGGGTCTTGGCTATTTCCTTCCAAATTGGAACGCCAAAGTTCGGCACCTCTTTGAGACTTAGATGAGCGAGTATGTCATCTTCATCGAACACCCAGGAAAAGCGCAAGATCGTGATTGGAAGCTTGTACTGTATGAAGTATTGCTCACACATTACCTCTTCCAAAACCTTGGAGAAGGCGTAATAACCGGGGTAGGCGCGGTGTGGGTAGGTTTCGTCGATCGGATATGGATGGGGGTAGTAAAAGATGCCCGCTCTAGCATCCGATCCAGCTTGAATGAACTGCTTGATGTGGCCACATTCCTTGCTTTCATCTAGGAGGTAGAAGGTCCCGTGGATGTTCGTTTCCATGAATAATCTCTTGTTTTCCTTTACGTTTGCAAGATGAATGACAGCATCCATGCCTCGTAACGCCTTTTTGGCCAGTTCAGGATCTCTAAGATCCCCTTCAATGATTTCCACATCTTTGCACCTGATGTCTTCTTCAAATTTAACTGCCCTTACACGATATCCTGCCTTTAGGAGTTCAGGGAGGAGGTTGCGGCCTATCTTGCCGCTTCCGCCGGTGACTAAAACATTCTTGATCTTTTCCATGCTGATCACCTTGCTCCTTTCTTATACTCTACAAATTCGATCACCGCACCATCATCCGACTCGTAAAAACCAACTATTGCAAAGCCAACGTCGAAAGGCTCAAGAAGAACCTTCATGCCCTTCGATGCTTTTTCTATGCTGGACGTTCTGAAAGCGACGTGAGGCTTTTCCCTGACCGGGCCTTTGACTGGGCTTTCAGGTTCGTAGCGAAGCCACTCTACCCGATAAGGATGTCTTGCGTAATTAGTAACCCAGACACGCGTCTTTTCAATCCAGGTCTCGTTTACCTTTTTTTCGTTGGTTATTAACCCGATGTGGTCAAATTCAATTTTTTCCAAGCAGCACACTTCCCTCTGCTCATGCAACGATGGTGGCACTTATAATGTTTTTAAATCTCTAACTATTGATGCTTAACAAAATTCTTAGTTCCTTCAACTTTTTGTTTTCGTAGAGGGCAGATCCTATTTCATTCCCGTAGAGAACGCAAGTTCCGTCTTACGTCCATAGTTTTTGGCCGAGTCTAAAGCTGCCTCGATGAATGCCACTATCTCGATGGTTTCTGCTATGTTCAAAGGTGCTCTACCAGTTTGGAACATTTTCACCATTTGCTTCAGAAGCTCTCGGTAGATGAATGCCGTGTTAATTTGCGCCGAGACAACCTGCTTTTCGCAAAAGGCGGTGAACCCATAGCCATGAGGTCCTCTGCGGGTTCCGCGGACAACTCCGATGCGACCATCAAGCCACAGGCCTGTGACGACTTCGCAGCTTTCATCGTAGACGCACCAAACGGATTTGCACCCGGGACCCATGAGTGCATAGAGAGTTTCGACTGCGTGTATGCCATAGTGAAAAAGGCCGGGATTTGCTGGATGGAGCGATGCTGGGCTGTAAGCATCTGCGCCAACGATACTGCCAACCTCAGCCATGCTTGATTTCAGCCTCTGTATCTCTATGGCGTAACGCAGGGACGAGGATGAAAATAGAGGGGCTTTCTTTTTTGTCGCTAATCGCGACAAAACCTTAGCTTCTGCGAGAGAACAAGTGAAAGGTTTGTCGATGAATGTCGGCATACCTTTCTTAATAAAAGGTTTCGCATAAGAAAGGTGGGAACCCCCTTCTTGTGATTCGATCAAGACTGCATCTATTTTCCCCAGCATGTCCTCAGGATGATTTACAAGTTCAATGCCAAACCTTTCAACGAGGATTTTAGCTTCAGCTCCGATCTCTTTCTTTGTCTTTATCTTCGACTCCCCAGCATATGCAGCGACGACACGAGCTCCATCAACCCACTGTTCCTCATCAATGCCTATATGGTTGAATCGCCTAGTAAACTCGCCAGCGTGGGATGTGTCAAGTCCGACTATACCTAAACGGATCATGAGAATGGGATTCCAGCTTGACTTTATTACTGAACTTTTAATTGTTTCTCTGTCAATGTCATCTTCTGATAATTGCGTGTTGCCCATCGCAGGATATCCCAGTATAGTTGAGGGCTTCCTACTGTACGTCTAAGGAGAACCTCACCAAGCCCCAGCTGAAGTATCTCGCCCGGTATCTTACAGGCCTGATCTTCTGAGAGAATAAGACCGTCTCGGGCATCAAGACAGCTTCGTGGGACACAACGACCAGTCCGCGCTGAATCACTGGATCACGGACTCCAAATGGTCCAAGGAGGAGCTGGACCGCGCTAGGAAGGAGCTCATCCTAAAGGAGCTTAGGACCAAGCGCGTAGAGCAGGGGCGTCCTGGTCATCGACGATACTCTAAGTCATAAGAGCAGAAAGCACATGGAGGGCGTTAACATCCACTACGACTACATCGAGAAGCGTTACGCACTCGGCCACCAGCTTGTCACAAGCCATCTTATGGCTGGAAGGCTCAGCGTTTCAGTTCGCTTAGGGCTTTATGAGCACGACGAGGGGCAGGAGGGCTTCAGGAGCAAGCATGCTGCGATGGAGGTTCCTAAGTTCTTCATCGAGCTGATGATGAGGTTCACCCAGAGTGTTAGAACGTTCGACGAAATTTATAGGTACGCACTGTCCGACTTGAGGGAACTCAAGACACCATAACAGATGGAGATAACATAAAATTAAGTTCAGTAATAAAACGAGTTAATGATCTTCCCATGAGCGCAATGGAATACTCCATTTGTTTCGGTCTCTATTTTAAAGACATGGTCCGTAGATGGATTTGAGACATTCTCAACGACACAGAAGTTAGCGCATCATCTCGAAGTATAATCGGTCATCGATCCACCTCCAACTGTCTGAGTTTGGCGAATTTCCGTAGTATCTTACCTGCGTCCACAGTCAACACAAATGGGCGAGAGTTCTGATACATAGCGACAATGCACTTGTCTCCACTCCTATTCATCGACCATAAGTGGAAAAGCAAAACGCGAAAATTTTTCCATTCTACCAATCCACGGTGTTGGTTGGTGGCATATACTGTGCACAAGACCCCTACTACCTAGAAACTAGGACGGCAGTGCTTATGTGCCATACATCCTAGCAGGTTTATTAGTTGTCTGGGCTTTGAGCATTCTTCATGCCAAGTACGCTACATTCCAATTGGATCCATACGGCTTTCTACTGACATTCGCATCCAAGTCCTTTAGCGAGGGGATTTGGACAATGGTCTTGGCTGCATGGGCGCTTAAACTGGCAACTCTTCACATGGGTGGCAGCAAGGCTTATGAAAAGTTGGGGGTTCTTGTAGCCACTGAATTCCTGATGGAATATGCGATATCTATCCTGATGGACGGAATACTGAGTGCAGTGCGCTTCTTTATTTCGTTTTGAAGGGTGTATGGCAGTACGGATGACGAAACGTGCTATTTGTTTTTACCCTACAACCCTTTTTAAGACTCTGAGGCAATTTCCACCAATTATCTTTTGAATCTCCTGATCAGAGTAGCCCCTTGAGACTAGCCCCGCCGTAAAGTATGGCCAGTTGGTCCAAGCCAAAGAGCCAGATCTTAACTCCTCAGAAGCTTCATGAAGGTCAGCCCTGTGTTCGGGTCTGAACCCATTCCAAAAGCTAACACCCGGTTTAGCTGGAGTTCGCCCATAAATTTCAGCCAATTCCTTTGGCTCAGGAGTTCTATAGCCATTGTCCGTGCCTATTGCCACGTGGTCGGCGCCGACCAGATTGACAGCATAATCGATCTGATCGAGAAACTCCTTAATGGTTCCCATCTCTGCGATAAATGTTGGAATCGTGTATATACCAATATAGCCCCCTGACTCAGCTATAGCCTTAATTTCCTCATCTGTTTTACTTCTAGCGTGATTGTAAACGCTCTTGCAGCCAGAGTGGCTGGCAACCACTGGATCTTTGGAGGCCTCTACAGCATCCAAAGTTGTCTTATGCCCGCAGTGAGCTGTATCAATAATTATTCCAAGCTCGTTCAATCGTTCCACAACTCTTAAGCCAAAATAGCTCAGCCCTGAGTCATAGCGCTCTGTGCATCCATCCCCGACGAAATTCCTCAAATTGTACGTTAAGCCCATCATCCTAATGCCACACATGTAGAACCAATTGAGCCAATCCAGTTCCTCCTCCACATCCAAGCCTCCGCCTATCGCTTGAGGGGTGTTGAAATTCCATACGATGCAATGTCTACCTTCCATTTTAGAGCGCTCAACACATTCAGCATTGACAGCCTTGACAACTATATTTCCTAGACGATCCGCCGTGTAGTTATATAGAGCTATGCTTTTGAAGACACCGCCACTCTCTCCGGCCAATATATTTTGCCCGTGCCCGAGAGTTCGAAATATACATGTAACGCCCGACTCTCTCCAAACCCCAATATACTGCTCTCTTGCCACTGGGTTACTCGCTGTTTCATCTATTCTCATTTTAGTAACTTCCCGTTGCACCGCCTCTAAGGATTTACCAGCACTTGTCATTTCATTAGCTTTCTGAATCATTTTTTCGGTATAAGGAGCTGTATCAGGATCAAAACCGAATGCATCGCAGACAATTGATTTTCTATGAAGATCAAATCCCCTATCTAACTCGATTCTACTCAGTTTTAATAATTCTTCGATC
>CAZWAU010000143.1:0-11626 GCA_964631995.1 uncultured Nitrososphaerota archaeon
GGTATAGGGATCGTCGAACCACCTCCAATCTGCCCCAAATTCCGTGATGAGGGCGGGCTTTCCACATTTCACCCATAGATCCTTTATGATCTTAGGTAACTCGCCCGCTATGTCTCTGAAGGAATACGGACCATATCTATGTATAGTTACGAAGCTCATCGAGTCCAGAATTCCGAAGCGTGGATCGGAGCTGGTAGTCACAAGGTGTTTGTATGGGTCGATTCCTCTCATAAATCCAGCTATCTCGCTATGCCATTTTGCCACATCATCAAAGTCGTAATTGTCGGTGTTCTCAACCTCATTCCAAAGTTCCCATGCGAGTATGTTGGTACTGTAACCCCATCTCGCAACAATGTATCTCAGGCGCCTCTTGAAAAGGCCAATGGCCTCCTCGTTTTTCCAGAAGTACTCCGGTCTATCCAACGGGCCTCCATTTGCTTAGTTGTAGGGGTTGTCGTTCCATTCACCCGTTAACCCATCAGATTGTAGCTGGCCATGGTTCATTAAGCAGAGGATCACATAAATTCCCTTTTCCTCTGCCTTCTTCAGCACATAATCGAGACGCCAGGCCTCAACTTGGTCATAATGTCCGAGCCTTTTCCATTCGATTCCGAAGGCCCATGGAGCCATCCAGATTCTGGTTATATTTTCCCCATTGAGATTCATTGAAGAAAACCATTCATCGTAGTCATATGTTCCCCTTGAACCGAACCAACATACATCGTGGCCAATGAAAAAGAATGACTGGCCAGTGGTAAATTGGAAGAAACGTCTGTCTGTCTTGCTCACTTCCACGAATCCAAGCCTATTGGATTGGTAAACATCAAAGGTAAGGTTTCCAGAGGTTACGATTTCCCCCTCGTCCTTGAGCTTGATACAGACTGTGTGTTTCCCCACCTCAACTGGGGTGAATCTAACTTTCCAAAATGGTTCGCCATTTGGCGTTAGGGTTTCCTTTCCATCCTCCAGTTTACGACCAAAATCTTGGTAGTAAAATGCCGGGATTTCGAACTCCCTGCCACTTTCAGTCGTTACAATGGCCACAACATCGACCTCCTCTGGATTGAAAGGGTTTTGAAAATTGGCGGTTACATTCAGGTCTATTTCAAGGAGGCCGTTGAGCGGAATCTCTTTGGCGCTTACCCGCTTTACCTCGATCAGGGGTTTCACACCTGGCAGGCCATCTTTTAGTTGTTTTTGATAGATCATTAAAGCGCTTAATAAGATTAAGACCAATGCGACGAAAAATATGGCATAAATCTTTCTTTTATGGAAGCGGCTTGTTTTCACTTTTTAGCAGCCTCTTTATTGGGGTTTGGCTAGTATATAGCACTTGATTGCTTGATATTCGGTATCTCTTATAACGTATAGTGGTGCTTAGTATTATCAGACATGCAATCTAGGAACCCTTGCAAAAGTATTTACCAAAGCCAATCAATTTTATATAACCGAAGAACGTAACTGTTGGAGTTACAATACTTGGGACTAGACTCTATCTTATAGGTAAAGTACTTGCTCTATCCTTTATATGCCTTAATGAACGTCATGCGGAATTTTATCATGTTCTTAGATATGCTCCCCTCTATGACTAAACATCATCTATGTTGCATATCTTTTTCATACTATGTTATACTCACATAACTTTTATCAAGGAAGAGCGTTCTTAGTCGAAAGATTCTTTGAGAAATGCAATATCAGAATATAACTAAAGGTTTTTTTCAAAAGATCAACACTTGAATTAATTACGATAAAGAAAAAGGGTAGGCTAATTAGACGCCTAGGCTTGCGCTGGAACTACTGTAAGGCCCAAGATAGTTAATGTAAGTACTTCTAGCACCTCGCCAAGTATTACCCCTGATGCGAATGGCACTATCATGGACTCGTAGAGCTTGCTCCCTCCAACTTTCAGAACGAGTGTTTTCACGACCCAGGCTACTAGGATCGGAACCCAAGCCCCCCAAAGCGAGACTCCCCAGCCCCATGCGACGATCGCTGGAAGAGGATCTGGCATCCACATGAACCTTGTGTATAGAATTCTGCCGAGAACCATGAAGACGAACCCTATTACGAGGTAAAGGGCGCCTTGACTCAATGGTCCCTCAACTGGCCTGTTCCAGAAGTTCCAAAGGATGTCGCCTGAGAAGTCCGATGCCGTGAAGCCAACTCTAGTGCCTGGAAGTAGACCTGGCAGGATCACTGCCTTCGTTATGAGGAAGACGAACAGCGCTGGGAAAAGCGAGACAATTATGATCTTAAGGACCATTCTGTTGCTTATCCCACTAAGATCGGCCATTCTAAAGGAAAGCAATGATGCGTAGAAAGCTCCGCCGAAGCCAGCGCTTGCAAAGTGCGCAATGTGCTCTCTACTCAGTAATGGAACCATTGCTTTGTCCATCGAATCTATTGGAGGGTTGTACTCCGTTGGCCAAGCCAGGAGCCTTATTGTCGCCGGCGTGACATCATAGCATGGTTCGAATGCCATTCCTACCCTTCCCCAAACTTGTGCCATGACGACCCAAGTCACTATGCCTGCAAAAGGCACCACAAAGGACAGCCAAGGACTAAGACCCGTGGCAATGAAGAAAACCACCATAAGTATGAAGAAAGCTATGAGCGTGATCCAAGATGTTCTGTAGGTTGTAGGCTCTCCTCTCTCAATTTCATCTTTATTCTCGATACTTCCGAAAGCGGCCTTCAGCGTCCAGACGATGTAATTCCTTTGTTGGAAGATGGTCGAGACGAACAGCCCGATCGTCGCGCCTGCTGAGATGACTGAGAAGTAAAGCGGCTCGCTGACATAAGGTGTAGGAGCGCACCAGTTTCTACCGCAGAATCCCAAATCTGGCATGGCTGTATAGTATCCCATCGCGTATGATATGAAGAGGCTTATTTCGAGAACTAGTAGGTAGAACAGTATGCTAAACAGTGTATGGACCGGCACTATTAGAAACAGAGCGTACGTTGTCGGATGCTTGTTTATCCCCAAGTGCCAAGGCATGCCGGCTGGCGCAATCCAATGAGAACCAGGGCCACACGTGTTGCTTTTCCAAGAATATATGTCCGGGAACCACGGGAAAAGGTTCGTCGCACCTATTGGGAGGCAAAGTATGAATCCCGCCACAATTCCTATGAGGAAAATCTTCTTCGTTGGCCACTCCTTCGTCACCATGCCCTCAACATTTGTCAACATGCTGTGATATGCTATCGTGTATGGGAATGGGACCTTCTCTATCGATATCCACTCGCGTCGGATTATATTTGCAACACTCAGCATCACGCCCGAGAACAACGCAAACATAATGAACCTCCACATTACAGCAGAAAGTATCGCGCCAAGTGGCAATAGGGCGTAATTACCTGCCACTCCGCTGATGATCACTTCTGATGCCTCAACAGGTAGTGTGAAGAATTCTGGTAGGTATTTCGCTAGATCGCTAGGGATCTGAGATCTTCCCACAAGATAGACTGGATCGTTGCTAGACAGAACGCCTCCTACCATGTCGACGCAGACCATTGTAACGAACAGATATGCCAAGTTTGTCTTAGTAGTGTATCTCCTAATCGATGGAATCTGCTGAAGGACGATGATGATTAAGAGCCCTACCAAAGCCCAGCCCGGGAAGTCAGCCCCAGTCATCATCACTGGAGAGCCAAGACTTTGCGCACAACCGAGTGGCACGCGTAGAAATGGACCTTGTAAGCTAATGATCAGTGCTTGGACGATTGCTATGGTAGCACAAGCTATTAGAATTGTTACCTTTGTAGGTGCTTCTGGTATCTTTTCTGTCAACTCTTTTATCCCCGTAAGTATTGGTATTCAAATGGCATTAATAAAATTTTTCCATGTAAATTTGAGATATCATAATTAGGTCAGGCCTAGCTTGGGTAGGCGAAAGTGATCAGGATCGCCTAAATAGCTGTGTTGTGCTATCCTACGCATTTCTGCAAGTCATCGGCTAACCTGTCCGATCTTTTCAAAAGTATAGAACTTAATTACCTATGCCAACTCTTTTGGCAATATCGGTCAACTCCATTCAAACAAAACTCCCATGGCTTGAGTTCTGTTCATTAGCAGCATGTCATAGGTCTCTACTGCTTTCCCGTAGGACACGCGGTGGCTTATCAGACCACTCATGTCTATCTGCCTGTCCGCAACCAGATCGAAGAACAGTTCTGCATGACGGTGGTTTGTCCATTGGTTGTCTGGCGTGGCGTAACGAGGGTGTGAACTGTTGTGAGCGCCGATTATGGTGTAGCTCGGAGAATTGCAAAGGTCGTGGAAATCGAAGGTCGTCTTACCGCAAGGGCTACTCAAAACTACAAAACGCCCCTGCCTTCTAAGAAGCTTGAACTCAGAGGGTATGAGATCGGCTTTGCCCGTGATCTCGAATACTATGCTTGCCATCCTTCCCCTTGTACGTTTCTCAACCTCAGAGACAATGTCGACCTCGTTTGGGTTGAGCTTTACAACCAAAGGATCGTCGGGCAAAAGTCTTAATCGGTTGTTGGCTACATCGATTACGAAGACGGGCATCGCTCCACAGATCCGGCAGAGGCGCGCCGTTAATTGCCCAAGCAATCCGGCTCCATAAATTGCGACCGAGTCGCCCCACTCAACCCTGCTGCGCCTAACACCATTCATCACGATTTCAGCGATGGTGAAAAAGACTGCATGGTCGTCGGGGATTTCTCTGTGCACAGTTCGAACCGATTCCACAGGCTCCTTAACGTACATCGCGTGAGGCCCATAACTTGCGACACGGCTGCCAATCCACTTTCTGTCAACATCAGGCCCTACATCGACGACCTTCCCTATGTTATCATATCCAGGGGTGAATGGAAATCGTCCATATTGCCCCCAAGCAGAATCTGGAGGGAATTCCCCCCTGAGGATCGTCAGCTCCGTCCCAGTACTGATCAATGTCACGCTCGTCCTAATAAGAAGCTCCCCTTTCCCAGGGACAGGGATCGGTCGATCTTCTATTACAACCTTCCGAGGTTGTTCAAAAACAACGGTTGGATTTCCTTTGACCATGTCTTCACCATTTAATTTGAAAGCGTATAAGACTATCTTTAAGGCATGCTATCTGATTACTGTATTGAGCGAGATCCCGGTCAGAATTTTATGGCTCTGACATGAACTCGACAAATTGTACTTTGGTCCTAGGTTTCAGAACGTAGTTGTTCCTTTTTTCAAATCCTATTGTAGAGTGAGGCTTTTCACCATAATCGTGCCCTGGATATATCTCAGTACTATCAGGCAAGCTAAGAATCTTTCCGAAGAGGCTATCGTACATTTCTTCCGGATCCCCTCCCTCCAGATCGGTCCTCCCGCACTCCCCTACAAACAATGTGTCACCAGTAAAGAGCTTGTTATCGACTAAAAGGCAAATAGAATCCTTGCTGTGGCCCGGTGTGTGGATCACGAGAGCTTCAAGGTCTCCGAACCTAAGCTTGGAGCCATCAACTACCCCTATGTCCTTGTATATTGGAGAAGAAATATGTGCAACGATCTGCGCATTTGTTGACTTTTTGATATGCTTGATGCCAGAGCAGTGATCAAAGTGGGAGTGGGTGTGGATTGAGAACTCGACCTTCAGTTTCATTTTTGAAGCCATTGCGAGTATGTTATCGACATCGAACCCAGGATCTATAACGGCAGCAACCCCTGTCTTACCATCGCTAATTAGATATGCAAAATTTTTCATTGGTCCTACTGGAATTTGGAGAATGATCAAAGCAAAGCCAACCTCTCACTGACCATAGATATCTGAAAAGCCAAAATGCTAGGGCACTCCAAACTTGCCATCAACCCTCAAACCAGTACGAAGGAACCCACTCCCTCTCCGCTTCTAGAACCTCGTTCAGAAGCTCCTCCGCAACCTCCACCGATCTAACATAGCCATCCATGAGGAGCGATTGAAGGGCCAAACCTCTGTCGCCAGACAATGCCGCATCTATTTCCAACTCATATTGGTTCAGCCTTTCAGCCAAAACCGCTGCTACCCCCCTTGGAAGTTGGCCCAAGCTGAAAGGATGGACTCCAAGAGAATCGACGAGTGCCGGTACTTCCAATGTTCCCCAAGATTGTAAATTTGTTATTATGCCATCGTTTGGAACATTGATTCCTGGAAAAATGGTCTTCTTGCCAAGCACCATAGCTTCGATGAGCGTTATGGCGGTAGCCTCTTCTCCCTCTTCCAAAGAATCCACAGCTTTTTCCCCAGAGATTACGCCCTTTATCGCTTTGAGAACTCGGTCCCTAACTCCATAGTCGTATATCGTGCCTTTCAGGTCGAGTGGTATCCTGTACTTCTCTACCGCCTCTTCATGCATAAAGAGGCTTGGGAAGAATTCCGAAACATGGTGCCCGATCCCAACAGACGGCAGGATTCCGAAAACCCTGTAAAGCTGGAAATGGACAGGGTCTATCTTTGGCGTCTCCCCCCTAGCCACCATTTCTTTGAGCAACTCATATCCATCCATTCCTTTCACCTTGAAGTCCTTGATCCAGAATAGGTGGTTTATGCCAGCAACGAGAACCTCAACATCTTCGGGCTTCGAGTCAAAGGCTCTTGCCAAAGCTGGCCTTGCACCGAATGGCCCAGAGCACAATCCGTAACACCTTATTTTCGTCTCTCTCTGCACAACCCTAGTCAGCGGGGTCAAGGGATTCGTGTAGTTGAGGAGACATGCGTCTGGACAAAGGTCTTCCATATCTCGTGCTATGCCGAGCATCACTGGTACATGCCTGAAGCTTCTGAACACTCCAGCCGGACCTACAGTGTCGCCTATGGCTTGCAGGATCCCCTTAGCCTTTGGGATTTGTACATCGAGGTGGGTTGCCTCAGCCCCTCCCACGCTTATCGTGACGGTCACGAAATCGGCATTTCTCAATGCGGCTTTTCTGTCCATGTACTTTTCGATCTTGAATGACCTAGTTTTTCCCCTTCTTTCAAAATGCTCTTGGAGTTTTGTTCCCACTTGGTACATAGTATCTAGAATTTCATGATTTACGTCCATCAAGGCTACCGTCATTTCACACTCATCAGACAAAGGACTCATAGCCAGTCCTTTCAGGAGAGAAGGCGTGAAAGCCAAGCTTCCAGCGCCGATCAAAACCACCCTTACTTCTTTCCTCATTTCGGAGTCTTGGGATTCCTATCAACTATTTACGGATTTGGGCCTATGAAGCTACTGACAACCCTCACGAGAAGCCATCAAATGTGTTTTAAAAATCGCTTGGCCGATAAACTGGGTTTAATTTATGCCCTCATGTTAAAGTTTCTAAAAGAGAGGAGAAACGAGATTCGAAATCTTCATACTATTAAATGTTTATCTAAGCGCGATGTGTTTCGCTGTTAATTTGCTCTTGGGAAACTTTTAGTTATCTTTTTATCTTTAAATCTCATGGTCGGAAGAAGTGTAGATTGGATCGAATTGCTCATGCAATCATTAAAAAAGTACGAGGCGATAAAAAATCGAAATGGGTGAAACCCCTCAGTATAGAGGGGTGAATATTCTGTGACCAATCTATTCCTTCGCTTTACTATCCTGTTTGATGGACAGCGATATTCTGATCTTTCAAAATCTTAGGATACTGTTGCTCTATAATTCCATCTTCAAAGATGATCAGGACAACTAAACTCAAAGTTCACCTGTCCAGCAGTATAGGCACAAGTCTTCCCTCCTTAAACCCAGGTTGTTTGGAGCCTCTATTACAGCTCTGATCATGTCTTCCAAGGTTTGGTACTTAAGAGTCGTAAAACCTATCATCTTCCCTATCTCTTCAATCATTAGCTCAAACTTCCGACCTTTCGGATCCATGTACTCTTTGATATTCTCCACGATCCTCCCTTCGAGCCTCGCGATGGCTTTATGTGTAGCCAGATCTTGATTCTTTGTCGAAAGGTCTAGTATGCATGGGAACATCTGGGGAGGGGAGGCTATCCTTCCATGGACCTCCTTCGGACCATGTGGCATGATTTTCTCCCTCAACAGATCACGGAGCTGAGTGCCCCTCCTTATCGAGTCGTCTATCAAAACAATGCTCATGTCCCTTATCATCTGCGGATTTGGTATCTGCTTGTGCTTTGCTATGAGCTCCCTTTTGTCCTGTGTCGGTGGAATATATGACCTGTCCCAGCCTGGCGTATACTTCACAAGAGGTCGCCTCAAAGGAGGAAGCGATCCTAGGACCTTCTTCACAGTTACTTCCAGCTCATCCATGTCTATTTTCCCAGAACGATATTGATCCAGAGCTTTGCTTATCTTCCCTTTGGCAAGTTCTATCTTCCTCTTGACATATCCTACAGCATGCGCGAAACCTGAGTCTGCTATCCCTAGTACCAGGTCCGCTTCTACATCATCTTTCTCAGCGAGGAAACCGCCGCACCTTTCCCTCACAACCTCTGCATTTATGCCATAATAGTCAGAAGCTGGAAAACCGTAGTATACATGTAGGAAAGGGCAAAACCTCATCCCCTTTGGTGCATCCACTCTCGTCTTTATACCCGATTCGCTTATCGACACTACTTCTCGGTATCTTAGAAACTTGAAGACACCATATCCCAGATTCGGGAATGATGCGGTTTCGGAAGCCAAAGCCCAGTCCTCCCCCCTTCTTCCTATTGCCAGAGGGAAAGCATCTCCAGACGCGTATATGCTTCTCTCTTCCTTCAGGAGAAGAAGGAGGGATACGTAACCCTCGATTCTTTCGTGCATCTTCTCTATTCCATCAATCACATTCTTGCCCTTGCTTATCAACTCGCCAACGATTTCTGTTTGGTTTGGAACAGTCCCTCCAGGCTTGACTCTGGACCTCTTGAGGGTTGTGCCGCTCTCTATCAACTCTGTGTATAGCTCTCTCGCATTCCTAACCAAACCTGTCGTGCACAGGGCGAAGGTCCCGATCCTAGACTCAAACTTGATCGGTTGACCTTCTTCCAAATCGCTGATGACGCCTATCCCTAGCTTCCCCCTTATCCTTGTGTAATCATCCTGGAACTCCGACTTGAACTGGCTATTTCCTATGTCCTTGGAGATCACCTCTATATCTTCGTCGAGAAACGCTATCCCTCCAACCTCTGTGCCCAAATGTGAGTGGTAATCGACCCCAAAGAATAGATCTCGGGGAAGACCTTCCTTCGAGACGGCACCAAAGAGACCTCCCAATCGTATTTGCACCCTTCACGGAATGGTCACAATGTGGTGTATAAACGGTTTTTCACGCAGAGGAATACGCTGTTGCAAGATTCAGCTTGCAGCCATTTGGAATGGTGTTGGAACAAGCGTACAAAAGTCTAATAGGTTTACTTTCAGGGCTAAAGCGAATGTTCCAATACTTCGGGTCGAAAGGCAGGTGGTACAAGGGAAGTCTGCATTGCCACACAACTAATTCAGATGGAGCCCTTTCTCCCATCGATGTATCTAGAGTGTATGCGAAGAATGGCTACAATTTCATCGCTTTCACAGACCATGGAAAGATCACAGACTTGGAGCATGCAGATGAAGGCGTTCTTTTGATCCGTGGGGAGGAAATCTCTGTAGGCGTCTCGAAGGCGGGCGAGAGCTACCACATAGTGGCTGTAGGGATTGAAGATGAATTGCATATGGAAAGTGGGAACGGGCCAGAAGCAGTCCAGAATACACTAGATGCAATCTCCGATGTTGGAGGTTTGGCTTTCATAGCGCATCCATATTGGTCCAGTCTGCTGCCCGAAGACATGCTTGCGGTGACGGGATACTTAGGCATAGAGGTGTTTAACACGGGATGCGAAGCAGAGGTCGGAAAGGGCTTCGCAGTAGTCCAATGGGACCAGATCCTGTCTCTTGGCCGGATGGTCAAGGGTATAGCGGTAGATGATGCCCACCGGTATGTCTACCCTCCTTACGATGCTTTCGGAGGATGGGTATGGGTTAAAGCCGAAGAATTTGACTGGGAGAGCATCTCCAAGGCCTTAAAGGAGGGCCTCTTCTACTCGAGCATGGGTCCAAAAATAAAGCTCGTTGAGCTTGGCGGGACGCTCAGGGTCAGGTGCAATGGCGCAAGGCAGATGTCTATGATTTCACACAATGGAACCGGTATCGTTTTCGATTATCCAACGATTAAAGGAATCATCGAGGCTTGGAAAAGTGGAAAGATGGATGATGCCATCAGCGATGTCAAAGTTGAGGAAGTGGATGGCGCTACGGAGACTAAAGTCACGCTGCGAAATGGAAGAAAGCTTAGGGCCGTATCATCAAACGGTACGATTGCAGAGGCTGAATGTGGCCTAGAGTTTTTTAACAAATATATCAGGATCGAAGTCGTCAACTCTGAAAACAAGAGAGCCTGGACTAACCCTATTCCACTTAGAGCGGAAACATGACATCGATGGAGAGAGGCGGGCTAGAATACACTTATGGCCCTGTAATCGCGAAAGAATTATGTCTTGCGTGTTCGATAATGTCTATATCCAACAAACCCCTCCTCTTCCGGAATTGCAACCAGTAATTATAGCCCCCATCTAGTTTTACCCTCTTCGCAGCCCTCAATCGCATCCTAACCAATCCTCCCTCAAGCTTTAGGTTGCCTGAAAACCCCATCTTGACCCCATCGAACTCAATTTGATCGCCAGAGAAAATGACTGAACTTTTCTTTGGAAGAAACAAGTTAATTTTCATTGATCTGAATTTTTCCTTGCGAAGTAGTTCGATGCACCCATCGATGCATCCGAAACTGATCGATTCAACATCAACTAGGTAAAGGCGATCTTTTTCTAACTTTTGCAGGACATGGTCGATCATCTCCTTTGTGTTTATCAGGACGCTCCTTGCTCTACCAACATAACCGACCTTCGCAATACCAAGCTTGACCAGTTCCTTTTCCTTTTCCGCAAAAACCCTAGGAGTTCCCCAGGCATGGAGAAACATCTTTCTCTTTACGAGCTTCTTACCAACATCGATCTTGCAAATAGATGGCTCGGGCTGAAGGTGGTAATATAGCCTCGCAATTTCTTCTGCCGAGTGAAAAGTTGTATTGCATTCTAATGTAGTTCCTAGAAAAAGGATCTTGCCTTCCAGTTCTGCTACTTTCATGTATGGTGTTCCCTTTCCGCAGGGGGTTAAGGCACCATCATGACCCTCCGTTATCTTTTCAGCCAGTTTGCCAATAGAAGCTACGGAATGTGTCGGATGTGCGCTCCTGCACGCTCCTTCCATTTTTCTCAATGTCTCTGGTATCGTACCGGTCCAAGATGGCTTGTTCTTAGAAAAGGATGGAGGATTCTCGGGAGAATCGGAAATCCGTCCAGTAATCGTTGGAACTATTAACGTACCATCTTCACCTATGGCTCTCATTAGAGCACCTATTACGGTCTTGGCACCTCCAGGAACATAGCCGATTCTGCTCAGCGAGCTATGAACCAGAACTGTATCGCCTCTTTCCAATCCGATTTTTTCTAGGTCTTTTGTCAAATCTTGTTCAGAAAATGCGTAACTTCTCATGAAGCGATTGGAAAATCGTTCCTTATAAAATTCTTTTTTCCACAAGCTTCCTCAATGAAAATGGCTATAACCAATTATCGAAGCTTCAATCTTTGGCCTTCTATCTCGATAGCCTTTCCAGAGTAATGATCTGGGAGCC
>CAZWAU010000144.1:0-3683 GCA_964631995.1 uncultured Nitrososphaerota archaeon
GGTTTTTGCTTTCAGAGGACCCATCGATATGTGGCCACCGGACGGTATTGGAAGGGCGAAAATCGTGTCTCCGGGCTTCGTGAGTGTTGTGTAAACTACAAGATTGGCCACAACTCCTGATATTGGTCTGACATCGGCGAAACCAGCCTTAAACAATTTCTTGGCGAGATCTATGGCTATAGATTCAACTTGGTCTATGTATCTGCAACCGGCATATACCCGCTCTCCGGGCCAACCCTCGGCGTATCTGTGCATAAAGTCGGAAATGATCGCCTCCCTAACTGCAGGGCTCACAATGTTCTCGCTCGCTATCAGGGGTATGCTATTACTGAACCACTCGTGGTGCTGCCTCAGTAACGAGAAGACTTTCTGAAACGCTTCATCAGGTTCCATGCGTTTCTTGCCGATTTCCTTTTTTTATAAGGGTTCCCGTCTTTAAAGTAGAGGGAGCTCCATCTACTTACTAATCTCCAAGCCGGCCGATCTCATTGCTTTAGATGAAGCTGCACCTATGATGGAGGAACCAAGCGTAATTATCGTTCTCTCGATAGGATAAGCTAACATGATGGGAATGCCGAACTCTGCCCAGATCGCCGAGACGGCAGGCCCAATCAGAAATGCCCAGATCAAGCTCCCAGTCATCTGCTCGGCCATCGTAGATGGAAAGAAGATTAGCGCCATTCCCGTAACGGCTTCGTCGATCCTCGCCCTTCGGGCCAACTCTGTTGCATTGCGTTTTATCGGAGAGATCAGGAAGAAGATGGCGATCATGTGAAGCCAGACATAATAAGGGTATATCGGCTGGACGTTGTTGGCCGGATATAAAAGAAACACAAGAACGAGGGTGCCTAAGATCAGAGCTACCACCCACGCCCTTCCCTTCGCGATAAACCCTGCACATAGAGCACATACTGCCCCTGGCACAAATGTGAATATCCCCAAGGGTGCTGCAGGATTCAGCATCGTCCCCAGAATCCCTCCCACGGCCATCGAGATGGCGCCCAAGATTGGCCCGAGTAAAAGTCCAACCACTGGGGATATGAATGCGGAGGCGCTTATGAATCCCTGTCCCCCCAAGATCTTGAAAGCGGGTATTAAGCCTAGCACAGCGTACATAGCAGCAAACGTTCCAGTCAGTGCTAAGCTTACCGACCTTCTCTGCATGCCTTGACGACCCCGCGCTCAGTTATGCTGTAGCTTAAAACTGTTGGCACTGAAAAAGCTGTGCTTCGCAGTGGGCCTTTTTCGAGCAGAACATCGAAAAGAGCTGGCCAAAGCGAGTTGGTCGGTCATTATATATGCCGCATGACATCGTTGGATTTGAAGGTCAAAAGATGGCAAGGAAAGCCCATCTCCACAATCTCCATGTTGCCGCTCATGCAAAGATGGTCGAGTTTGCAGGCTGGGAGATGCCCCTTTGGTTCTCGAGCATCTCGGAGGAGCACCTTGCAGTGAGGAACAACGTAGGGATATTCGATGTCTCCCACATGGGAGAAATATTAATAACTGGAAACGATGCTCTCCGTTTCATAAATTATCTTTCAACCAATGACGCTTCTAAGCTGAGTTGTTTTTCAGGACAGTACAGCACAATCTGTAACCCCTCTGGTGGGATTAAGGATGATGTGCTGATTTATTTCTTGGAAGGAAGGGGCTACATGGTGGTCACGAACGCAGCAAACACAGCAAAGATACTTGAATGGTTCCAGAGCTTTCAGGATAGATTCAGCGTTATGATCGAGGATTTAACGCTCACTACGGCAATGTTCACTGTGCAAGGGCCTAGGGCGCTTGAGACTGTGCAGAGCATAGCATCATCCGACCTCCAAGGTTTAAGAAGGTTTGGTGGCCAAATGACGCTCCTGGCTGGGCAGGAGGTTTTTCTGTCCAGAACTGGTTATACGGGTGAAGATGGATTCGAAATCTACATCATGGATGTTGCCATCGACAGCCCCGAAAGAGCTATTGAGCTCTGGAATTCGATCATCGAGGCTGGAAAAGATTTGGGCATAAAGCCTTGCGGTCTCGGATCCAGGGACACGCTGAGGCTGGAAGCTGGCCTCCCGCTTTATGGAAACGATATCGGCGAAGAAGTTACGCCTCTTGAAGCCAAGTTGGACTTTGTCGTAAAATTTGAAAAGGATTTTGTTGGAAAGGAAGCTCTCATCAAGCAGAGGGAGGAAGGTTTGAGAACTGTGAGGATTGGTTTTGAGTTGCTCGATATGGCGGTTCCGAGAAAGGGCAATCCAATCCTCAAAGATGGAGAGCTGGTCGGTACCGTTACGAGCGGCACGGTCAGCCCTCTTTCCAAGAAGCCCATTGGCATGGGGTATGTGCTACCATTCTACAGTTCTATCGGAACCGAGTTGGAGGTAGAGATCAGGGGGGCATGCCACAAGATTAAGGTGGTCGGTTGGCCATTCTACGACATCACGAAATATGGAAGAGCAAGGAAAACCAACTAGTACCCGCTTTGATCGTGGGAACATGCTTTTATCGAGAACCTCTTTCTTTCTGCGCGGCGCTTCCTGTTGTTGAACTCTTCCATATCCTCTCGTGGATTGGTCCAGGTCTTTCCAATTAGGACTAAGCTGATTCGCAGAGGCGACGACCTGGTGGAAACAATTCTCCAAGCACTAGATAAAATGAAGCTCGAAATGGAAAACGGGGACATATTGGTCGTGGCAAGCAAGGTTGTATCCGTTGTTGAGGGAAGAATAGTGTCACTTTCTTCTTTGAAACCTTCAAGAAAGGCGAAGCTTTTGGCTAGAAAATATAGCCTTGAGCCAGCGTTCGTCGAGCTTGTTCTGAAGGAATCGGACGCTATTTATGGTGGAGTTTACAGGGCCCTCTATACACTGAAAGACAATATATTGACTGCAAATGCAGGAATAGATCACAAGAATGCTCCACCTGGCTCAGCGATCCTCTGGCCGAAAGATCCGAACAGATCTGCTGAAAAGATTCGAAGAAAGGTTCGGGCATTTACGGGCAAGCGCATAGGGGTGTCGATAATCGACAGCAGGGTCGCTCCACTTCGCATGGGAACGATAGGCGTCACTATTGGGGCCTCAGGTTTTGAGCTCTTGAGAGATTGCAGGGTCCAGAAGGACCTGTATGGGAAGCCCTTGGTGATAACAACCCATGCTTTGGCCGATGACATAGCTTCTGCTGCTCATCTCGTGATGGGAGAGAGTGACGAGAGGGTCCCGGCTGCAATTGTCAGAGGGGCTCCAGCTAGGATGGAGGGCCAAAGTGCAAAAATCATGATGATGCCTCCAGAGCGCTGCCTTTTCATGGGAGTTTTCAAACCCAGGGCGAGAATCAGGCCAAGTGGGTAAAGGCCGATAGCACTGATTTGTTGGCTAATTAGTAGTTAATTAATTAACTACCTTCGAAAAGTAACTAACTCATGTATCGCGCAAAAAGGCCCGCGGAGCATCTTGCAAGGGTTGCATTGGGAAAGGCCTATGCCGATTTGATTGTCAAAGAAACAACGCTTGTAAATGTTGAAACTGGAGAGTTAATTCCAGATGTCAGCATATCTGTATCGAAAGGATATGTTGCAGACATTGGCTCCTCTCAGAGCATCGGCCCTGAGACAAGAGTTATCGATGGTTCGAACTGCTTTGCACTACCTGGTTTTCTTGATGGACACATTCATGTGGAGAGCAGCATGCTCT